>QMPA01000065.1 GCA_003650365.1 Bacteroidota bacterium | reverse complement strand
CCGTCAAAAATAAGGTGCTCGTAAACCTCATCGCTGAGCACAATAATATCCGTTCCTTTTGTCAACCTTTCCAAACGCTTCAGGTCATCTTCTTTGAGTACACTGCCCGTTGGATTATGCGGCGTATTGATAATAATCATCCGCGTATTATGGGAAATCAGTTTTGGTAATTCATCCCAATTGATCCCGAAATCAGGATAAAGCAATTTCGAGTATTTTGTAATTCCCTTATTTACTTCAACGGCCGGGGCATAACTGTCATAGGCCGGCTCAAAAACAATGACTTCATCACCCGGTTTTACAAAAGCTGAAATTGCTGTATAAAGTCCCTGGGTTGCACCGGCAGTAATATTAATTTCTGTTTCCGGATTGTAATTTGCCCCATGATTTTTGACGAACATTTTCGAAATCGCCTGACGCAATTCAGGAACACCCGGCATGGGTGCGTACTGATTAAAACCCTTTTGCATATAATGGTGTACGCTGTCAATAAGTTCTTCTGAAATAGGAAAATCTGGAAAGCCTTGTGAAAGATTCACCGCTTTGTGCTCGTTCGCCATTTGACTCATTACTGCAAAAACCGAAGTGCCGGTTTGCGGCAGCTTGGAAATAATATTGCCATTGAAATTGTCCATTTATTTTGGTTTTGGAGGAAACAAATATATTGCTTTTTTACCCTGACCTGAAGGTCAGGGCGACTGATTTTGTTTCAACACTAAACCGCTTAGAAGATTGTGCTTTCTTTCTTAGATTTGCAATTAAATTCAGAACTAACAAATCATCCAAATTTAATGACCATGAAAAATATTGATACCTACGATTTTACAGGAAAGAAAGTGATTGTCCGCGTTGATTTTAACGTGCCATTAAATAACAATTTTGAAATTACCGATGATACCCGGATCCGTGCTGCCATTCCCACTATCCAAAAAATACGTGAAGGTGGTGGGGCTGTTATTTTGATGTCGCATCTCGGCAGGCCGAAAACCGGTCCGGAAGATAAGTTTTCCCTGAAACACCTTATCGACGATCTGTCTGAAAAACTAGGAACAGAAGTCCTTTTTGCCGATGATTGCATTGGTGAAAGCGCAAAGCAAATGGCTGCTCAGCTCAAAACCGGGCAGGTTCTTTTATTAGAAAACCTCCGCTTTTATCCGGAAGAGAAAAATGGGGATGCAGCATTTGCTGAAAAACTGGCTTCCCTGGCCGATGTTTATATGAACGATGCTTTTGGAACTGCACACCGGGCACATGCCTCCACGGCTGTCATCGCACAATTTTTTCCAAACGACAAAATGTTTGGTTATGTGATGAAAAACGAACTGGCCAGCATCAATAAGGTTTTAAAAGAAGGTAAAAAACCGGTTACCGCTGTTTTGGGAGGCGCCAAAGTTTCGGGCAAAATTGAAATCATTAACAGTTTACTTTCTAAGGTTGACAATATTATTATTGGCGGCGGGATGATGTTTACCTTCATCAAAGCCATGGGTGGGCAGATTGGAAATTCGTTGGTGGAAGACGATCTAATTGACACTGCCAAAAATGCCATGAAAAAAGCGGCAGAAATGAATGTGACTTTTTACATTCCAACTGATACAGTAATTGCCGACAAATTTGATAATAATGCCAATATTCAAACTTGCAAGGCAGGTGAAATTCCTGATGGCTGGCTGGGTTTGGACATTGGCCCGGAAACCATCAACACGTTTAGTGATGTGATCGAAAAGTCGGCAACCATTCTTTGGAATGGCCCCATGGGTGTTTTTGAATTAGACAACTTTGCCAAAGGCACAATTGATATCGCCAAAGCTATTGCCCATTCCACTTCAAAAGGTGCGTATTCTTTGGTAGGTGGGGGTGATTCTGTTGCTGCCGTCAATAAATACAATCTGAAAGACGAAGTAAGTTATGTTTCCACCGGTGGTGGTGCCATGCTGGAATCTTTGGAAGGGAAGACGTTACCGGGGGTGGCTGCCATTGAGGGATAATTTAGCACCTGTTTCAAGCCTCCTGGCTTGAAAGAATTATGCTCATTAATAATCTGCAAGCGTGGACGCTTGCAGCGGTAGTAATTTCCTAATAAACCTCATCCAGAATATCTTCCTTATCGGGAAGGTTTATATTGAGGTTCTCCAAGTTCAGCCACGAATAAAGGAAAGGAGCGATTGATTCGACGGGTTCGTAAAACAATGATTTTTCGCGGCTGTCTTTATTAATAATACTTTGTCCTACATCAAAATAATTAACGACAAATATTAAGATGCTCATATAAAGTGCTCCTTTTAGAAGCCCAAATACTGCACCAGCCGCTTTATTTAGAAATCCCAACATCAATACATTGATGACTTTTTCAAGAACATTTCCTAATAAAATAACTGCAGCAATTACAACGATAAAAGTAACCGCAAACGAAATAACAGCCAAATATTTTTCACTGATTGTAAAATACTCGGTCAATAAACCAGCTGCGTAATCTGAAAAGAAAAAAGCAAAATACAAGCCAAATACCAAAGCTGCCAGTGATGCCAGACTAATAATTAAACCTTTTTTATAACCACCCCATGCAAACAACAGCATGGGAATCAACAGGAAAATATCGAGCAGCGAAATATTCATCGTTTTATTCTTCGGGTTAATTCAGTTGCAAATACAAATTCGTTTAATTCAGGATTATCAGTTTCCAGGATTTCTTTTTTATTGCCTTTCCACCAAAGTTTGCCTTTGTTTACAAAAATTATCGTTTGACCAATCTGCAATACCGAATTCATATCGTGGGTATTGATCACCGTTGTCATATTGTATTCTGCAGTCAAATCCGAAATCAGTTCGTCAATTAATTCGGCTGTTTTGGGATCAAGACCGGAATTGGGCTCATCGCAAAATAAATATTTTGGATTCATGGCAATGGCCCGTGCAATGGCTACCCGTTTGGTCATGCCACCACTCAATTCTGCAGGAAATTTTTTATTGGCATTTATCAGGTTCACCCTTTTCAGCACATCGTTTACACGTTCCTGTTTCTCCTCAAATGGCATTTTGGTAAACATATTCAATGGAAACATTACATTTTCTTCAACCGAATAGGAATCAAACAATGCACCTCCCTGAAAAAGTACGCCCATTTCTTTTCGGGTTGATTTCTTTTTCTTTTCCTTCAATTCTGAAAAACATCGTCCATCGAAAATAACTTCACCTTCATCAACATTAAAAAGGCCGATGCAACATTTCATTAATACCGTTTTACCGGAACCACTTTGGCCAATAATCAGATTTGTCTTTCCTTCTTCAAAAACGGTGGAAACATCCGTCAACACTTGCTGTCCGTCGAACGACTTGAATATGTTTTTTACTTCAATCACGTTAACAGCATTTGAGTAAGAATTAAATCGAAAATAATGATTAAAATACTGCTTGACACAACAGCCTTGGTACTGGCTCTTCCCACATCAACCGAGCCACCTTTAACGGTATAACCGAAATAGCCGGAGACGGAAGCAATAATAAATGCGAAAACTACGGTTTTGATAAGGGCATAAGCAATATCGTATGGTACGGGCCAGGCTTGTAAACCGATAACAAAATCAACCGGCGAAACAATCCCTGTAATACTAACAGCAACCCAGCCTCCAAATAAACCTATGACCATTGAAAAAACAATCAGGATAGGATTGTAAATCATGGAGGCAGTTATTTTAGGGAGTATCAGGTAGTTGGCCGGGTTAATGCCCATTACTTTTAGGGCATCAATTT
Organism: Bacteroidota bacterium; assembly: GCA_003650365.1. Taxonomy (GTDB): domain Bacteria; phylum Bacteroidota; class Bacteroidia; order Bacteroidales; family F082; genus B6-G9. The sequence goes on along the minus strand of QMPA01000065.1, from coordinate 10,942 downwards.
GCTCGGTTACCCGCATGGTGCCAATTTCTGATGCGATGCTCGAACCCACTTTTCCAGCCAGGATCAGGCTCATGATAGTTGGAGAAATCTCAAGTATCATCATTTGTTTGGTGGTGTAACCGATAAGATATAAAGGTACCAGCGGACTACTGATATTGTAGGCCATTTGCATGGCGATAATAGCACCTACAAATAACGAGATAAAGGCAACAATACCAATGGAATCAACCCCAAGGTGTTGAAAGTCGATGAACAATTGTTTTCGAAATACCTTGCCTTTATCAGGCCTTTTGAAGGTCTGAGCCATCAGTACAACATAATCGCCAATAGTATGTAGAAGTCCCATAATTACACGGCTAATTTAGATAAAAAAAGTGGCTAAAGTTTGAAGTGCCTAAAATGCCTAAAGTTTTTTGTTCAGCAGTGAAACAAAAACTACTTACTTTGCAAGGATTAAACATCATTACACAGCTTCTCTTTTATAATGAAACTTAAATCCATCATTGTTATTGCTTTTTTAATGTTGGCAACTTTGATTTCGGCGTGCAATACTTCGCGCCACCATTATCCCTCGAAAAAGAAGAAAAAGAAGAGAAATTGCGATTGTTCAGAATTTAGCTTTCTTCAGAAAAATGAAAGCTTTCAGAAGGCGACTTTAAATATATCAGACGCTGATGCCGCTGATTTATCATGATAAAGTATTCTAAAGCTTTGCATCAAAAAAATCATAAGCAATCATAATAATCTGCGTCTAGAAAAGTTTGAAAACTCATCTCAGTTTTTCGTTTTAAAAACCAGAACAACTAATCCAATCAGTAGATAAATTATCCCTATAACAATTAAAGCAAATTTTACTGAAGCACAATAATAAACCAGAGAGGCCATTGATTGCGTATGGGTTCCGGTAAGCAAACGAATTGATCCATAATTCTCGACACCATCCAACAGTGCAGCCAGTATTATTATGGACGCTACTTTCCCAGCCGATTTTTTCAGAAAACCATGAGGTAATTTGGTTGCCAACAACAAAACAGACAAAGCCAAAAAACTACCATAAGTAAGCAAATAAAGATAATCAATTCCAAGGCTGAGTGCGGCATAAACTTTGGCTTCGGCATCCCATGAATTTATCATTTTGAGTGAACTATTAAGACTTTTGGCAAATTGAAATGAAACAATCCCATTTGGGACAAGGTCATTTTTCAGGTGTTTATCGAAAGCGTTAATAGCCGTAAAGATCAATAATGTAAAAACCAAGCTAATCCAGAAAAGGGTTTTCTTTTTCATTTCTCAATTTCAAATAATATTGGCAATGTAGCAAAATATTTTGTCTTCAAAAATGGTCACATTCTGATGATTATTTGTACAAAATCCTATCTTTGACCCTGATGAAAAAAGAAGACAAATCCATACTCAAACAATACCTTCCGGAAGCTGCCGTTGACCAGGTTTCAAAGTGGATAGTCCGCAATAAAGTTCATTTAAAAATTACGCGCAACCGAAAAACAAAACTTGGGGATTATCGTCCGCCCATTCAACACCCCAACCATCGCATTTCAGTCAACCATAATCTGAATCCCTATTCTTTTCTAATCACATTTGTACATGAATTGGCGCATTTGCAGGTTTTTGAGGACTACAAAACCACAGTTCAGCCCCATGGTGCAGAATGGAAAAAAGCCTACCGGAGATTGATGCTGGTGATGCTGAAAGATGATATTTTCCCAAGTGATGTTAAACAAGTACTTTCAAAAAGTATTGTCAATGCCAAAGCTTCAAGTACTGCCGAACTGGAGTTGAGTCGTCTGCTTCTTCAATATGATGAAAACCAGAACGAAACCCGTGTTGAAGACTTAACGGAAAATACAGTTTTCCGTACAGAGAACGGAATGCAATTCAAGAAAGGAGAAAAACAACGGACCCGTTATAAATGCCTAAACCTACAAAACAACAGGGTTTATCTTTTTCATCCTTTAACACCTGTGAGGGAAATTTAAATTTCAAAAACCAAAGCCATAATTTTTTCTAACCACAACGCATCAATTTCATCGAAGGAATTGAGTTCGCTGCTGTCCACATCCAATACGCCAATGAGTTCGTTATTTTGGTTTTTAAGGGGAACAACGATTTCTGATTTTGAACGTGAATCGCAGGCAATGTGTCCGGGAAATGCTTCCACATTATCAATAATTACGGTCTTCTCAGCATTAATTGCAGACCAGCAAACACCTGAATTTTTTGCCAGATTAATGCATGCCAGCGAACCCTGATAAGGGCCAACCTGCAATTTACCATCCTGTAGTAAATAAAACCCTGTCCAAAAAAAGTAATCCATTTTATGGTGAAGTACTGCCAGCATCGTAACCATGTTAGAAGTTGGGTTGTTGCTGCTTTTTTCAATCAAGTCCTTTATTTGCTTGTACAGGCGTTGGTAGCGGCTATTTTTTTTTGATTTGTCCATGTTAGTTTATGACCCCTCTGCCCTGCGGGCATCTCCTCCAAGGGGAGAATAGTGGTTGCGTTAATTATTTTGGGAGACCCATTTCTCCCCCTCGGGGGGAGATGCCAGAGGAAGAGGGGGTAAATCCAGACGCTTCCAGGTTTTTCAAACGCTGGAAGGTCTTACAGTCTTCTGTCTCAGGTCTTTCTCATTTAAACCTTTTCCAACTTTACCGTAAAATGTCTTAAAATGGGAGCTTCTTCAACAATTTTTAACCCTTTGGTAATTTGTTCCTTGCGTTCGAATACGTTAAAAAGCGCAGCAGCAATAAAATCCATATGGTTGTCAGAATACACCCTGCGGGGAATGGCAAGCCGCATTAATTCCAGTTCGGGATACCTGTTTTCGCCAGTTTCAGGATCGCGGTCAGCAAGCAAAGTTCCGATTTCAACACCACGTACACCTCCTTCAAGATATAATTCAACAGCTAGTGTTTGGGCAACCAATTGTTCCTTTGGGAGCTGTGGCAGAAATCGTTTGGCATCTACAAAAATGGCATGACCGCCGAAAGGATACTGAACAGGAATCCCAAAATCTTTCAGTTTTTGACCGAGATAAGCCACCTGGCCAATTCGGGTTTCGAGGTAGTTAAATTCTGTACCTTCATAAAGACCCTGGGCCAATGCGTTCATATCTCGTCCAGACATACCTCCATAAGAAATGTAGCCTTCAAACAGGATGTTGTACATGGTGGCTTTTTCAAACAAGCCTTTGTCGCGAAAACCAATAAATCCACCCATGTTAACGATGGCGTCCTTTTTACTGCTCATGGTCATTCCATCGGCATAGGAAAACATCTCTAGTACAATTTCACGGATTGATTTGTCACGGTATCCATCTTCCCGAATTTTAATGAAATAGGCATTTTCGGCAAAACGTGCAGAATCAAAAAATACGGGAATATCATATTTCTTGGCCAGTTGCGAAACGGCTTTCATGTTTTTCATGGAAACCGGCTGTCCACCGGAAGAATTACAAGTAACTGTTACGATGATGAGCGGTATTTTTTCTTTGGGATTGCTTTTTAATACACCTTCCAATTTTTCCAGATTGATGTCACCCTTAAAAGGATGGTCGAGTGTGGTGTCAAAAGCTTCGTCAATGGTACAATCTACAGCACTGGCTTTGCGGAACTCAATATGCCCTTTGGTGGTATCAAAATGTGAATTCCCCGGGACAATATCACCAGCCTTTATTATGGTTGAAAACAATACATTTTCGGCTGCCCTTCCCTGGTGGGTAGGAAGAAAATAGGGGAAGCCAGTGATTTCACTGATTGCATTTTTCATTTTGGAATAAGAGGATGCCCCGGCATAACTTTCGTCGCCCAGCATCATTTCTGACCATTGTTTGTCGCTCATTGCACCTGTTCCCGAGTCGGTAAGCAGATCGATAAATACTTGATTACTCTTTAAATTAAACAGGTTGTAGTTGGCTTCTTGGATCCATTTTTCTCTTTCTTCACGTGTGGATCTTCGTATAGATTCCACCATTTTTGTTTTGTAAGATTCGGCAAAAGGTAATTTCATTTTTTTGGTTTTAATAGGATATAATAAAAGGGGACTTGATAAATGTCATTTCCTGACAGGTATGACATTTCATAAAAAAAGTGGATCTCTTTTTTTAATATTACGGAATGGACTCTCGAAATTCATAATTCATCCATTTTTAAGAGGAAACAAAATGTGTTTTCAAAAGTAGAAAAAAATAATGAGCTAAAATCTATATTTGTCTCAAATTGTTTTCTGATGTGAAAACCTTGTACTCTAGCAATTAATAGCAATACAAATCAGGCATAGTGATCGTATTTACTTGCTTTGTCTTTATTGGCTTTTCGGCCTTCTGCATTTTTAATTGCCTGAAGTTTTTCTTCGTCAGAGAATTTATACCAGCCTCGTATTTCATCAATGCTGCGGTAGCAACCCATGCAGATATCATCTAAATCACGAACGCAAACATGGATGCAGGGGGAGGGGATATTGTTGGGGTTTTGCATAGTATATTTGTTTAAAAGTCAAAAACCCAAATTTCAAAACCCAAATTTCAAATAAATCTTAAAACTCAAAAACTCAATTTTCGAAACTGTTTTTTTATTTTGGTATTTGCAAATTGGAAATTATTTGGTATTTGTTTTATTGTAATTTGGTGCTTCTTGCTAAATATTCAGATTCATTTTTATCCTTGATACCACCATATCAATGGCCACCTGGTTTTTGCCTCCTTCGGGAATAATTACGTTTGCATGTCTTTTCGAAGGTTCAATAAATTGTTGGTGCATCGGTTTTACATAGGTTTCGTAATGTTCAAGCACGTCTTTATAGGAGCGGCCGCGTTCGATAATATCACGTCTAATAATCCGAATCAGCCGGTCGTCATTTTCTGTAGAGACAAATAGTTTAATATTCAACCTTTTTCTGAGTTCGGGATTGTTTAGGATCAGGATGCCTTCAACAATAATTACTTTTTTTGGCTCAACAGAAATTGTTTCTTCTGCTCTTGCGCAGGTAACATAGTTGTAAATTGGCATCGAAATGGTTTCGCCTTTTTTCAATTTATCAAGATGATTATTGAGCAAATTCCACTCGATGGAGTTGGGGTGGTCAAAATTGATTTGCAACTTTTCTTCTTGGGTTAGATGACCGTTGTCGTAATAATACGCATCCTGAGGAATAACAGCCACCGCATTTTTTGGTAGTGCATCTACTATTTTATTAACAACAGTTGTTTTTCCCGATCCACTTCCCCCGGCAATTCCAATAATTAGCATAACTTTCTTTTCAAATGATTTGAATTTCAAAAGTAGGAAAATCTTCCAAAGGGATTCCGATGGTACAAGCATTACCACTTAAAAATTAATTTCCAATCCATTGTTGGTGTCCTCACCAACAATAAGTATTTTAAACTGTTGGTGAGGACACCAACAGCGGTATGGGTATTACATTAAAAAGCTCATCATAATACCGGCTGCTACTGCCGATCCGATAACTCCCGAAACATTGGGTGCCATGGCGTGCATTAATAAATGGTTGGATGGATCGTAACGTAAACCTTCTGTTTGCACAACACGGGCACTATCAGGAACTGCCGAAACTCCGGCAGCGCCAACAAGTGGATTGATCTTGTTGTCAGCCGATAAAAATAGGTTCATCACTTTGGCAAAAGTAACTCCGCCTGCTGTTGCAACAATAAACGACAAAGCACCCAAAACAAATATCAGAATAGATTCGCTGGTCAGAAAAACGTCGGCTTGTGTTGATGCGCCAACTGTCAATCCGAGAAGGATGGTCACAATATCAATAAGGGAAGTGCGGGCTGTGTCGGCTAAGCGTTTAGTAACCCCGCTTTCTTTCAATAAATTGCCAAAAAACAACATTCCCAGCAAAGGCATTGCACCCGGCGAAATAAAAGTAGTGAGGATTAAAGCAACAATAGGGAAAGCTATTTTCTCCAATTTACTGACCGAACGGGGAGGTTTCATCCTGATTATACGCTCCTTTGAATTGGTAAGCAAACGCATGATGGGTGGCTGAATAACCGGAACCAATGCCATATACGAATAGGCTGCAATGGCAATGGGACCAATCAGGTTTTTGGTTTGTATGCCATTAATAATGCCCCCATTTGCCAATTTCGAAGAAAGAAAAATAGCAGTTGGTCCATCGGCCCCACCAATAATACCAATGGCTCCGGCTTCGGGCATATTAAATCCAAGATATAAAGCACCAATAAATGTGAGGAAAATACCAACTTGTGCGGCTGCGCCCAAAAGCATGAGGCGCGGATTGGAAATCAATGATGAAAAGTCTGTCATCGCTCCGATCCCTAAAAAGATGAGTGGCGGATAAATTCCTTTTATCACACCGTAATACAGGTAATTGAGTACACTTCCTTCCTGGTAAATTCCCAATTGAAGGTTGATGCCTCCGTCCTGAAAGAAGGGCACGTTACCAATAATAATCCCCGTGCCAATGGGGATAAGAAGCAGTGGTTCGTATTCGAAACGGATGGCCAGAAAGATAAAAACCAGACCAACCATTATCATGATGAAATTTCCTATTGATGCATTTCGGAAACCAGTATAACTCCAGAATTTTTGAAGTCCCTGAAAAACGCCGTTCGATTCTATTTCAGCCGTATTACCAATGGCTTGTCCCAGATCACCAATACTGCCCGAAAACGCTTGAAATTGAAACAGCATCATGTTCAACAATCCCAGGAAAAGGATAATGCCAAAAATAGTGAAGGCTCTTTTTTGATTTTTCATACTCCTTAATTAGTTTTCGTCTTTAAAGTTGGTGCTTAGGTTAGAATGTTCGAGTTCGAGGCTTGCGATGTTATTAAAATCAAGGAGTCCGTACGGATGACTGTTTTAATAACGAGCATAACGAAGAAATCGGACATTATGGGCAAGCACAAATTAACTCAATTCTAATTCGATTAACAGATCGTTCTGCAACACAGCATCACCGGCAGCTACTTTGATGGTTTTCACAATACCATCTTTTTCAGCCAGTAACTTATTCTCCATTTTCATGGCTTCGTAAAGCAATAAAGGGTCATCTTTTTTTACTTCATCTCCTTCCTTGACAAAGACTTGTAAAATATTTCCCGGCAAGGGGGCAATGACTTTAAACAAGCCCGGATTGGTTTTTTTGATTTTGTGAGCATTTTCCGGTCTTTGAATTACGGAACGCACAAGAACAGGTGTTTTGGAAGTCTGTTCCTCTTCTTGTAATTCAACATTGTATGCCGTTCCGTTTACTTCGAGTTTGGCCAATCCGTCCTCAAATTTCTTGATTTCAACTTCGTAGTCATTTCCCCGAATGGTGAATTTGAATTTTTTCATTACTCTATTTTTAACGTCTGAAATACCGCATTCCATAGATTTTTGAGTTCCATGGCGAATAGGCTTTCGATATTTTTTTGATGGTTAATACATCACTTTCTTTGTCGTGCAATTCGTAATTTAAATAAATGGCCATGGCAATAGCCGCCGCTGTTTCCCCACTAATATGTACGTCTTGCCCTTCGGGGATGGCGTGTAATTTACCCGATCTGGCCAGCTTTCTTCTTACATTCATTGTCAGCACTTTCGATAGCAATCGGAAAATATAGTAGAGCAACAAAAGCGCGAGAAATACAATGATGTAGCCGGTTATGGCAATGACAATGCCTTCAGAAATATGTTCGGGTAATTGAATGCTCATTAGCATGGCCGTTGATTTAAAGTGGAATATTTGAGTGCTTCTTGGGCGGATTCGTGTCTTTTTTAGTGGCCAAAGCCTGCAGTGCCCGAATGATGCGGAAGCGGGTATTTCGGGGCTCGATCACATCGTCAATGTAACCGTAACTTGCAGCTTCGTAAGGGTTGGCAAATTTATCACGGTATTCATTTTCTTTTTGGGTGATGAATTTTTTACGCTCAACATCGTTTTCAATGGCATGGATTTCCTTACCGTTTAAAACTTCAATAGCACCGGCCGGACCCATCACGGCAATCTCGGCAGAAGGCCAGGCATAATTGATGTCTCCCCGCAACTGTTTTGAACCCATCACATCATGTGCACCACCATAAGATTTACGCAGGGTGATGGTTACTTTTGGAACGGTTGCTTCCCCGTAGGCAAAAAGCAATTTAGCACCATGAATAATAATACCGGCGTATTCCTGTGCACTGCCTGGCAGAAATCCCGGAACGTCAACAAGTGTTACAACGGGCAGGTTAAAGGCATCGCAAAAGCGGACAAATCGGGCTGCTTTTCTTGATGCATTAATATCGAGTACACCGGCCAGAAAATCGGGTTGGTTGGCGACAATTCCCACTGGCATTCCATTAAATTTTGCAAAACCTGTGATAATATTTTTGGCATAATGCCGCTGCACCTGGAGAAATTCGCTGTTGTCAACAATGGAATAAATGACATCGGAAATATTATAGGGCTGGTTTGGGTTGGAAGGAATAATGTCATTCAACAAATCTTCCTTGCGGTCAATGGGGTCGTTGCATTCAGTTATTGGTGGTTCTTCCAGGTTGTTTTGTGGAAGAAATGTCAATAATTTTCTAATCAGTAAAATACCTTCTTCTTCATCCTCAGCAATGAAATGAGCAACTCCAGATTTTTTGCCGTGTACATCGGGGCCGCCCAAATCGTCGGTAGTAATATCTTCTCCTGTTACCGTTTTGGTAACTTTTGGGCCGGTCACAAACATATAGCTGTTTTCCTTGCTCATGAAGATAAAATCGGTGAGTGCGGGTGAGTAAACTGCTCCTCCGGCACAAGGGCCAAACACCGCCGAAATTTGTGGAATAACACCGGAAGCCATAATATTTCGCTGGAATATTTCGGCATAACCGGCCAGACTTTTAACACCTTCCTGAATACGTGCCCCACCGCTGTCGTTGATGCCAATAATTGGTGCCCCGACTTTCAAGGCCTGATCCATGACTTTACAAATCTTCCTGGCATAAGTTTCTGATAGCGAGCCACCAATAATTGTAAAATCCTGAGAAAATACATAGACTACCCGGCCATCGATTGTGCCGTGTCCGGTAATTACACCATCAGTAAAAAACTTTTGTTTTTCCAAACCAAAGTCGGTGGAATGGTGGGTAACAAACATGTCGAATTCTTCGAAACTGCCTTCATCGAGTAACATATCAATCCGCTCGCGGGCAGTAAATTTTCCTTTTTTGTGCTGCGATTCAATGCGCTTTTCACCACCACCCATTTTGGCTTCTTCACGTTTGTCTAACAGGTGTTGAATGTTATCTTCTATTGTCATGGTATTTATGTTAAAGGACTATTTAGAATTTGTTATTTGTGATTTAGATTTTTATTCAAATCTTTGAGCCTTCTGGATAGACACTATTTAGTTGGTTTCTCACAAAACTCGGTCAATGCACCAAAGGTAGATTTAGGATGAAGAAATCCGATGTTCAATCCTTCGGCTCCTTTTCGGGGTTTTTGGTCGATAAGGCGAACACCTTTTTCTTCGGCTTCCAGTAGTGCACCTTCAAGGTCATCGGCTGCAAATGCCAGATGGTGTAAGCCGGGACCACGTTTTTCAATGAACTTTCCGATAGGGCCTTCGGGGTCTGTGCTCTCCAGTAATTCAATCTTTGTTTGTCCGATTTTGAAGAAAGCTGTTTTAACTTTTTGGTCTTTTACTTCTTCAATGGCATAACATTTCAGGCCCAGTACATTTTCGTAGTAAGGAATGGCTTCGTCAAGATTTTTTACTGCAATTCCAATGTGTTCAATATGAGTGAGATTCATCTTTTTTGTTTTATTGTTAATTATTTCACAAAAGTAAATATTCTTTGTTTTATAAATCCAAAATTTGATGAATAAATTTTTTATGCTATCTCCTCCGTTGGTGTCTTCACCAACGGCATGATTTGAGGAATTGTTTTGTTGTTGGTGGGACACCAACAACGGATACAGGTGGGACACCAACAATGGGTAACGGGATTATAAATCCAAAATCCCAAGCTTCCAGATTGCAAATCTGGAAGAGCTAAAAAGCATGAACCTACTTAACAATCAACTTAATAGCTTTTGGAATTACTTCAAAAGTCAGTGGGGAAGAACCCAAAGATTCTCCATCGGTTTCAAGGTAGAGGTGATGTTCGGGTATTGATTTGATTGTGAAATTTCTTCCCCTGAAAGTTTCTACTTCTTTCATTTTAATAAATGAACCATCGTATAAATTTTTGATATTACGAATAACCGTCAGTTTACTGGTTTTTTTAATGACGGTAACATCAAACAAACCATCGTCGGGAATGGCTGTTGGCAGTTGCATCATCCCTGCACCATTGAATTTGCAGATGCCAATGCTCATACTGAAAACCTTTCCGGAAAATATTTGCTTTCCATCAGCGTCAATTTCAAGATGGGTAGCTTTGTACTGAAACAAGGCTTGTAGCAGATTGATCAGGTAGACCAATGCCCCGCCCTTTCCGCTTTGTTTCATTTGGTTGGTTTTGTGGGCGACCAGTGCATCGTATCCCATTCCGGCAACATTTACAAAATAACGGTTGTCACGGTTTTGGTGGCTTTGGTATTTTACAACGCCCACATCCTGAACAAAGGTTTTTCCTTTTTGGATGATTTTAACCTGTTCGCTGTATTCGGCAGGCAGGTCATACATTCTTCCCCAATCGTTGCCTGTTCCAACTGTAATCATCCCTAGTGTAATATCGCTGGTTTTTTGTTTTTTCTGTTTGAAAAATCCATTCACCACTTCGTTAAAAGTGCCATCGCCGCCAACAACAATTATGTTGGTAAATCCTTCTTTCTCGATTGAATTTTGTACGATTTGAATGGCATGTCCGGCATGTTCGGTAAAAACAATTTGCATTTGAAATCCTGCTTCTTCAAGCAAATTTTTTATTTCCGGCCAATCGCGCTTTCCTTTGCTGGTACCGGCATGCAGGTT
>QMPA01000064.1 GCA_003650365.1 Bacteroidota bacterium | reverse complement strand
TTCCCGTAACGGATATATTCGTCTCACTAATAGTTGGCAAACAAAATTTACCTAAGCCATATCTTAATGAGGCAATTGAAAGAAGTGAATCAATCTCTCCAACGAAACAGAATACATCCTCAATCTGCTCTCGTTTTGTATCAAGTCTTTTTAAAACGCCAAATAGTAATAATGGTTCCAATAAAAACAGCGTTTTGAATAGCTCCAACAAGAGCCAGAATGCAACTTCAAAATTACTTTGAAACTTAGTTTCAAGCTGAAAAAAAGACATTCTGTTTCTTACCTGATTGATGATATTAATAGATTCTTTTAGTTTTGGGTTTAATTCATAAAAGATTGATTCTTTGTATAATTTTAAAGCAAGTCCATTTAGGCGAAGTAAATTCGGAATCGACCCTACATACTCATATAAGTTTCTTTTATTCCAGTAATGTATCCCAAGATTTATTATAAATATACCTATCAACACAAATATCATCTGAGGATTAAATGGCAATAATACTATCGAAAGCAAACTCGTAAAAGCTAATATCCGAATCACAAAAAACCATTTTGGAGGTTTTTTAAGCTCCTCCTGGAAAAGGGATGCAATGTAGTAAGCATCATCCTTATTTAACTGCTCAAGCTGTCTTTGAATATTAATCCTAAATTCTGTCTCCTCTGTTAATTTTTTGATTATTTTTTCTCTTAATTCCAGTCCGGCAGAATCTGTGGGGATATTTCGTAATTTATGATATAAATATTGTTGTCCGACTTTAGAATTTGTCCTATCCAGGAACATAAATAATTCCTCAAAATCAAGATCATTACATGTTTTGTCAGATAAAACCTGAAATGAATCGGTATTGTCTTTATTTCTGAAATATTTTTCAATCAACTCGAAATAATAGTCTTTATCCCTTACCATCCCGAATGATTTTGCTAATCGCTCAACTATCTTTTTCTTCTTACTCATTGAATATTATTACTTGCAGGCTGTTTTGTAAATTATTGTGGCTAAGGGGAAATAAGACAATCAGGACAAAGGAATGCCCCCCGATTTTACTGCTCCTGATTCCACTTCAAATACTTTGTGGTCTATTTCTATCCGCGCAAAAATATCTGCAATTCGTTTTTTTTGGGTGTCGGTAATAAAAACCTGTCCGAAATTATTTTCGCTCACCAACTTTACAATTTGCTGAACCCTTTTGTCGTCCAATTTGTCAAAAATATCATCTAATAATAAGATGGGTTTAAAACTCCTGATCCGTCGTGTGTACTCAAATTGTGCCAGTTTAATGGCTATTACAAAAGATTTTTGCTGGCCTTGCGAACCAAATTTCTTAACAGGATAACCGTCCATTCTAAATAGCAAATCATCTTTATGAATGCCTACTGTAGTATATTTGAGTATCCTGTCCTTTTCCAATGCCTGATTCAATAAATCGGCAAATGGCATCAAATTCATTTGTGATTCGTAGACAATTTCTACAAGCTCATTTCCCCCAGAGAGATATTGGTAATACTCATTAAAAAGTGGGTTAAATTCAGTAAGAAAAGCAATCCTGGTCTTAAACAATTGGTCACCCAACAATACTAATTTTTCATTCCAAACCTCCAAAGAAGTCTGGTCAAAATAGCCCCGCTCATAAAAGCTTTTCAGCAAAGTATTGCGTTGCAAGAGCACCTTGTTGTAATCAATTAAATTATTCAGGTAAACTTTATCAAATTGAGAAATAACGCCATCAATGTATTTCCTGCGTGCATCGCTACCATCATTGATTAAATCGCGGTCGTAAGGTGAAATCATCACCAGTGGGATTTTACCAATGTGGTCGGCCAGGCGTTTGTAATCTTCTTTATTGCAGCTAAATTTCTTTTTCTTGCCCCGCTTTTGTATACAACTTATCTTGTCGTCCGTATTTTTCTGGTTGTGGTAAACTCCATGTACAGCAAAGAAATCTGCTTCATGCAATATATTTTGCGTATCAATGGAATTAAAATAGCTTTTGCAGAACGACAAATAATAAATGGCATCAAGAATATTCGTTTTCCCACTGCCATTGTCACCCACAAAACAATTGATCTTATCGCTAAAAGATAGCTTTGCTTCGCTGTAATTCTTAAAATTGCTTAAGGTAAGTTTCTGAAGGTACATGCTTTAATCGACTTTCACAAACTGAAAAGCATTAGGAAACTGCGGGTTGATAATATATGTTCCGCTTTTGTCAATCCAACCCCATTCTCCACCTTTACGCACCATTGTCCGCCCCTTATTAAAATCGCGAACATTCTCAAATTGCGGGTTAATTACCCATTTTCCATTTTCATCGACAAAACCCCATTCCTTACCTTTTCTTACTGCGGCAAGTCCGTTGCTAAAACTTCTAACATTATAAAACTGAGGGTTGATGACAAAACTTCCATTTTTATCTACAAAACCCCATTCCTTGCCTTTTTTCACTGCTGCCAGTCCATTTTCAAACGACTTCACATCATAAAACTGCGGGTTAATAACGAAGCTCCCTTTCTTATCAATGAATCCCCATTCTTTACCTTTTTTTACAGCAACGAGGTCTTCTGTAAAATAATGTGTATCTGCAAACTGAGGATTAATAACGTAGGTGCCATTGAGATCAATAAAGCCCCACTCACCACCTTTTCGCACTTTTGCCAAACCATTGATAAAATCTCCGGTTTTTTCAAACTGGGGGTTTATTACCCATCCCCCCTTATCATCAATATATCCCCACTCTTTAGCTTTCAATACAGCTGCTAAACCTTCACTGAAAATACTCACTTTTTGAAACTGAGGGTTAATCACGAAACTACCATTTTGATCAATAAATCCCCACTCACCACCTTTTCTAACACGTGCCAATCCATTATTAAACTCGTGAACATCTTCAAACTGCGGGTTGACTACCCATTTTCCTGTTTTGTCAATATACCCCCACTCCTTGCCTTTTTTCACAGCTGCCAGACCCATTTGAAAATCTCCTGCATCCTGAAACTGTGGATTTACTACAAAGCTTCCCTTTTTGTCTACAAAACCCCATTCTCCTGCTTTACGAACGGCTGCCAAGCCTTCATTAAAATCTTTGGCATGTTCAAACTGTGGATTAACAACCCATTTACCGTAAGTATCAATATAGCCCCATTCTTTATCTTTTCGGGCCCGAGCCAAATAATCTTGAGAAAAACAATAACTAGAAAATAGCAATCCAATAAGGAGAAATGTAATTTTTTTCATGAGGTTTCAATCATTAATTATCTAATTAATACGCTAAATTAAAAATTATTTAATCTCTAATTACGTTCTCTTAAATTTAGAAAGTTCTAAATAAAAATAATGATCTGAAAAATCAGAAAATTTCTGAAATTAAAGAATCCACCCTCAAAGAAGGTGGACTTGAATTGCACCCATAGGGCGCTTCATCGAAATACGACTGGAAGGATGATTTAGTGACTTCTTCCAGCCTTCCATCCTTCCAGATAAGAAATAATATATATAACAAAAAGAACATAACCACCACCAAAGAAGGTGGATTTCAAATGAACATTAAATTGAAATTGCGCGTGTAAAATAGCAAGTAAATCCTGATAAACAGCCCTCTACTTTTTAATAAATGAATCCATATCAAAAATAAGAGAGATGTAATTCGGTGATCCTACCAAATGATAAGTTGATCGGGAGTAGTTGATTTTGAATTTATAAATCCGGATTCCAAATCCCCAGCTGAAGCCAACCATCCCTGTCTTGTCATCTATTTTCATCTCTTGGCGGCGGCGATAATTATAAGCTCCCCTAAGAATGAAATTCTTCCCAATATACAGTTCAGTTCCTATAATTATGTGGCGCATAAACTGATCACCAAACTTTGCAAAACCCGTTTTGTATTGGGCTTCTCCAGTGATAGGATCAATACCACCCGATGGGTTTGCCGGATCTTCATAAGTCAGATCCCATTTCTCGATATGATCATAAATCAATTGAAAACGAAAAGGAACGTGATCCAGTCTTTTTGTAATAACATATTGAAAATTAAAGGGCAACGGATCTCTCACTCCGGGTGTGTAGGTTTTCATCTGCATGCCAATATTGCGGGCAATCAACGACATGTCCCAACCATTTTTACTGTGGTAACTTCCTGCCACATCCACTGCCATCCCAAAAGATGTATAAGATTCGTAAAAAGAATAAATTATTTTAGCTGTAGCACCAATTGAAAACGAGGAATCCAATTGTCTTCCCCAACCAATATTTAAAGCAAAGTCGGAAGCGCCAAATGTTCCATTAATGTTTCCCCCTTCATCAGCATAATCAAATGTCCCATAATCCATGAACTGCAGTGTAGCCATGAAACTACCGGCCTTTTTAAAGGTATTGGCATATTGCAGACTACCATAATTAAAACCGGCAAAATAATTCACATAGTTAAAACCAAGCATATTGTCCATACCCGGATTTATGAGCGATGGATTTACAAAACCAATATTAATATCGTTATCATTTATGGCTGCCGCATTACCGCCAAGTGCAGCAATTCGGGCAGATACAGGCTGTTCGAGAAAGGAATACGCATAGCGTCCACCAATCTGGGCCTGTAAGTTAAAAGATAAAAGGGAAATTATACTGAACAGAAAGAGAGACTTTTTTTTCACACCGAATTGCTTATGTTTTCCAAATAACGTGCTTGTCGTTTTTTTAGTATTCTACTGTTTTATTTTCCTTACAGATGTGAGCTATGAAACTTCGATAAAGAAATTGTTTCATGATGTTCACAAATTACGCACTCAACAAAGTTGGATTGGAAATAATACCTGGATAAAAAATGGATTTCTTGTAATTTTTCTGAACAGCCTATCGGGGGTTAACCCATTTGCCTTTTTTGGATTCCCCCAAAATGATTACCTCTTTGGTTTTGCCGTATTCTTTGGCCGCTTTGCGCATATCGGCTTCAGTTTCCCTAACAATTTTTATTCCGGTTTTTGCACCCTTATTGCGCACTTCGATGTACCATCCATCCCTGAGTTTCTTAGGTCGTGTTGGTGGTCTTCCCATAATAATATTCTTCTAAAATCTATAATTAGGCTGCTCAATTGCTTAAGCAGTCTGTCTGTCCGTAAAGAAGCGAAAATACAAAAAAATCAATGCCTTCGACAATTGAAGGAAAAAAAATTACGGAGTGAAACCTTAACAGATAAAACAAAAAACGAAGCCGACAGTAATTATTTTCTTATTGCCGACTTACTTCTTAACGTATCTAAGCATTCTGCATTTTAATCAAATTCAAAGCACTTCCTGCTTTAAACCATTCAATCTGATTTTTATTGTAAGTATGATTGGCTTTGATTTCATCCACACTGCCATCCTTGTGATGAAGTAGGAGTGTCATTTGTTTTCCGGGCGCAAAATGGGTAAGGCCTGTGATATCAATATTATCATCTTCCTTGATTTTATCGTAATCGGCTTTGTCGGCAAAAGTGAGTGCAAGCACGCCCTGCTTTTTCAGATTGGTTTCGTGGATGCGTGCGTAAGACCTTACGATGACAGCTTTAACACCGAGGAAACGTGGCTCCATGGCAGCATGTTCGCGTGAAGAACCTTCTCCATAATTTTCGTCACCTACAATAATAGAACCCATTCCCGCCTCGCGATAAGCTTCAGCAGCTTCAGGAACCGGAACGTATTCACCGCTCAATTGATTCTTAACTGAGTTGGTTTCTTCGTTGAAATAATTCAAACCGCCAATGAGCATATTTTGCGAAATATTTTCCAAATGTCCGCGAAAGCGCAACCAGGGGCCGGCCATTGAAATATGGTCGGTAGTACATTTTCCTTTTGCTTTGATGAGGAGTTTCATTCCTTGAATGTTCTCTCCATTCCAGGCGGAAAATGGTGTTAAAAGTTGAAGGCGTTTTGAGTTGGGATCAACCACAACCTGCACATCGCTTCCATCTCCCAAAGGTGCCTGGTAGCCGGCATCTTTCACATCAAACCCTGCTGTTGGTAATTCAAAACCAGTTGGCTCATTTAGTTTTACTTCTTCCCCTTTGTCATTGGTCAGTGTATCGGTAACAGGGTTAAAATCTAATCTTCCTGAAATAGCAATGGCAGCGACCATTTCGGGCGAAGCCACGAAAGCATTGGTATTGGGGTTGCCATCTGCCCGCTTTTTAAAGTTCCGGTTAAAGGAGTGGACAATTGAATTTTTCTCTTCTTTTTCAGCACCCGGCCTTGCCCACTGACCGATACAAGGTCCACAGGCATTGGTGAAAATTTTGGCATCGATACTTTCAAAAATGTCAATCAGCCCATCGCGTTCAGCAGTATAACGTACTTGTTCCGATCCGGGATTAATTCCTAATTTTGCTTTTGCAGTAATTCCTTTTTCTTTGGCATCTTTAACAATACTTGCTGCACGCGAAAGGTCTTCGTAAGAAGAATTGGTACAGCTACCGATGAGCGCCCATTCCACATCCAAAGGCCAGTCGTTTTCCCTGGCAGCTTCTGTCATATCTTTCACTTCGTGAGCAAAATCAGGTGAGAAGGGGCCATTTATATGGGGTGTTAATGTGCTTAAATCAATTTCAATAAGCTGGTCAAAATATTTTTCAGGATTGGCATAAACTTCATCGTCACCAGTCAGGTGCTGACTGACTGCATTTGCCGCTTCTGCAACATCGGCACGTCCGGTAGCTTTAAGGTAACGCTCCATGCTTTCGTCATATCCAAATGTAGAAGTAGTGGCACCAATTTCGGCTCCCATATTACAAATGGATCCTTTTCCGGTTGCAGAGAGGTTTTTTGCACCTTCGCCAAAATATTCAACAATGGCACCGGTTCCGCCTTTTACGGTGAGTATTCCGGCAACTTTCAAAATAACATCTTTCGCTGCTGTCCAGCCGTTCAGTTTACCTGTCAGTTTTATCCCAATCAGTTTGGGCATTTTCAATTCCCAGGGCATATCGGCCATTACATCAACCGCATCGGCACCACCAACACCAACGGCAACCATTCCGAGTCCGCCGGCATTCACGGTATGAGAATCTGTCCCGATCATCATTCCTCCGGGGAAAGCGTAGTTTTCGAGTACCACCTGGTGAATAATCCCGGCACCGGGTTTCCAGAAACCAATACCATATTTATTGGATACCGAAGCCAGAAAATCATAGACTTCTTTATTGGTAATGTTAGCTGTTGGGAGATCTTTCGAAGCACCTTCTTTGGCCTGTATAAGGTGATCGGCATGAACGGTGGAAGGAACGGCTACTTTAGTTTTACCGGCTTGCATAAACTGCAACAAAGCCATCTGCGCTGTTGCGTCCTGCATGGCCACACGGTCGGGACGAAAATCCACATAAGTATTTCCACGTTCAAAAGCTTCTGTCGGCATTCCCTGATCTAAATGGGAATACAATATTTTTTCGGTAAGCGTAAGTGGTTTTCCCAATACTTTTTTTGCTGCTTCAATACGTTCGGGCATTTTTGCATAAAGCCCTTTGATCATTTTGATGTCGAATGCCATGGTGATATGTTTTATTTAAAAATTTGTCAATTATTCATTAATCTCAATTTTAGGAATTACTTCCAAGAAGTTAAAGAATACAGGCTTAAGGGCCATATGGGGAATAGGGGGTATAAGTTAAGAAGATATTTTTCCTCAATCTATTTTGCTTCAACATGATTTACTACATTGTTTTAGTATTTCCTTATTCCCTTATTTCCTTATTCCCTTATTCCCTTATTCCCTTATTCCCTTATTTCCTTATTCCCTTATTTCCTTATTCCCCTATTTCCTTATTCCCTTATTTCCTTATTTCCTTATTCCCTTATTACCCTTTATTCCCTTATTTCCATATTCCCGTACCTACTCCTTCAGTCCGCGACCACTTTTGTTGATTTTACCCGATTCTTTAAACTCCCGGATAAGATTATCGAGAATTCCATTAACGAAGATTTTGCTTTTGGGCGTACTAAAAAACTTGGCCATTTCAATATATTCGTTTAAGGTTACTTTTACAGGAATGCTCTTCATTTCCTGCAATTCAACAATGGCCATCCGAAGGAGAATTACATCCATTAAGGGAATACGCTCGAACTCCCAGTTTTTAGTTTTTGCTTTAATAATTTCTGTCGATTCTTCCTCATGCCGAATTACCTTACGGAACAATCCTTCAACAAAATCATGATCATCATTTACTTTCTCATTTTCAGTAGTAAATATGGGAGGCAAATCTGTCAGTGGCCCAAATTTTTCTGAAATTGTATCGAAAAATTTAATGAGCAGAATATTGACCAAGTCGTAACCATCGGTAAAAAAAACACTTTTTTCTTCGTAGAATGATTTGAGCAAATCAAAATCGGCCAAAAGGATATCTACAATCTTCACCATCAGCTTTCTGTCTTCTTCAAGTGATGATGTTGGCTTAGCCAAATACTTCTTAAAGAAATCTGCTGATTGTAGTTTCGAATAAAACTTACGGACAGTTTCCTGTTGATCAGTCCATTTTACTTTGAAAAGTTTCTTCTTTTTTTCAAAATCTTTGTTTTGCTCAAGCAATGTAAAGACACGGTTTTCAACGAATTTGAGACTGGGATTCAGGTCATCTTCTGTCGGGTAAAATTTACGCTTGTTATCTTCAATTCGCATTGCTGCAAATTGTTTGAGCTCAAGTATAAAAGACAACTGCCAGACAAAAAGCTCAAAAAGCTTATTGATACCTGTCAGTAATTCGTTTTCAGATTTAGGAAGGTCATCGTTTACACCGGAATACCATGAATAAAGTGCTTGCAATACTTTTATTCTCAAATGCCTGCGGTACAACATATTGGATATGAATTAGAACGTTATGCCATTTTATTTAAACGGATGCAAAAGTAAGGAAAAATTGGATTGGTAATTGTTGTGAAGCAATTAGCAGAAAAATAAGGCCTGAGCTGGCAATGTGGGACAAAGCAGCTTATTTCCCCAAATCACGAAAAGCAAACAAAATAATATTTAAATCTTTCCACACATTGTAGTCGCGGGCATACAAGATGTTGAGTTGATGAACAGTTTCATTATCCTGTTGTTTGATTTTCATGCCATCTAATGGGCAAAGGACACCATCCTTAACTTTTGGCAAATGGAAATCAGTTTGGTCTGTTTCACAAAAACCCACCCACGTTTTGCGTCCAAACAATACCTGGAAAATATTCTTCAAAAAGCCTCCTGGCCGACGCTCAAAGAAAACAAGTACTGGGAAAAGAACTAATAAAATCATTCCTACAAAAACATCCATCAACCTTTTATTTCTTCGGTTGGCTGTTTTGTCTACTGCATTAATATCAACAGTGTATAAGTCGCCACGGGTGTGGATGGAATTACTTCCAATAATGGAAAGGCTATCTTCGGGAGCTATTTTATAATCCACATCCATTTGCTGCCATTCGGCCATTTTATCGATAATGGTTTGGTGGGAAATATTCTTGGAACAAAAAACCACTTCATCAATATTGTAAATCGTAATGATATCCTTTGTCTGAGCAATATTTCCTATATAACCACCAACATCATCCGTTTTTTCTTCAACGCTTGCCAGGCCAATAAAATCCGGTTTTACAAAAGACGATTCGAGCAATTGCGAAACCCGTTTGGCTTCGTCCTTCTCCCCTATTACCAGAAAGCGTTTGCTTTGAATATCAGAGAGATTTACCCAAGGAACTTTCGACCAATGAAAAAGCAGTCTAACCATGGGCAAAGCAAGAAGCCCCCACAATGTCCCCAGTAAAATCAAAGCCCTCGAAAACCGCATCGATTCAGGCAACAAAGCGTATAAAACCAAAATAAGAATAGTTCCTACCAATAGCCCGCCAACAGATTTTTTAATACGGACAGGCTTGTCATATCCACCACTAAAATAAATCGAAAGCAGCCAAAGTAAAATATATGAAGGAATAATATAATAGACAAAAGTTAGGGGATAACTCCCCCCTTCCTTATAGATAAAACTATCACCCCAAAGTTTTGTAATCAGATAAAAACCTCCCACCATGGCAGCAGCATCAACAAGTGGGAGCATCAGCTTTTCCCATAACTGAGAAAGAATAGCCAAAAAGGCCCTGAAATAAATGGCAATATTAATTACAAAAGCAAAGGCGCGGGCATTTTTTTGGGTGAAGTGTTTCTTAGCAAAGATGACCATGGCATTGTAAAATACCAAAACATAATTTACACTGCTTTTTTTTGTGCTTTCGCCTTTGTAGTGGATAATGCGTGTTTCGGGGAAATAGTAATTTTTATATCCGGCTTTAATCACCCGGTACGAAAGGTCAATATCTTCACCATACATAAAAAAAGATTCGTCTAACAGGCCTATTTCATCCAGTACTGATTTGCGCAGCAGCATAAAAGCACCTGCCAGAATCTCTACTTCGTTGGTTTTGTCTTCATCCAGATAACCCAAATGGTAATGTGCGAAACGCTTGCTTTTTGGAAATAGCTTTGAAAGCCCAAACATTTTATAGGCTGCTGCTTCAGGTGTTGGCAGCCCACGCTTGGATTCAGGCAGGAATTTCCCAGAACCATCCACCATTTTCACACCCAAAGCACCGGCATCGGGATGCTCGTCCATAAACTCAACGATCTTCAAAAAAGTATCATCCTCAACAACCGTATCAGGATTGAGCAACAAAATATATTCTCCCTTTGAAATCCGAATTCCCTGGTTATTGGCTTTTGAGAAACCTTTATTGTCTTTGTTGGCAATCAATTTGACTTCAGGAAATTTATCCCTAACCATCCGGTTTGAACCGTCAACAGAATTATTATCAACCACAAACACCTCACCATCCACGTATTGCATGGCTTTCCTGACAGAGTATAGACACTGCTCAAGGAAGTATTCCACATTGTAATTGACGATGATGACAGACAGTTTCATAGGACTGATGAAGAAACTTCAAAAATAGAATTTAATTGTTTTGGGTTTGCACTTATGCGAAGAAACTCGTTTTGTATTTTTGTTCATGCGGCGGTGCAATGACGCAACGTTTGTTTTGTTTAGGGCTTGATTTTTCTATAATTTGGATTTATTTGGATTTTGCTTTTTGCTATTTGGAGTTTCTGGTTTATCCAGTTTTGGTTTCCGGTAAATCCCCATCAAATAGCCACTAGTATTTTTCGAATTATATTTTCTAAGCCATTTGAAATTATTATGGAAGACCCGATTGAGTACTCGGGCTACAAAAAACAAGCTGTTATTTACAAAAGACTTTTTCTCCTGTTTGAGAAATACAGCCGGTTCAAAACCACCTACATAATTTTTAAAAAGAACTTCTAAATGAAATTTATTTTCAAAACTGTTCCAGCTGTTGGCATCCATACTTTTCAGGTTATGGCCAGATAGTAAATCAGGGGCCAGCCGTTTTAAAAACAAATGGTTGATTCCCAAGAAATTTGGAACCCCAAGCAGCAATATACCACCGGGTTTTAAGAATTTCAGGTGCTTAGCTACAACTCCTTCTAAGTCAGTAAAATGTTCAATAAACCCAAAAGAACATACTATATCAAATTGAGATAATTCAACTTCATCCGAAAAAAGATCTCCCTGAACAACCTCACCGGGAATATTTAACAGTTTGAAATTCTCCTTTGTTTTTTCACAGCCAACAGATGAATAATCAAAACAAGTAATTTCATATCCCAAATTTTTATGAAACCAGGCCAAGTACTGTCCTGGAGCTCCACCAATTTCAAGTATCGATAAATTTCCTTTTGGGAGATTTTTTTCAAAAATACCTAATTCAGCAATTATGTTGGGGGCACTGTTTTCCCGCTTTATTTCAAGGGGTAATTCGATGGCTTTCCAATAATTGTCCCAATATTGCTTCTCAGTGAGTTTGTCTTGCATGAGGTTTTTATAGTGCGCTAAAGTACTTAAAGTGCGCTAAAGTACTTAGAGCGCCTAAAATTATCGAGATTATTATGAGCCGGAAAAATAGGCACTTTTAACTTTAGACACTCCAGACTTAAGGCACTTTAAGTACTATTACATACGTTTGTCTATTTTTGCCACAAGCTTCAACCTATGCTCAATAAAATAATCGGGACAACCGGAACACGGATTCTCAACGCTTTTTTTGCTTTGGTTATTTTATACCTGATGGCCAATTATATTGGAAGCAATGGAATGGGCGTTATCGCAATTATCCTGCTCGATATTACTATTATCCAATTGGTGATTGACCTGGTTGCAGGCAGTGCCCTCATCTATTTTGCCTCACGAACCAACTTGGGGCAATTGCTTTTCCCTGCTTATTTTTGGATCGGATTTGTAGTCACCCTATTTTACTTTCTGTTTAAACTAACAACTGCGTGGTTCCCTTCACTCACTGCATTAGCTGTTCCAGAAGGCTATTCCACCCACATTCTTTCCCTGGCTTTACTGAGCGGATTGATGGTGACGCATTACAATCTTTTGCTGGGGAAAGAGCGTATTAAAACCTACAATATTTTATTTACTATTCAGATTAGTGCGATGCTATTGGTTTTTATCTACCAACTATTTGTGATGAAAAACACCAATGTTGATGCTTATCTGAGCGGTCTGTATTTCGGGTACGGCCTTGCAGCAATTGGCGGATTTTTTGCTGTTGTTTTCAAATCAGGAGGGATGGAAATTAGCGGATGGAGGGCAACAACACGAAAAGTTTTGAAGTACGGAATGGTGACCCAAATGGCCAATATCCTGAATATCGGGAATAACCGTATCAGTTTTTACGTCATCCGATATTTTTTGGGACTGTCGGTTTTAGGCATTTACAATGCCGGAATCCAACTTACTGAAGGTTTGCGGGTAATCGGGCAAAGCATCGCAGTGGTACAGTTTTCGACTATTTCGAATACCAACGAAGCTGAATATGCACGCACCCTCACCATCAGGCTGATGAAAGTTTCTGTTTTGCTTACAGCTATGGCGCTCTTAATTCTACTCATCATTCCCGAACATATTTATTCCCTCTTGCTGACCAAAGATTTCTCGGGTGTAAAACCGGTGATTATTGCTTTGAGTCCAGGGGTGATGGCTTTGGCCATCAACAATATTTTCAGCCATTATTTTTCAGGAATGGGCAATCCAAAGATTAACCTTCATGCCAAAATTACGGGTCTTGTTTTCACTGTTGTATTGCTGTTTATTTTAATCCCTGCTTTTGGGATTATCGGGGCTGCGATTACTGCCTCAGTCAGTTATATGGCAACAGTTATTCACCAATACATTGTTTTTGAAAAACAAACAAAAACACGTTTTGCGGAATGGATGCCAGTAACGGAAGATTTTCGGGCATTTAAATCGATTGTTCAAACGGCACTGAAAAATCCCAACAAAAAGAATTCGGATGAGCAATAATACCAAAGGCATTTTGCTGGCCATGGCTGCGGCATTTGCCGTGAGTAATGTTTACATTTTCTCGAAAGCAGCATTGGGAGAGGTTCATTTGGCTCAATTTGGCTTTTTTTGGTTTGGGCTGGGAATCCTCTGGAATCTACTGTTCATTTTTTTCTTCCGGAAAAATATCAGTTTTAGAGGGATAAAACGTAAGTCCTGGGGAGCACTGCTACTTATTGCCTTGCTGGAAATGTTCGGGACAACATTTTTCTTTCTCGCCATTAATACCGTTGAGAACCCTGCAGTTGTTTCTTTTTTAGCCAACATTAACCCATTGCTGGTTGGATTTTTAGGCTTTTTGATTTTGAAAGAACGGTTCAATAAAATTGAACTTTTGGGTATGGGCATCACCCTTATGGGGGCAGTTTTGATTTCTTTTAAGAGCAAAGGAAATATTGGCAGTGTATTCCTTCCCGGAACAGAATACGTACTAATGGCCGGTATTATCTACGCTTTTTCCAATGTGGTTGCCAAAACGCAAATCAAGAAAATCAACACTTCCATCATGGCACTTTCCAGAGTGGTCATGCTTTTTATCCTGTCCCTGTCAGCCATGATTTACTTAGGACTTTCATTTAGCATTCCACAATCAGCCTTTGGGAATATTGCCATCGGTTCGGTATTGGGTCCATTTTTAACGGCCACCCTCGGCTACCTGGCTTTAAAATATATCGAGATTTCCAAAGCTTCGATGGTTGGGAGTATCAGAAGCCTGTTTGTACTGATTGGTGCTTACCTCTATTTTGGAAATCTTCCTACCGACATTCAAATTATTGGCGGTTTGTTGACTATGGGCGGGGTGGTATTGATTTCGTTTGGGAAATTGAGGATTAGCCGAAAACAATAGTATATTTGCATTGAACTTATTCGACACTAAACATCTAAATATGATAATCGACAAAAAATATATCGTAGATGACAACAACAAAAAACTGGCTGTACAATTAAGTATTGAAACTTTCAGAAAGATTGAGGAAGCACTTGAGAATTATTCCTTGTATCAATTAATGAACGAGGATAAAAGTGAAATTTTAAGCGTAGCGGAAGCAAAGGAATACTACCAAAATCTGGAAAATGAAAGTTCAATACAGTAAAAAATTCCTGAAGCAACTATCAAAAATCCCATTACCCTTAAAATCCAGGATTGAGCAATTTTCCTTTATCGAATTACCCACAATTTCTCAAGTCGAACTCAGCGGTAGAATTGAAAAAATGAAAGGCTATGATGGTTTTTACAAAGCCCGTTTTGGTAATTATCGGCTAGGCATGCACAAGATTGGCAATACACTTATTGTTAAGATTGTGATGCACA
>QMPA01000063.1 GCA_003650365.1 Bacteroidota bacterium | reverse complement strand
TTGGCATGACCACCATTGGGAAAAGCCGGTGTGTGAATGGTGACGAAAACATGATCAATATTGGGATCGTTCTCAAATTTGTCAATTGTTTCTTCCAGCCAATTCAATTGATTGTCCATAATGTATCCATGTGGATTGCCTCCAATTTCTGGAATTCTGTCGGTAGAAGGTGCATACCAATAATTCGAATTTAACACAATCATGGCTGTATTGTCATAGGTATAATAATAAACAGTTTCCTTGTAAAGAGGGAAATCTTGTCGTTTTTCTTTGGGGTCGTAAATGGCATCATCTTCACTAAATGGGCCATTCTCAGGATTTACAAAAGCATCGGCAAAAGTGCGTTCAGCTGACTTAGAATTGAAAGGAAACTTATCAACCGAAATACCATATTTACTTTCATCGTCAAAAACGGATAAAACTGCTTCGTGGTTGCCGGGACCAATATTGAATGGTATATGGTGCCACCAAGGTTCGATAGTACTTTTAAAATTTGCATATTGCAAATGGGTTTCGCCAATGCTGGATGAATAACCATCAATCATATCGCCTGTAAACTGAAAGAAGGCTGCATTTTCATAAGAAGCTAAAGCGGCCATTTTTTTCATGATATAGGCGTTTACTCCATAAATATCCCTTTCACCACCACCGGATCCTGCCCGACAGTCGCTGGTGTAGCCAAAAATAAAGGGCTCACGGCTTCCGGATTTGGGTGCTGTTTTAAAACTGTAAGTTTCCTGATAATTTCCGTAATGCACGGTGTAAGGGTAAGTAGTACCTGCTTTCAGATGATGTATCCTAATTTCGTGGTGGAGGTCACCAATGGGGTTTCCCATCATCTGGATGGCTTGATACCTTTTGTCATTCACCTCAACCTCAGGACTACAAGGCTTGTTTGTTGTGAATGAAATGAAAACTTCTTGTTCGGACGCCTTATTTACAAATGGTCCTTCAACAATAGATAAGCCGGTGGAATATGGGCCGGCTCCTTCAACATTAATTCGCCCACCGTAGATAATTTTACCAAAAGTATCGACAATACGGTAACCAATTTTTGCACTGCCACTTTCTTCCAAATTTGCAATATCATATTTGCCAGATAATTTCGAAATATTTATTTCAGCTTTCCCATCTTTTATCCAGGCGCTCCTGTTAAAATAAACTTCCTGAGGGTACTTATTGGGTTCATCGGCAAACATACCGTAGTAAATTGTGCCGTTGAACGAATCGTTTTTAAAATCAAAAACCAATCCGTTTTGAGAACCTTCAGGAATAATCCTGATATTATCCAATGTAAAAAAGCTTTGCGATTCAATTAATGGGGCTTCTTTTCCCCCTGTGATTGGTACAAAGAAAAGTGTTCCGTCCTCACCAGCAACAATATTGGTATAAACTAAAGGGATTGGAGAAGATGCTTTTTTTGTTACACTTTCCTGTGCATTCAACATCACAGCCGACAGAAACAAAAACAAGAATAGAAAGGAATATTTCATAATTGAAAATATTATAATTTAAAAATTCAAAAATAATGTTTTGATATGATTGGACTTAGAGAATTGGAAATTGTTTTTTTACTAATTTAGATTTGTTTTGATTTATAGAAAAGAAGGTTAATTTTGCCACAAAATACGCAAACCTAAATAAGTTTTACTCAGACTGTTCATTATGAGAAAGTATTACCACCTGGCATTCAGGTCATTTGTTGTGTTAGGAATTCTTGCCTTACTCTTTTCCTCTTGTGTGCCCCAAAAAAAAATGCTGTATTTACAGGTAAAAGATGATGCGGATACCTTAGTAACATTTAAAAACGAGAGAAACCTTGAATACCGTGTCCAGCCCGGTGATAACCTATACATTCGGGTTGTAACATTTGATGAAAAAACCACCACACTTCTTAATCCGCTAACTTCTAGTGGCAGAGCTTCAAGTAACGCAAACGATGCAGGTATTTACCTTGAAAGTTATACAATTAATGATGCCGGCTATCTTGACTTTCCTATGGTAGGGGAAGTTTATGTGAGAAACATGAATGTGAATGAAATCAGGGACATGCTTACGGAAAAATTAAAGGAATATTTATTGCAGCTCGTGGTTATTGTTAAGCTTGTGAATTATAACCTTACGATGTTGGGCGAAGTTAACAGGCCGGGGCAATACAAAGTTTATCAAACAGATATTAATTTGTTTGAAGCCGTTTCGATGGCAGGTGATCTGACGGATTTTGCAGATCGCTATAAAGTAGCTATTATCCGCCAAAACAAAGCCGGTTCAGAAGTTATTTATGTTGACATGACAAAGCGGGATATTTTGGCATCGGGATATTATTATCTCAAACCCAATGATATTGTTTATGTGCAACCGGTAAGAGGTAAACAGTTTCTATTTGCAAACTTCCCATACGGTGTAGTCTTTGGGTTTATTTCTACAACAATCTTATTAATCAATTACTTCGATAAAAATTAAACAATAAACCTATGTCAACTGAAAACATTGAAGGATTTCAACAGCAAGAGGAAAGTAAGGACATCAGGATATTCTTATTCAAGCTGTTAAAATATTGGCCTTTATTTATTCTGACTATATTTATCGTATTGGTAGTAGCCTTCCTTTTCAATAAATATACCGCCCCTATTTATGAAGTTTCTACAACAGTACTTGTAAAAGAAGACAGGTCGATGATGGACGCTTCTTCGATGCTGGGAATCGGCCTTAGTAATTCAAATCAAAATGTAGAAAATGAGATTGTAAAACTCTCTTCTTTTTCCTTACAGTACCGTACAATAATAAGCCTGGATTTTGAGGTTTCTTATTTCTTAAACGAAGGACTTATCGTTACAGAATTATACCACAAAGCTCCTTTTAAGGTTGTGTACGATACAGCTGTATCTCAAACTGTTGATTTGAAATACAGGGTGGTAATTCTTAATAAAGATGAATTTCGAATTGAAACAGAAGGGGAGCTCGTTAAAAAGTATAATTATGCTAAGCGGGAGTTTGAAGAAGAAGAAATACTTGGAAAGATTGATTGGAAAAAAAACTATCGTTTTGGTGATTTAATTGAAAATCCATACAACTCTTTTAAAATATTATTGAATAATAATTTTGACCCGGAAACTGATGTTGAGAATTCATATGAATTTGTTTTCAACGATTATTATACACTTACTGGCCAATTTGGAGGTATTGAAATTGAGCCTGTAAGTAGAGAAGCTTCTATTTTGGAGATCAAATTTAAGCATAGTAATATTGATAAAGCAACCGCTTTTCTAAATATGCTTACTATTGTTTATCTACAGAAAAGCCTGGAGTTAAAAAACAAAATTGCTGAAAATACAATCCGTTTTATTGATATTCAACTGGCGGAAATTTCAGACACATTAAGATCAGCAGAAATGGACCTGCAAAATTTTCAATCTTCGAGAGAGGTATTGAATATTGATTATCAGGCACAGCAGGTAGTTGAATTATTAAAAGATTTGGAAAATCATCTGGCAGAATTGACGGTCAAATCAAGGTATTATAAAAACCTAAGAGATTATATTATTAAAAATCAGGATGATTTGAATAATTTAGTTGCTCCATCTGCAATGGGCATAGAAGATCCGGCATTAAATCGTCTGATTGGGGAACTGATAGATTTGTACAATGCAAAAGCAGAACAATTACTTTATTCAACGGATAGAAATCCAACAGTAATAGCAATTAACAACCACGTTGTCAACACAAAAAATGCTATTCTCGAAAACATCAACAATATTATATACAATTCCAACCAGGCAATTAGAGAAATTGAAAAGAGAATTGCCAATTATAACGAAAAAATTAGTTATTTGCCGGTAACACAAAGAGAATTAATTAATTATGAAAGAACCTTTAGGTTGGCCGATGATATTTATACTTATCTGTTAACAAAAAGAACAGAGGCCCAGATTACCAAAGCTTCTAACCTTCCTGATAACGAAGTAATAGATATTGCACGAACAGAGCTTAATGAACCTGTTTATCCAAAAAAGGTATTAAATTATTTGATCGCGCTTATTTTAGGTCTTGTATTTCCAATTGGTTACGTGATGATGAAGGATTATTTTAACGAATCGATTGTTGAAAAAACAGATGTTGAAAAAGCAACCAAGTATCCTATTATCGGGCAAATCCTGCATTCAACAAAAAAGTCACAACTTGTTGTATCAGAATTTCCAAAATCAAATATATCAGAATCATTCCGGTCCTTAAGAACCAATATTCAATACATAGCCGGGAAGAAAGATGACAATACTTCGACGACTATTCTTGTTACTGCTGATATGGCAAGTGCCGGTAAAACCTATGTTTCAATTAACCTTGCCTGTATTTATGCCCAATACGGGCGGAGAGCGGTATTATTGGGTTTTGACTTAAGGAAACCAAAAATTTATCAAGACTTTGATTTATCAAATCGTCTTGGATTAACATCCTATCTTATTGGTAAAAATACTATCGAAGAAATAATACAACCATCGGTTAAAGTAGATCACTTAGATATTATTTTATCTGGTCCTGTCCCCCCAAATCCTGCTGAACTTATTGCATCAGATAAAACAGCGGAACTATTCCGGGAACTTCGTAAAAGGTATGATTATATTATTGTTGACACGCCTCCCGCAGCACTTGTGACCGACCCTTATCTGCTAATGGAATTTACAGACGTCAATATTTTTCTTGTTCGACAATACCTTACCCACAAAAGAATATTTGCTGCCATGATGAAAGAAATGGAAGCAAATAATTTGAAAATAAGCATTGTTATTAACGATATTAACATAACTGGCGGTTATGGATATGGCTACGGAGAAGGCTACAGCTATGGTTATGGTTATGGTTATGGCTATGGTTATGGCTATGGTTATTATACTGATGACAAACCAGAGAAAAAGAAATCGTTTACAAAAAGGTTGTTTAATAAACTTTAGCATTCGTGAATACAGCCTATAGTGCGTATAAATTATTAAGCTGATTATCATTTGTTTCGTCTCAGAATAAATTCTTGATAAATTATTGAAGATGAACAAGCTCAAATCCCAAAAAAACTTTGCATTAATTGGTGCAGCCGGTTATATTGCACCAAGGCATATGCGGGCAATTAAAGAAAGCGGTAATAATTTGATTGCTGCACTCGATCCTTTTGATAGTGTTGGTATTATCGATAACTTTTTCCCCCAGGCAGATTTTTTTACTGAAACCGAGCGTTTTGACAGGCATCTTGATAAGTTACGAAGATCGGGTAACCGTCCTGTTGATTATGTAAGTATTTGTTCTCCAAACTATTTGCACGATGCCCACATACGGCTTGCTTTACGTAATGATGCCCATGCAATTTGTGAGAAGCCATTGGTCCTCAATCCCTGGAATCTTGAAGGCTTGGAAGAAATTGAGAAAGATACAGGAAAGATGGTTTACAATATTCTACAGCTAAGAAACCATCCTGCAATCATTGATCTGAAAAATAGAATTGATAAGCTGCCAAATAATAAAATACACGACATTCAGCTTACTTATATTGCATCACGCGGACAGTGGTACTTTTATTCCTGGAAAGGGGATATGGAAAAGTCAGGTGGCGTGGTAACCAATATTGGCATTCACTTTTTTGATATGCTAAGCTGGATTTTTGGAGACCTTGAAAAAAGTACTGTTCATTTAATGGAAAAGAACAAGGCGTCGGGACTATTGCAACTAAAAAAAGCAAATGTTTCCTGGTTTTTAAGCCTTGATAAAAATGATTTACCAGCAAAAGCTGTTGAAAATAACCAACCAACTTTCAGGTCTATTCTTGTTGATAATGATGAAATAGAGTTTAGTAGTGGCTTCACCGATTTGCATACGGTCAGTTATCAGGAAATACTTGCCGGAAGGGGCTATGGTATTTCTGATGCACGACAGAGCATTGAAATTGCACACAAAATCCGTAAGCAGAAAGTGACTGCAAAAACCGGCGATTTTCACCCTTATTTAAGTTCATTATAATTTAGGAATTTGGACGCGCATACAACAAAAGCCTGGTTTGCTGTTTATGTTAAATCGAGAACAGAGAAGAAAGTAGCCGTTGAGTTTCAAAAATCTGGAATCGATTATTTTTTGCCTTTAATCAAAGAGCTTCGCCAATGGAGTGACCGCAAAAAATGGGTAGAAGTACCTTTATTTCGTTCATATATATTTGTACAAATCGAACCAAAAGATTACTTCAAGGTTCTTCAAATTACTGGCGTATCCCGATACATAACTTTCGAAGGAAAAGCTGTTGCCATACCTGTTCAACAAATTGAAGCCATTCGGTATTTTTTAGATGATGAGCAGTTGGAAACAAACGAAGACCTCTTTTGGGAAAAGGGAACCAAAGTCGAAATTATTTCAGGTAGCCTGGCAGGATTAAAAGGAGAATTGGTAGAGGTAAAAGGAAAACACAAAATTAATGTTGAAATAGAAGCTGTTGGAAAAACAATTCTTATCGAGATAAAGAAAAACAAAACAAGAGCAATTAGTTGAAATGTTTCAGCTTTTGTTTGGTGGGATCTTTTAAAACTGAAGAAATTTTTTTCATTTTTTCTTGGCGAAATCAAAACAATGAGTACTTTTGTTACTCAATTAGGAACGTCAGCGTACAATTTCTGTTTTAGTACGGGCTGTTCAGACACTACAAACACAAAGAATTACTAATGTTAGAGTCACTAATTACATCTAAAACGCGCATAAAATTACTGCTTAAGTTTTTCCTTAACAGTAGTAATACCGCCTATTTGCGTGGTTTGGAACCTGAGTTTGGCGAATCTACGAACGCCATTCGTCACGAATTAAACCGTTTTGAAAAAGCAGATTTGCTGACTTCAAAACTCGAGGGCAACAAAAAGCTTTATCAGGCAAATACCAACCATCCTCTTTTTCCTGAAATCCATAAACTACTCATCAAACATATCGGGCTTGATAAGGTTATCGAGAAAGTGATAAAGAACTTGGGTCAGGTAAAGGAAATTTACCTTGTTGGGGAATTGGCAAAAGGCAAAAACTCAAAAGTTATCGATCTTTGGTTTATAGGTAAAGATTTGGACAGAAGTTATTTAATGAGCCTGATCGAAAAAGCTGAAGCACTTATAAAAAGAAAAATCCGGTACATCGTACTGGACAATAAAGAGCTACAAGATTTTCTGAAGAATAAAAGGACAGACGAACTTTTATTGGTCTGGAAATCAGAATAGTTCAAATACACATAATATACATTAAACAGTTCGACCGCCTTAGGCAGATGGGACTTAGGAGGCGAAGCTGTGAGAAGGATAAAGCAAAGTCCAACCTTATTTAAATGTTACTACCACGATTTTAATGAAACATTTAAAAAAACACTCAACACGCAATATTCAACAAACAAATGGTTTTATCTCAATTTATTCCGGAATCGAAGGGAAAGATAATAATAACAAATTATTTACTTAATTGTTGATTCTAATAGCCAGATATTCAAATGATTTATAAGTTTCCGTATTGTTATAAATTCTCTTTTTACTTTTTCATTGATTATTGAATATTAATAGATCCATTATAATACCAGTAAAACCAAATAATGAACAGCTTACTAAAAACAGCCATCATTGCCTCCATCAAAGCAGGTAAAGAAATCTTAAAAATCTACAATACCGATTTTAAAGTAGAATACAAAAAGGATGAATCTCCTTTGACATTAGCCGATAAGAATGCCAATGACATCATCATATCGTTTTTGAATGAAACCGGAATTCCTGTCTTAAGCGAGGAAGGCAGAAGTATTCCATTTGAAGAAAGAAAAAAATGGAATCAACTTTGGATAGTTGATCCACTTGATGGAACCAAAGAATTTGTCAAAAAAAATGATGAGTTTACCGTGAACATTGCATTGATTGAAAATAAAAAACCTGTAATGGGTGTTGTTTATGCACCGGTTTTGGATGAACTTTATTTTGGAGAAGAAGAACTGGGAGCATATAAATTGAATAATGCATCTGAAAACATTGATGACATTAATAAGTTGACAAAACGAGCATCAAAACTTCCCTTAGAGATTTCAAAATCCTATTATGGTGTGGTTGCCAGTCGTTCGCATTTAACAAGCGAAACATCAGCTTATATTGATGAAATAAAAAAGAAACACGATAAAGTTGAAATTGTCTCAAAAGGCAGCTCTTTAAAAATAGTTATGGTTGCTGAAGGTACAGCAGATATTTATCCCCGATTTGCCCCAACCAGTGAGTGGGATACCGCTGCCGGACATGCTGTTGTTTTGGCTTCCGGAGGAAGAGTCGTACAAGCAAAAAGTCAGGATGATGAAGTTGTTTACAACAAAGAAGATATTTTGAATCCGTGGTTTATTGTGAAAAGCTTATAAGCACAAGGGAAAATCCAGATAAAAAGAAAATTTGGAACAATTAATCGTTTACATAGTAATAACCTTTATTCTCTTAAGCCTCTATTTCAATTGGCTGGGGGCGGCCTTTACTTTTGTTTTGGGAGTGCTAAGCCTTGGTCTTGCAGGAATACTAACACCCAAAGAGGTTTTAAGTGGTTTTGCAAATGAACAAATTATTGTCATTATTGTTTTATTGCTGATTGGAGACATTATAAAAAGCAAGGGAATCCTCAATAACTTTTTCGAGAAATTAGTATTTAGGGGTGCAGGTACCTACAATCGGTTTTTAGGAAGAATGATGTATGTAGTTGCTGGTTTTTCCGCTTTCCTAAATAACACGCCTATCGTTGCGGTGATGATGCCTTTCGTGAATAAGTGGAGTGATAAAAACCAAATAGCTTCATCAAAATTACTGATTCCTCTTTCTTTTGCAGCTATTCTTGGTGGCACAATTACTTTAATAGGGACTTCTACAAATTTAATAGTAAATGGTATGCTGGAAGAACAAAGTGTGTTCCCTGATTTTCACTCTTTACAGATGCTGGATTTTGCCTGGGTGGGCTTGCCCATGACAATTATTGGCGTTTCCTACCTTTGGTTAGTTTCTAGAAAACTGCTGCCAACGAATATGGATATCCTTAAGGAGGCAGAAAGTAATATGCGCAATTATCTGGTAAATATTAAAATTGCAAAGAAATCCAATTTATCTGGAAAAACTGTCAGTCAGGCAGGCTTAAGAAACTTGAGTAGTTTGTTTTTAGTGAAGGTAGAGCGAGAAAAGGAAGTATTTTCTGTAGTCAGTCCCAATTTTATTCTCCAAAGAAATGATATACTTAGCTTTGCAGGTGATACAACAGCAATTTCAGAACTTATAGAACCGCAAAATGGAGTAACACTGGAAGAGGGTATTGAACATCAAAATATGCAAAAAATCAACCTGTTAGAGGTTGTATTATCGCATAATTCAAAACTGATAAACAAAACAGTAAAGCAAATAAGATTTCGGAGTAAATACGATGCATCTGTCATTGCCATTCATCGCAATGGAGAAAAAATCAAAGGAAAAATAGGTAATATTGAACTAAAAGCCGGCGATGTGCTGTTGATACTTACTGGTGAAGATTTCGACGATCTCTCTTTTAGAAGCAGGGAGTTTTACAGAATTTCCAAGTTAAGAACCTACGAAAAACCCAAAACTAAGGATGCCATTATTTTGATTGGTGGATTAATACTTGCGATTATTTTGTCGGCAATAAAAATAGTCCCTTTGTTTATAGGAGTATTGATACTTCTGGCAATCATCATGTTATCTGGTATTGCCAATCCAAAAGATGTAGAAAAAGGAATAGATTTCAATTTGGGTTTGACTATTGCTATGGCACTGGCACTAGGTTTGGCAATGAGCAAAACAGGGGTAGCAGCAGACATCAGCCATGGGATTATTAACTTCTTAGCACCCATTGGTATTTTAGGTTTACTGACTGGAATATACATAGCCACCAGTCTTTTGGCTGCTTATATTACCAATGTTGCATCAGTTGCAATATTATTTCCAATAGTTCTGGCCATTGCTGATGAAAAAGCACTAAATCCATTACCCTTTGTTTTATTAATAGCCTATGCTGCTGCTGCCAATTTCATGACACCCATAGGCTATCAAACCAATATGATGGTTTATGGCCCGGGCTCCTATAAGTTTACTGATTATATGAAGATCGGCCTGCCTCTGACTGTGATTTATGGTGTGGGTGCCGTGTCTATTTTGTATTGGAAGTATTTTTGAAAATGTTCAAAGTTCCCGGTTCAGAGTTCAACATTTCGAGTTCAATATTCATCCTTTAACTTTAAACTTTTAAACAACAATGAATAACAACATCTACACCGTATTCGACAAAATTAAAGACCGAAAAGAAAAAGAAATTTATTTAAAACAAAGGGCAAAAGTTATTTGGTTTACTGGGCTTTCGGGCTCTGGTAAAACAACGCTTGCCAGTTTGCTGGAAAAAAGACTGTTTGAACTCAATTATTTTTGTCAGATACTGGACGGTGACAATGTTCGTTCGGGAATCAATAAAAACCTTCTTTTTACAGATCAAGATCGTGTGGAAAATATCAGGCGTATTGCAGAGGTCTCAAAATTGTTTATGAACTGTGGGATTATTCTGATTTGTGCTTTTATCAGTCCTACAAATGACATCCGCCAAATGGCAAAAGAAATAATAGGTGAGGACGATTTTCTTGAAGTTTTTATCGATGCTCCACTGGAAGTATGCGAACAAAGAGATCCCAAAGGTTTGTACAAAAAAGCCAGAGCAGGAGAGATTAAGAATTTTACTGGCGTATCAGCACCTTTCGAAGCTCCTCAATTACCATTTTTAAGGGTGGAAAACACCAAGCCCAATATTGATGAAACAGTAAAGGAAATGCTGAAAAATATTTTACCTGAAATTAAGTTTGACCCACTGAAAGTTATTTGATTATAATTGTAATCTGCACTGTGAACATAAAAGGTATTCATCTGTTTTTTAATAGAACCAAAATAAATTCATCTGCAGACAAATTACACTTAGTTAATTATCATAAATTATTATTCAATAAAATATGAACCAATACAATTTAAACAATCTCCGCGAACTCGAAGCTGAGTCCATCCACATTATCCGTGAGGTGGCAGCGGAATTTGAAAACCCAGTGATGCTTTACAGCATCGGGAAAGACTCCTCCGTTATGGTACGTCTGGCAGAAAAAGCCTTCGCCCCCGGCAAAGTCCCTTTTCCATTAATGCACATCGACAGCAAATGGAAATTTAAGGAAATGGTGGAGTTCCGTGATAAATATGCCGAAGAAAAAAACTGGGATTTGATTGTACACTACAACAAAAAAGGTTTCGAAGAAGGTGTTGGCCCGTTTAGTCATGGTTCAAAAGTCCATACCGATATCATGAAAACGCAGGCACTTTTGGCAGGCCTCGATAAGTATAAATTCGATGCCGCTTTTGGAGGTGCCAGAAGAGATGAAGAAAAAAGCCGGGCAAAGGAACGCATCTATTCCTTCCGCGACAAATACCACCAGTGGGATCCGAAAAACCAGCGCCCCGAACTCTGGGACATTTATAATGCAAAAGTTCACAAAGGAGAAAGCATCAGAGTTTTCCCAATTAGTAACTGGACGGAACTTGACATTTGGCAGTACATCAGGTTAGAAAACATTCCCATTGTTCCATTGTATTATGCAAAAAAACGACCGATTGTAGAAATGGATGGAGCACTGGTACTTGTTGACGATGATCGCATGCCAAAAGAACTAAGGGATAAAGCCGAAATGCGTATGGTAAGATTCCGCACTTTGGGCTGCTACCCACTAACCGGAGCCATCGAGTCGGAAGCTGATACCATAGAAAAAATAGTAGAAGAAATGATGACAATTACCTTATCAGAAAGATCAACAAGGGTAATTGATTTTGACCAGGAAGCAAGTATGGAGCAGAAGAAGAGAGAAGGGTATTTTTAAATATCCACGAATTCACACAAATTATCACTAATTAATTTGTGGAAATTAGTGGACAAAAAGAAGAACATGGAATTATTATTTAAGGATGAGGTTTTTCGAATTATTGGTGCATGTATGGAGGTGCACAAAGAGCTGGGCGGTGGATTCCTTGAGGATGTTTATCATGAGGCACTGATGATTGAACTCAATAAACAAAAGATTCCTTTTAAAACGAATGTTAAACTTTAGGTTAACTACAAGAACCAAACACTACAAAAATTGTATTATGCAGATATCGTTTGTTATGATAAAATTATTCTTGAATTAAAGGCAATGGATGGATTAGTTCCTGAACATTATGCACAAGTAATCAATTATTTGAAAGCAACGGGCTACCAACTAGGATTACTAATAAACGTTGGAACAAAATCACTCCAATATAAAAGACTTATCTACACACATTAATTCGTGAAAATTTGCCAAATTAGTGTGAATTAGCGGATAAAAAAAATATTCAAATGGATATAAAAGAATTTCTAGACCAGGATCAAAAGAAAGATCTATTAAGATTATTAACAGCAGGCAGTGTTGACGATGGAAAATCAACCCTAATAGGGCGTTTGCTCTTCGATAGCAAGAAACTCTACGAAGATCAATTGGATGCCCTGAAGCGCGACTCAAAAAGAGAAGGTCATGCAGGAGGAGATATTGACTATGCGCTTTTGCTCGACGGACTCAAAGCAGAACGCGAACAAGGCATCACTATCGATGTAGCTTATCGCTATTTTTCTACTTCAAAAAGAAAATTTATCATAGCCGACACGCCCGGTCACGAGCAGTACACACGTAATATGATTACGGGTGGCTCAACAGCCAACCTGGCCATATTATTAGCCGACGCACGAAAAGGTGTAATCACTCAAACCAAAAGGCATACTTTTCTGGCTTCTCTTTTGGGTATTAAACACGTTGTACTTGCGGTTAACAAAATGGACCTTGTGGATTTCAAACAAGAAGTCTATGATCAAATCTGTGAAGACTACCGAAACTTCACTACCCAACTCAATATCCCTGACATCACATTTATCCCTGTATCAGCATTAAAAGGAGACAATGTTGTTGATGTTTCAGATAAGATGCCCTGGTACCATGGAAAAAGCCTGTTGGAGTTTTTGGAAACCGTTCACGTAAGTAGCGACAGAAATTTTGACGATCTCAGAATTCCCGTACAATACGTTATCCGCCCAACACTTGATTACAGGGGTTTTGCCGGAAAAGTTGCAAGTGGCGTAATCAGGGTAGGAGACGAAGTGATGGCACTCCCGTCGCAAAAAAAATCAAAGGTAACAAGCATAATTACTTCCGAAGGAGAGGTTGAATATGCCTTTCCCCCACAGTCAGCTTCCTTTACTTTGGAAGACGAGATAGACATCTCAAGAGGGGAGATGGTGGTACATGAAAACAGCCGACCCCACATCGAAAGGCATTTTGAAGCCATGCTGGTTTGGATGGATGAAAAGCCAATGGACCAATACACACAGTTTTACATCAAACACAACACACACGCTACCAAAGCAAGGATAGATCAGATAAAATACAGGGTTGATGTAAACACGCTTGAACAAAGTGAAATTGATCATTTTGAACTCAATGAAATTGGTAGGGTGGTGATGACAACAACCAAGCCCCTTCTTTTTGATCCCTATAAAAAGAACCGGCAAACAGGCTCTTTCATTCTTATCGATCCCATTACACACAATACCGTTGCGGTGGGAATGATACTTGATAAGTTAAGCAGCAAAAACCTAATAAGCCGCATTACTGACAAGGAACGGCAGCACATTGTAAAATCAGGAAGTTTAATAAGCCGGAAGCAAAGAGAAAAACGCTACGATCAAAAGGCACAAACCATCTGGATTACTGGTTTGCATGGCAGCGGAAAAAATGAATTGGGCTATTCGCTGGAAAAGGAACTGTTTGATATGGGCAAAACAGTAGTCGTACTCGATGGAAAATCAGTCCGCTCAGGACTTTCCAGAGAGCTGGATTATTCCACAGCCGACAGGGCAGAACACTTGCGCCGCGTAGCACACATTTGTAAACTGCTCAACGATCAGGGCATTATTTGTGTTTGCTCTTTTATTTCTCCAAAAGAAAGTATCAGGCAGCAAGTAAAGGAAATAATAGGGGAAGACCGATTCAAACTGGTTTATATGAAAGCCAATCTGGATTACTGTCGCACGAATGATCATTATGGATTATACCAATTGGCCGACGAAGGAAAATTGAGTCATCTGGCGGGTGTTGATGAAACTTATGATATTCCTGAAGATGCGATTGCAATTGATGTAAAAGACAAAGAAAAGGGAGTAGAGTTGATCATAAAGGAAGTGAAACTTTAATATAAACGTGCCCCACTATTATCTTGATAAATTGCCTACCTTTACGAAATGAAAACCATTCATAATCAAGAACTAAAAGCGTTTATCAAAGAACACAGCAATCTTTTCTGGTACACTCCGGAAGAAAAAAAGGAAGAGATAAGTCTTGAACTGTTGCTGGAGACTATTTTGAATTATGGAGACCAGGAATCGGTAAAAGGGCTATTTGAATTAATAGGTATTGATATGGCCTCAGATGTATTTAATAAGCAGATAAGCAATAAAAGAGACAACTATTTTGCCCCTGTGAAAAACTTTTTCCAACTATACTTTAACCGGCATGCACAAGGAAATATTAAACAATAATCAAATTGAGCTTCTTCCTTTAATTGGAGAATTCTCAAAACAGTTTATTCTTGTTGGGGGTACGGCAATTGGTTTGCAAATAGGTCACAGACAATCCATTGATTTTGATTTGTTCTCTAATAAGTTGAATTCGATTTAAGGCACCTCATCTATACTTTAGATATTCAATTACTTGCAAGAAGCTTCCTTTGTGGTTCTTAGTGTCTTCCTGTCTTTGTGGCTAAATATTCTGCCACTATTCCGATAGC
>QMPA01000062.1 GCA_003650365.1 Bacteroidota bacterium | reverse complement strand
TTTATAAGAAAGAATAGCCACAAATTCACAGATTATAATTTGCATTGTCCTGTGAATCTGTGGCAATTTAGCAATAATACTTTAATAAAAATTGTCTTGAAGAAATATTTTCCCATGAACAAAAAGTAAAAGTTTACTGCTTAACAAATGGCCTGCTGACAAACTCGTTTCCTTTCTGGCTCTTAATTTTCAGAGTGTAATACCCGGCCTGTAGTTTGCTGCAATCGATTTGAAAATGGGCTTCATTCATTTGCTGATGGAGAAGCAATTGTCCCATCAAATTATAAATATACAAATCGGCTTTGCCTGTTAGTTCCGTAAATTCAACATTCAGGCTTGTGTTTACCGGATTGGGATAAATTGCAATATTTTCGCGAGAAAGAAAATCATCGATGGCCGAACCGAAATCGGGGTCGTAAATGGCCAGGCCGTTCCACTGGGTGCTAATCCAGAGTTTTCCATCGCTGTCTAATTCCAAACCTGTTACTTCATCACCGGGAAGCGGCGTGAGCAGGCTGGTAAAGTAAGTCCAGTCTGCGCCATCATATTTTGCAAAGCCATCGCTCTCGAAGCCCATCCAAAGGTTGTCATCAGCATCAAACAACATATCGCTCACATTACTTTCCGGGAAATCCAAATTCCTGACCCTGATGTATGTCCATTCCGAACCATCAAAAGTGGCAATACTTCCATCGGCAAAAGATATCCACAACAAACCGGAAGATGATTGCGCAATATGCGTGACATGGTTCTCAGGAATATCTGAGTTTTCTGTAGTGAAAAGTTCCCAATTGTCGCCATCTTTTTTCATCAGGCCGGCATCTTGTGTACCTATCCACAAAATATTGTTTTGTCCGATAAAAACAACATGCACATTATTGACCGGCAGCGGTGAATTGTCTTTGTTGTAAATCGCCCAAAAGCTGCCGTCATAAATCCCGAGACCACCTGATGCAACAAGTCCGGCGGCAGTCAATCCAATATATTCCGTTCCATCAGGCCCGATATCCAGGCATGAGACATTATTGGCTGTTAAGTTTGAATTGCCTTTGTTAAACAATACATATTCGGTTCCATCGTAATGAAAAACCCCTTCGCCGGTAGCGATGGCGAGATGGCCCGATGGGCTGCTTTTCATGTTGTTGAAGGAAGAAAACCAATCCATATCGGTCCAGTCGGTACCGGTATATTCATAAACATGACTGGGGTCAACCAGACCGCCGGGTGTTCCGATATAAACAACATCATCAGCCGTAACACCCAAAGAAATTGTTCTGTCGGAAGGGATGTCAGAATTTGAAGTGTTCAATAAAGTCCATTGTTCCTGGCTGAATGCAAGGCCTGAACCAAATAGCAAAGCAATTAAAATAAGTAGAATTTTTTTCATAACATTAATTTTTAGGTTTGATGAGCTACTCTTTCGATTTTCGCTCAAACTCGCCCCACGCTGTTGTTTAAGATGGATTTGTGAGGTTGGTTTCCATCTTTTATTCAGGTATTAACTAAAGATTAAAATCATTTTCAGATGCTACACTTTCTTGTGATTTTATAGTTTTTTATAAAGGAAATCATTCTAAATAACTACATTATGTATGTGATTTCAGAAATCCATTAAAATTACCAAAAAAGTAAAAACAAATACTTGTACCTTATGAAGTTAGAGGCGTTCTAAATAAGAAAAGCGAAACATGAACCGGAGCTTGGATTTTTTTGGAGGAGTGGAATAATGGAATTGACTTAAAAATACC
This sequence comes from Bacteroidota bacterium, assembly GCA_003650365.1. Lineage (GTDB taxonomy): Bacteria > Bacteroidota > Bacteroidia > Bacteroidales > F082 > B6-G9. The sequence goes on along the minus strand of QMPA01000062.1, from coordinate 13,190 downwards.
CCCGTTTTTATTCATCCTCTTCCAATAATTCGGCAATCAATTCCGCATCAGCCTTAGCTTTTTCGGTTTCGCCAAGGGCTAAAAATACTTGTCGCCGGGTGCTGAGGGCACTGAAAAAATGCGGATTAACTTCAAGGGCATGATTGCAGTCAACCAAAGCTTTTTCCAGTTTTCCCAACTCATAAAAAGCGTCTGCCCTTCCCGTTAAATAAAGACAATCATCAGGTTCAATCTGGCAGGCTGAGTCAAGATCGATCAATGCCTGACGCGCTTTTTTTATGGACAATAACATACTTCCCCGGCAATAGTAAGCCAGTGCAAATTTAGGTTCCATTTCAAGGCTTTTGCCGTAATCGGCCAGTGCTTTTTCGTATTGATGGGAATCGCGATAAGCATTGGCACGTTCGGTATAAGTGAGTGCCGAATCTGGAAGAAGAGAAAGATAAGCCGTGCTTCGTTTGATGATAGCTGCAGGATTCCTTACTTCTTCTTTTCTTTCGTTGAGTGCTTCCAGAAAGTCTTCAGGATTGATAACAGCATCATTTTTAAAGATATCCGGGTTGCCACCACTATTGAAAAATTGTTCTAAAAAATCAGTAAAATTATCCGCTGCAACTATCCAGTCATAAGCAGGTGTGTCGTGAAAAGCAGCATAAACAAAGGATTCTTCTGTCATAAGGGAATGATCAACAAAAACCAGTTTTTCATTTTCGGAAGTAATGCAGAAGGGAATGTAAGGATAAAAACCATCAAACCAGGATGGCCGCTGCCAGTCATCGAGTTCCATGTTTTCGTATTCTTCAATGATTTCATCGATGCTCAAGAACCTTGTTCTTAAGTTTTTTGCTTCGTCAAATTCTCCAATCAGAATTAAACTGTCGGCTTCCTTGTCGGCAATAAATCCACCATCAAAATTGCGTAAGAAAACTTTATGGGAAAACGGAAGTTTTACACCAAATGCCTTTTCAAAAAGTTCAATTTTCTCGGTCGCATTTGCTGTGCCGAAATAGCCCTTCAGCCTTTCTTTGGCTAAGGCATCAGTTAGCTTATCGATGATTGGATTGATGTTGTTTTTATCGGCTGTTTTGGTCATTTTATATTAATCTAAACTAGCGCGCGAATTTTCGCGTGCCGACATTTAATTAAAATACACGAAAATTCGTGCGCTGTTGGTGATTTTTATATTACGCTCCTACGGAGCTCCGGTTTTGACTTCTTGATTTTTCTATTAATATTTCGCCTCTACGAGGCTTGTGCTATAGCACCAGAGGTGCGTAATATTATTTAAGTAATAAGCACGCGAAAAATTCGCGCACTAGGATTTGGATTCAGTTTTTAATCCGGATGCAAACGTGGAATATCCTTTCTGAAAGTTCGTTTTATCTTTGGCCTTTTCCGTTTTATTTTCTTCGTTTTTCTTTCGGGTTTGGTTTCTGGTTTTGGCCTGGTTTTCCCCTCTTCTTCCCATTGATAAAGTTCGACTCTAAACGCACGCAAACCTTTTCCCAAAACAGAACCGGCAGTTTCTTCTTTCTCTTCCCTTCTCCGTCTGCGGGATGAGAAGAAAAGAAAGCCAATGATTTTAATCACGATATAAATCATCGTTACAAAAACAATAATGGAAAGTGTAATCACAGTCAGATTGGCCATCATCAAACTTAAAACGCTGTAAATAACTATGCGGATGGGTGCGTAAATACCGTGCATTCTGATGCTTTCGATACATATCAAAACAAACAATGCAACATAAAGCAGGACAATGATGTTCATAAAAGTCACGAAATTACCGGAAGTAAATAAGGCGGTAATTCCCCCTTCTTTTACGAAGTCAAATGAAAAATAGGCTGCCACAGCTGAACGACTTTTCAATCCCGCGATAAAAACCAAAATAGCAATAAAAGAAGCTGTTTTCAAGGCCCACCAGTTTCGTTTGAAATAATTGTCGTAAGCCATTACCAGGGCATAAAAGTATTCAGGGATGACACCAATGGAAAATGGAATCCGGTAATACCATTCAAATCCCGGATATTCTGAATTGTGCTTTTGTGAGAAATAAGCATCCAGCCTTGCTGCGCCCCTTAAACCGTATCTGATAGAGACCGCCAACAGGAAAATAGAGACGGCAAAAAGGATTATTGATATGAGAAAGTTCATTGTGGTTTATTTAATTGTTTGGGGGTGTAGGGAATAAGGGGAATAGGGGCGAAATAATGTAGTTTCAAACAGGTCATGATAACCAATGTTTTATCCATCTTAATAATCTTTCCAATTCCAGTATTCCCTTGTATCTTTATTTCCCTAAAACCAATATTTTCCATATCTCCCTCACCCAATCGTTAATATCTTCTTCAATTTAAAAAGCGCAAAAACAATAATCGCCACAGCAAAAACAGCAATCATCAACAAGCCACCCACCCAGCCCGAATAAAAATAAACAATCATTAGAACCGAAATAAGCATCATGCGAAGAATGGCGCCTGGCATTTTATAGTGCTTGAAACTAATAAAAACATGCCATAAAAAAACCAATAAAATACCTGAATAAATAATAAACTCCAAAGTTTTCGACTGTCCGAAATCAGGAGCCAGAACCCAAATCAGGTAAATGATAAATCCAAAAATAAACGAGCCCTGTAACAAACCGACAGCCGTTTTACTCCCGTTCTGGAAGTCATCTTTCAATTTGAATAATTTTTCAATTTTATAGAAATATTTCAGCCCAAACCATAGAACCACTATCCATAAAAACAGCAGTAAATAGAATGTCCAATCGCTGAAATTTAAATATTCTTCAAAATCCATAATTCCTTTTTATCTCACAACTTATCCTGCCCCCTGCAATACCTGGCTCAGTAGTGTAATGGTAAAAATTGTCAGTAAAAACCAACCGATAATTCCCTCGATAATGGATAAATACATGGCGAGGCCTCTTTCGGGAAGCATCCCAAATCCGATGACCACAAAACTGTTTAAGCTCAGGATGAAAGCATTGATAAATTTTACAACGAAAACATAGATGAAAAAGCTCAGTACAATCAGCGTGATGATTATTCCTGAATAGAATTTTTGACCTGTATTAAGTGATTTCCAGGCATGGGGTTGGAAATTGTACAATCGTATTAAATTGGGCACCATTTCAAATCGAAGCATTCCCAGAAAGTGTAATGGTCTGCCAAAAAATCGGAGTGAGCGCGGAATATCTTTTCCTTTCTTCAGGTATTTCTCATTGATTGTTTGCATTAAATCCTGATGCGGGTTGACAGTGTGTTTATAAATAGCTGCAACACTTTTATCTTTGATGATATATTTGGCAAACAAGCGGTATTGTAAAAGATAGTAGTTGTAGTTCAGCCCATCCCAATCCGAAAAACTAAGCATATACAAAAGGGTAAAACCCAACAGTATCTTTAGCGACTGAATCAGTGATTTGCCCGGGTTGGTAGCATAATCAGAGAAAGAGCTGAGAAATACATTGAGTTTGTGATTGATAAAATTATTACGGGAAGGATTTATTTCCTGGATATAAGCCTGCCGCCGCGTTTCGATGGTTTTAATTTCGACATAACTGGCATTGGCAGAGGTGATGTCGCCCCGATCATGGTATAAAGTATTGAATTTGGTATAAGCACTGATCAGGTCGTTGTAATCCAAAGTTACAGACAGTTGTTTATTTGTTTTGGCCTGGTAAGGAATGATGAGGTCGGACTTTTCAGTATAGAAAACGGCCAGTTTTTCTCCCCCAAAATTGTACCATGGAATATTGGTGTTTTTCTCGGGAAAATCGAAATTCAATATACCGATGTAATCGCTTACAAACAATGAATCAATTAAAAGCGATTTTTCCACCGTTGCCCAACTCAAATCAAAACTTTGCAGGCTGTCGTTGAACATACGCAGACTTTCAATATTACTATTACTGAAATCAAGCGAGAACAGGTTGCTGATGCCATTGTTATTAAACGAACAATTGTTAATTTCTACATTGCCAAACTGTCTGTAATTCAGGCTCATTTGAAAATGGGTCATTTCCTCATCCTCCTTTTTGTATTGGATGATGTCTGCATCAAAGTGGCAATGATCCAAAAATAATTGGTTGGTAGTAGAACTGACAATCAGGTTTTTTCTGAAAACACTGTTGACAATCTGCAATTTATTGAGTTCAAATATTTCATTCTTAAATTCAAGTGTATGGGCAAACGAACAGTTCTCGATGTGAATGGGATAATTACCCACCGTTTTGATATTCTCGAAAGTAAGTGGCGAATTGACTTCACAGGTAAGCAGGTTTAATTTACTAAAAGTCCAACCGTTAAACACGATGGGTGCCTCCCTCCCGGTATTGAAAACACAATTATAAAAGTAGATTTTTTTAGCCCGGCTTTCTTTTGGATAAATCTCGTAAACTGAATAGAAGATTTTATCAACTTTGAAATCAGTATCTCTATCACCAATAACTATTTCCAAATCACTCAGGATGATTTCGCTTTCATCGGCCTGCATTAAAGTGGCCAGTTCGCTCAGCGAAACCACTTGCTTTGCTACAACTTCTTCTTCAATAATTTCTTCCTCTTCCTCATCTTGCGCCCATCCAGGCAATGGAATGGAAAGGAAGATTCCCATCAGGAGAATAAAGAGCAATTGAAACAGTTTTTTTTTCATGTCAAATTGTGCTTTTTGTTTCATTTATATCTCTTCAAAACTTTTTTCTATAGATTGCGCTTCTAAATTTAACAATAGATAAAACTAATACTTTAGGCCTCCTATAACGTGTGTACGGAGTATTGACCATTCGTGGCCACAAGCCGAACATATACGGTGTTCTCTATAGCGTCTGGTTGTTTGTGAGTTAGTGCTGCCATCGCGCATGGTTTGTGTTACTGTCTCACCTCCTAAATACTCTGTCCAACTATGTTCGCCTGTCCACTGGTGACATGTAGCTGCATTGCATCGATTGTAGTCAAGGTCGTTCCGCCATTTTCCGATGGTTCCAATAATCATTCCCCCACAAAAAAGTGCTGTAATAAAGAAATAATCGTTAAACGGAAATACATTCACCAACATGATAACACTGAATAAATAGCCCAAAATGATACTTCCCAATGTTGCATAAAGCATGATTCTCCCATTAAACAATTTCCGGTTCAGGCTTTGTTTATACGTAACTTTATTGACGATGGTGAATGGGATTTTAAGAATATAGAAGAGCATAACTAAGTAAATCAGTAATGCTAAAATACCTATTACATAGTTGGCCCATTCAGGCACATAATCCTCAACAGCAATATTTGTACCGTCAATATCATCTGTAGTCTCAAATAAATAGTAATAGTTTCCTATATAATTCCCAATCCAGTTTATCCGCAATGTGGATGATAGGGGCAAATACGACACCCAACTGGTTTTGCTCCTTGCCGCATCAATATTCTCAATAAGGCTGTCCTTTACATAAACACGTACACCATAGTATTTCTTGTTTAGTTTGAAAAGGAAGATGTTATGAAAATAGTGAATAGCCAGGCTATCAGTTATTTTTATACCCGAAGGCTCTTTGAACTTTTTTGTAAACTTTTCAATAGACTCCCCTTTCCACTCTTCTAAGAAATCCTTCATGCTGAAGCTCCAGTCTTTGCGGTTAATAAACCTCATTGGATCAATGGGTACCTGATATAGGTAAGCTGACTCAAACCAACCTTCGACTCCATCTTCAGTACGTATTTTTGTCCAGTCAATAATATAATCCTTACCATTTATCTTTTTTGATTCCGAGTAATCTTCCAAGCGGGTTGCAGCCGTTTTTTCAGTCACTTCTTTCACGAGTTCTCTATCCTCGGCCCTTGGGCTTGAAACTATATTACTTCTATCACTTTGGTACATGATAAAGGTCTGTTTGCTGGGTTTAAGATATTCTGCATCTATCCATCCCATAGTACCATCAGCGAGTTGTATTTTATAATCCCAGTTACGATTCTCCAAAATCAAAACACTTTGTCCTGTCTTAACTTCACCCATCACATTTGAGGATGATCCTTTACTCACTCTTTGCATTGAATAAACCTTACCTGCCTTGGCAATTGTCGCCTTGGTTGGTTCTACTGTATCATCCGTACTTCTATCGCAGGAACTAAAAAATAAACAAGTTGAAATCAGAAATAAAACGGCAAGGTATTTTTTAAAGTTTTTCATGAGTATATTTTTTAAGTAATTCGATTTTCACTACTCCAATCCCAACACAACTTCAACCCTACCGCTTCAAAATCTCTTTCTTCAAGTTGAGTTTTTTCTTGCTGTTGTCATCGCCATAATCGAACAAAACATCTCCTGTATCTTTAAAAAGTTTGATGCTGTTTAAGGGATAAGATTTGAGCTTGTTTCCCACGAAAATCCCTGAAAATATCTGAACAGCTACATTGCCGCTTTTGTATTTGATGATTTTGATGCGGGCTTCGTTATCTATTCTGAGCATATTAAAATGTAAAGGTTCCCCGCCCTGGGTTTTAATCATAACAATACCCCCTTTATTTTTAATAAACATCATTCTGCCAAAGTTGCCGTAGAACTTTTCGGATAGGTCTTTAAAACGACTGCCGGATTCATCAAATGCTTTTTGAATCTGCGTTCCCTTGAGCTCAAGACTATTGTATTTAATAAGATTTAATGCGGCAAACAAGCCGGCAATGGTTTTTTCGTAATTTATTAGAACCAGCGAATCGTTTACGTATTTCAATTCCTCAGGATTTTCGCGTCTTTTATTAAAAGTATCATACTTTTTAAAATCGTTGGAATTCATGCCGGGCGTGGCGTAAAAAGAACCGGTTATCAGGGCGTTTTCTTTGTTGTCAATACTTAATCCGTAATGTGCAAAGTTCTCAGATTCACTGTATAATTTGGCCATGATTTTCTGTCCTTCACCATTGAATTTGGCAGCAAACATAAAATCGGCAGCATGATCTATTTTATCGATTCCGGCTTTTTGAACCCACTGCAATTGCCCATTCCGATTGTACATCGCAACAAAAACATCCGGTGCTTCATTTGCCTGTATGCTACTGCCACCAAAACTGAGTTCGCCCTCAACACTACCATAAACATAAATGCTGCCATCGTTTCTGATTGCCATACTGTAAGCCAAATCGTTGCCCGGACCAGTGGCCTTGTTCAGCCAAAGAGGTTTCATTTGTGCATTAAATTTGGCAATAAAAACATCCCTGCCGGGATAATTTGTTTGCACAGAAAAATCACCCACACGCATTTCTTTTGTGAAATAACCACAGATGAACGCGTTTCCATTGTCGTCAAAAACCACATCTTCTAATAAGTCAGCTTTTGAACCGCCGCCATTGCGGACAATATCCCAAAGTTGGGCTGTCAATTCTGTTTCCTGATGATTCACTTCTGTCAGAATAATCTCTGCTTTTTTTCCTCTTGCCATGGGCATCAACATGCCGATAGAAGCATTAAAAAAAGTGGGGTCGGCCAGTACATAATCTTTGTTATTGTAAGTTAGAAAATAACCTTCGGGATTGTTGTCAAAATGAATTGCAGTTGCCATATGACCCGGAAAACCAATGCCCACAACGTCAATATTTAAGAGTGTTTTTACGAGATAGGCATAAAAAACAGAACGGTCTTCACAATCGGAATAAGGATAATTAAGCAGCTCATCAGCAAAAAAGTAACGCTCGTGCCCAAAAGCCTGTTGGTCGGTTTTGTAATCGAAGGCTTGTTGCACAAACTTCAATAAAAGGTCGGCGGCATCCACTTTGCTCCTTCCTTTTATCAATGGCGTGAAAGCGTCAATAATTGAATTTCTTGTCACTTCACTGACCACCGAATTGAAATAAACCCGCACATCGGTCAATGGAACCGTTTTGTAAAAATCAATCATATTGGGGTCGAATTCCAGTTTGACACTGTGTTTTTTGCCCTCGTAACGAAAGTGAAAAGTCTTGATATTTTTTGTGGTGGGTTCGGTATTAAATGGTTTGCTGATGCGCAAATCCATAATAATGTCTGCCTCGGGAAAGTCAACAGGATAAGTATTTAGGTCTTTGGCCTTTTCGTCCATTACGTAATATTCCAATCCATCGAAACGCAAAAAATCTTTCGCATAAAGCGGATAAATAGTTGGCACAAGCAAATACACTTTTTCATTAGCAAATGCCACCTTGACTTTATAGCGCGAACGACTGAGTAAAACCCATTGTAGGAGCACCTGCATATTTTCATCCTGAACGTACAATTGCTCTGTAAAATCTTTGATTAGCTGATAATAAGCCCAATCGTTTAGGTTGAGGATATCCTTCACATTGCTCAATTGATAAAGCAGGTGGTTGTAATTGCTCGTGCCTAACTCTGCCCAATACTTGCTGATACTTTGGGCATCGATGGTTTTCAGAGAAGCAGCTTTCAGTTTTTTGTCGGATTCAAAATAGAGCAGCCAGTTTAGAAAGGAAACATTGATTGAGTCTGTTTCAAAATCGACAGCTTCAGTCTTTTTGATGTTGGGAAGCATCGGCCCCTGCCGGATGGAAAAATCTTTTTCGGGTTCCGAATAAGCGATCATTTCTGCCGGAATATTGGCGGATTCTTCGGCTGCTTTTGGGATTGTAGCAGGCTTAGCCCCACCTTTTAATCGACTGCTTTTTTCGGTGGGATAAACTTCAAAATTATCGGCCAGATACGCTGTAAATTCTTTGTCTATTTTTTCGACAAAGTTGTCGAACTTCTTGCGGGTACTTTGTTCAAAGTCGTCATATTCCTGCCGTATTTGCTTTTTGAAATCTTCAAAAGTTTGGGCTTGCAGCATAAGGGAAAAGCACAAGAACAGACTTATGCTCATCCCCCGCAATAAATTTTTGCCGCTTAATCTGGAAAAAAATCCCGGCTTGTCCATATCGGTCATGGCTTAAAAGTCCAGGATTTCATCCACCTTTTCCTGGTTTAACTCGGCTTTGTCTTCCAGTTCTTTCCTGATTTCACGTTTGGCCATTTCAACCGCTGTTTTGTAGCTGTAGGCAGTGGTAACCCTGACCTCGGTATTCTTGTCAATAAGCCGGTAGGCCTCAAATACATTGAGCACCCTGCCCATTTTTTGCACTACGATAGATTTAAAAGAGGCAACGGATTCTGTCACCGAAGCAGCATCTTCAGCATTCAGTTGTTTATTGGCGAGATTGGTTTCTACCAATCCGGCAATTTCAGTTCCAATCTGGCGGGCAAGGTCAATTTTGGCCAATTCGTAAGCCTGCATTTTAGCAGCTGCCTGTGTTTCACCAACGGCTGTTGAAGTAGCAATAAAATATGCAGGTTGACCCTCATCGTCTGTCATCAGGCGTTTTTGCCAGCTTTCATCCAATTGTTTGTCCATGGGCAATTGTCCGGGGTCAACTTTATAACCTTCCTTTTTGAGCTTCTTGGCTTCCTTACGGGCATTTTTTGTTGCTTTGGATTTAATTTCTTTATTCAATTCTTTTTCGGTTTGTTGTGCCCTAACTTGTCCAACAAGACTAAAGGCAAAAACAAAGCTTAATACATAAATTAAATTTTTCATGGTATGTGTTTTTTAGGATTATTATTAATTGGTTTTTCATCAAAACTACATAATTCATGCCATTATCCGGCCTTAGCTGTTAAGGAATTCACTAATTTTAACCCGTTTTAAATAGTATGCATGACGACCTTTAGCCAAATTATACTTGCTTGTCCGCATTGCGGAATCAGAATGGGCGCTTACGAACTGATGTCATACACCATTCACAGTACTACTGTTTACTCTGATGGAATGACAGTTACAGAGCCCTGGATGAACAACGACAAGGCCATTGCAATTTGTCCTAAGTGCCAAAAAGCATTCTGGCAGGAAGACGCTCGGATAGAAACGGAAGAAAGAATTGGCGACAATTTACCTTTTGCTGGCGATACTTATGACCTTCCGTTTGCGTTAAGCGAAACTTTTAGGGAAGAACTGATACAGTTTTATGTTGATTTACTGAAGGATGGTTTTGCAAATACGACAGACAGAAAGATTTATTTGCGCTTACGAATTTGGTGGGGTATCAATGATTTTGTACGCTACCGGGAACCAATCTGGAAATTATTTCCCCAATTCACGAGTTTGAGACGGGCTAAAATTCTACTTGCCAGCCGAAGAAACAGCCGTTTGGTTTTTGCTGAATTCAAAACCCTTTTCAGGGAAAACCTGGAAAAATTGATTGCCATTTTCAAACCGGAACATGAGGGTGAGCAAATCATGTTGGCCGAAATGTACCGCGAATTGGGTGAAATGGGCAAAGCCCATGAAGCGTTGAAAGGTGTCGAAATCAAAAATTGTAGAAGAATTACAAAAGCCATTGCCGGAAATAAGAAGCGGGTTGTAAAGTTGTAAACGTAACCAAATAGTTCAATTCTGAGGCATCCTTGCGAAGGCAAGTGCGTTGGCATGCTGCGAGAATCTGCTCCTACTGAAAGTGAAAACAATGTTGATTGTAACAAACAGATTGTCGCGGCATTCCATCCCTGCAAGCCACCCAAAAATGCCTCACAATTAAACGTTAAACAAAGAAATCTAATTTAAATTTTAGGATTAGTACTGTGGACAAGCACCCCCCCCCTTATTCCCATATTTCCCTATTTCCCCATTTCCCATATTCCCCAAAAAAACCGAAAACATTATTTAGAGCCCCTATAAACTACGCTCTATTTATCATTGGTTTACAAATTTCTATAATTTTATAAAGATATTTTTTACGTCAAACCAAAAATCTATGAATTATGAAATCTTTACGCTTTTCTATTCCATTACTTTTATTCGCCCTCCTGTTAAGCCCTTTTCTAAAAGCACAAAAAATTGAGTGCTTTATCCTTGAAGCACCCGAAAAGCCGTTTTATGATGTTCAAAAAATTGGTGTCCTGAAATTTAACTGCTCAACAAATCATCGAAAAGAAGTTGTGCTTACCGATTATGTTGTTGCTAATTTGCTTGATCAAAATCGTGGAATCGTAAGCTCTGGTAGTAAGCTTTATGGAATGGTAAAAAGTAAAGAGGGAAGAACTTATGTGAAAGGTGTCAAAACCGATTTTTATGAAGTCATTGAGCGCGACCAACTGGAAAAGATTATGAAAGAGCAGAAACTTTCTTTGTCGGGGGCTTTGGATGAAAGTTCTGCAGCCGAAGTGGGAAGGGTGCTCGGATTGGATGTAATTATCATTGGCAATTCTTCCTATGCACATAATGATGAATGGAGTAATTCAGAACTAACAGGAAGGTGTCTGAAAAGGACGGTTACGGCCAAAGGAACCATGAAGATTATTTCTGTTGAAACAGCAAGGGTTGTTGGAACAGAAAGCTCATCTGCCAGCTTTAAGGACAGCGGTTGTGGTGATGCCGTTTCGGGTGTAAAATCTGTTGATGCCTTGGCAGATGTTGCACTCAATCAGTTGGCAAAGAATTTTGTCGATTATTTTTCTCCGGGTTTTACACACATCAAATATACCATGGAAAAAGTGAAACTCAAAGAATTTAAAACAAAAGGAAAAGAGGCCATGGATTTCCTCAAAATGGGGGATATTGACAGGGCGTTCCCCATTGTATATGCCATGTTCGAGGCCGATTCGTATAACCCCAAAACTGCCTACAACCTGGGTGTACTTTATGAAATGGTAGGCGCTTACGAAGATGCTTTTGAGTATTACAGTATGGCTTACGAACTGGATTATAGCTGTAAGAAATTCCAGGCTGCTACCGAAAGGGCCGAAAAGGGAATTGCCCTGGCGCAATATCTCGAAGACATTGGCCGTCCGATACAGCCTTATTCATTTACCGGTGGCGATATGGCCGGCGCATTGGCCGAGCGCGTAATGGTAAAAGGAAGCAGCAGCGACCGGGTTGAAATTTACGAACTGCCCAATAAAAGTTCGACAGTCGTTGCAAAAGTTCCCGGTGGACTTGATTTCAAAGTGATAAAAGAACACGCCAAGTTTTATGAAATACAGCTTCGCGGAAGCAAAATTGGTTTTTTGAATAAATCGGATGCGAAGTAGTTTGTTTTAACAATGAAATAATAAATCACAAACAACAAATAGCAAATAAATCTCAATAACTAAAATCTCAATTTTTAAAACTATTTTGGGAATTTAATCATTGGTATTTTGGATTTGTTTGTGATTTATTATTTGTTTTTTGGTGCTTAAAATTACGTCAATTATGAAATTTTCCCCCTTACACTTTTCGTTTTTATTTGTTGTGTTACTATTCAGCACCACCCTCTTTGCCCAGCAACCCGCCTGGACAGATTATGCCAAACGGAACAGCATGTACCCGCCATCCGAATATCTAGTGGGCTTTGTCTCAGGTGAAAATCCACAGGACGAAGATCCGGGAAAACTCATGGAAAAGTATGAAAGTATGGCCCGCGACAAAGTGGTACAAAGCATACAGGTGAGCATCGAGAGCAATAATGCCATGAATATTTCCAATGTGAATGGTAAATCAGAAGAGGAATTTTTATCGAAAAGTGTCTCCTTTTCCAAAGCCAATATTAATGGTTTGCGAACCGGACGGTATTACGACAGGAAAAAGAAACTGGTTTATGCCATTGCTCATGTAAACATCAAGCAACTGATTAGTTATTACCGTAACCTATTGAGTAATAATCTGGATGAATTGAATCAGAAATTACGCGAAGGCAAAAGCTTTGTGCAGATGGATGACAAGGAAAATGCACTACGTAGTTTTTACGAAGGGATGCCTTTGTTATCGGAAATTGACGAAGCACAAATGCTGCTCATCGCCCTGAATAAAAAGGAATATGTCGATTTGTACAGCAAACGTGTTCGCGAAGCACGACTGGAACTCAACGAAGAAATCAATAAATTGCAGCAATCCACAGAACTGAGCCTGAGCGAAACTGCCTATTTTGTGGCTTACGGATTGTACATCCAATTGAAAGATTTTGATGGGGTAATTGTAATGGATGCCTTCACCTATGAAAACACCGGTTTGAACAGTGCTTTTTCACGCAGGTGGAATGATGAATTATCAGATGCTTTATTGAAAGCCGGTTTGAACAATGTTAGAAACTTCTCAGAAGCAATGGCCAATGTAAGCGAAGTGGGTGGTAATTACTGGATCGAAGGAACCGCCCTGCGTATTCATGCAAGGGTTCTGCAAGACGGTGAGTTATTGGCGGTTT
>QMPA01000061.1 GCA_003650365.1 Bacteroidota bacterium | reverse complement strand
GAATTTAGTTATTACACAAGCCAAGTCCACGATTTAAATAGTTCAAATCTTAGTAGAGTAGGAATAAGTATTACTGAGTATTTAAAGGATAGTGAGGTTACGCTTGATCGTTTGACACAATTAGCCGGTTATGGAATTATTGATATGTCAGGGCATGGTATTCCGTGGCCTAAAGAAAATTACATTACAGAAATCTATTATTTGACTGGTGAAACTGTTAGTACAAATACATCAAAAAAATACTGGGACGATATAAAAATAGGTAGTATTCCGGTAGTGAAAGCCATGAGTTTTACCAGCGGAACCAAATACTGTGTTTCATATGACTTTATTAATAAGTATAACGATTTTAGCAATGACACCATATTTTTTTATGGGGGATTCTGTTATAGTTTTTTAGGTGGCTGGCCTGATATCATTGACGATTTTGGCGATGGTGCTTATTTAGGCTTCGACTGGTCAGTTCAGGGATACCATTGTGCAAACTGGGACATAAATTCGCTTGCTTTAATGAGTGACACATCAAAAACAGAACCCATGACCCTTGAAGAATGGATGAATGATGGTGCTGTTGATAAGTCGTATTCTAATCAAGAAGGCAGAACAGTTAGTATTCAATACACTGGCGATGGAAACCTAACACTTTGGGGTGATATTAGCATAAATATAGTTGCCCAGTCAGATGATGGTGCTCCGGTAAGCAAGCCCGGAGAAGCAGGTGTTGGATATCCTTTCAAATGTAACGTTGTATCAAATATTAGTGAACTGGAGTATATTTGGGATATTGGTGACGGGTCTTCGCCTGTTACTGCTAGTGATGAAGTAACGGCTACCTGGGCCGAGGATGGCCGTTACAAACTTAAAGTTGAAGTGAAGGATAAAAGTAATGGCAATAGTTTAGGTACGGCTATGGCTAGTGTGCAAATTGGGAATGATGATATTTTAAATTTTATCCTTTCTTGCAATACAATTCAGTATATGTTTGGTCCTCAGGATGCTATTGAGTTTTCGCCACCAGGATACTCTTTATCAGGTAATAATTATGTTGGCGAGAATATTGATATGGTGTGGAATGGGTTTAACTTTTCAGCTATAAATGAATGGGGAGATAATAAAACAACAATTGATGGATCGTTGAGCAATGATGGTAAAACAATTAGTTTAGTAGTAGAACTGATTTCATCTGGAGAGTTATTTCAGCATGAATATACTTATACAGTTACTGATCTCCCATTTAGTTACTATGAGCCTAATGGAATTGAACATGCATGGGACCGACCTGGTGTTGTATTTGAAATATTTCCTCCGGACATTCAAAACCATTTAAGTTTAAGTGGATATGTAAATTATTTTGGAATATATAATGTTACCGGAATTAACTGGTCGGTTTTTGATAAATCAATGATTACCATCTTTAAGTGGGAAAAATAACAAATATCCCCCTTGTCCCTTTTTTTGAGCACAACGGTAATGAGGATGAAAATTAGATTTCAATTGCCATCTCCCTTTCAATCTCAATTCCTTTAGGACTAACTTTTGCCTGAACTGCAATAACTTCCACTCCATTTTTTATTGCCTTTCGTAACGATTTGGCGTACTCAGGGTCATGTCTTCTGCCGGACCAAAAATATCAACATCCATTCGCTGGATAACGTAAAGCATTACTGCTCGCATCCCTTGCTTTTTAACTTCAATTAATGTCTCCAAATGCTTTCTTCCTCTGGTGGTAACTGCATCCGAGAAAAATGAATTACAAACCTATAACTACTATTTAAAACTTTGCGGTTTGGGAGGCGGTGGAATGATGCTTTGGTTTACGAATAACCTGACAGAAACAATGGAAGAATTAGAGATTACGGTAACTATTTAGTGATGCCCAAACCTTTAAGATTGAATAAATTAAAAGAACAAATATTTCTAATCAGAACTTATCAATACTCTTTATAAACTAATTTTCACCAAACTCTTTTGTGAATAATTACTAAATTTGATGACAATCTATTTCGATAGAAATTTACTCAAAATAATTATTATGAAAAAGTTCAACATGTTACCACTAAGTATAGTTCTGCTTGCAACTACTTTTTTTTGGACTTCCTGCCTTAAAACCGATGACGGGGGCTGGACTGATGATGAAAAAGCATCTTACCAGGAGGTGCTCTCCCTGCAGGATGAGGTAAGCAATAATCTGGACGAATGGTTTTTAAATATGGATTCGCTTGATGCAATAGATATGGCTCATCAGTCTTTTGCCAATGCCCCCAATGTTTCGGAAGCGTTTGTAAACAGCCAGGGCATTGCAGTGCAATATGCAAATGGAATGAGGGGTGGTATTTACCTCAATCCTTTGGATGGAGAAACAGACAAAAGTCCTGAATCATTACTCAATGATTTGCAAGCCAACAATAATATGGATTTAAAATCTATTGTGAACAAAAGAAAAATGATATTACTCAATCCGCATTATTGGGAGAGGAGTTATTTCACTGACCAGATTTACTCCATCAGTCGAAGCAATTTAAACCGGGCAGGTATTGATTTATCTACCTTGTACAAGAACGAAGAAGCTACTGTTGACCGTTTCACAGAATTATCCGGATATGGAATTATCCAAATTTATTCGCATGGTTGGGCATGGCCTAAACAAGAAAATATTACTGATATTTATTTACTTACGGGAGAAACGGCTAACGAAACCACATCTAAAAAATATTGGAATGAACTAAAAACCGGGAATATCCCTGTTACGAAGATTGCCGGCAGAAATAACTCTTATCTTATCTCTGAAAGATTTATTGAAAATTATAATGATTTTGGTAAGGATACTGTTTTATTTTACGGCGGTTTCTGCTACAGTTTTCTTGGCGACTGGCCTGATTTGGTAGAATCATTTGCTGATGGAGCCTATTTTGGTTTCGACTGGAAGGTTTATACTTATCGTAATGCTAATTGGTCAGTCAATTTAATGGCATTGATGAGTGACACATCAGAACTCCAACCCATAAATACAGAGACATGGATGAGTGATTCTGATGTAGAAAAATCATATTGGAATTCACAAGATGAAAGAACTGTACATATTTATTATACAGGTGATGGCAACCTTACCCTTTGGGGCGATGTTAGCGTTAATCTTATTGCAATGTCTTCTGACGGCACACCGGTTAGCAAACCCGGAGAAGCTGGCGTAGCCTATCCTTTTAAATGTGAAGTCGTATCAAACATTAGTGAACTGGACTATGTTTGGGATATGGGGGATGGAAGTTCTTCGGTTACAACAAGTAACGAAGTAGAAATTACCTGGGATGAGGATGGGCAATATGAACTTAAAGTTGATGTGAAAGATAAAAGCAATGGCAATATTATTGGCACGGCAAAAGCCGATGTGCAAATAGGAGATCAGGATGTGAAAGAATTTGTATCATCGTGTAATAATATGGTTTTTTTATTTGGGCCCCGGTATGCATTAGTATGGGAAAACGGAAGGTCCGGTGATGCAACAAAGGGTTATGGTGATTTTGAGTGGTATAATAATCTGGTTTGGAGCGGGCTGAGTTTTACGGGAACCTTAACTGCAGACGACAATAGTTATACAAACAATGTAACAGGTAATATAAGTGGCGATGGACAAAAAGTTAGTTTCGTTGTGGAACAAAATAGTTATGATTCCAATTCAGATACACATTCCTATTATAAATTTACGGTTGAAAATTATCCACTCGATTATTTTAACCCTCCCTCTTCCGGGAATGGTTGGGCAAGCTATAGTGTGGAGGAGAGCCAAGATATCCAAAACTATGTTACTTCATTTGAAGGCCGTAACTGGGATGACTCAGGATATTCCATGCATGTTTCAGGAATAAATTGGGAATCAATTTCTGTTTTGCGGATTGGATTTTATCAGGATTGATCTTGGCACATAATTTTTCTATTAAAATTCTTATCACAGCTTTTCTGGATTTTTAATCCAGAAGCCAATAGATTTGAATTTGCAATTCGAAAAATAGCGCTGGCTTTTTCAAAAACAGCCACTTATCAAAATCAAATTTTCTGTTTTTCCTAATTACTATCTTTGAGCAATTAATCAAATAGGCAAATGAAGATATCCCTTTTTCTTATCATCAGTATCTTTTTGCTCCAATCTGCCAATGCACAATCTGTAATAGACAGCCTTGAACAAAAGCTGCCCGATTCAAAAGGGAAAGAAAAAATCCAAATTTTAATTGGATTGGCTGATGCACTTTCTACTATAAATACTGATAAAGCCCTCTCCTTGGGCGAAGAAGCCTATAAATTAGCACATTCCGAAAATGAGGTGGAATTGATGGCAGAATCGCTAGAAATGATTGGAGTTGCCTATTTCTATTCATATAACTTTATAAAGGCGGCAGAATATTTAAAGCAAAGCCTCGATATTTACAAGGAATTGAATGATGAAAATAATGAAGCAAAAATTAGTCAGAACATTGGTCTGGCCTATTTGCAAGCCAATCAATATGACAGCTCAGAAGTTTATCTTCAACAGGCTTACAAATCGTATGTAAACTTGAACGAACCCAAAAATATTGCTTACTGTCACACCAATTTAGGTTTACTCTATTATTTTAAAAGTGAGTATGCTACAGCACTCAACCATTATAACCGGGCATCTGAAATTTATAAAGAAATAGATGATCCAGTAAATCATGCCAATTTATTGAACCGTATCGCAATGACCTATTGGTTGCTGGGTATTAACGATAAAGCCATCACTTTTGCATTGGAGTCGGTTAAAGAACGGGAGAAAATTGCAAAGCCCGACAACCTGGCAACGGGATACAATAATATTGGCGCTATTTATAAAGATTTAGGGGAGGATGAAAAAGCCCTCGATTATTTTCGCAGGGCATTGTCAATATACCAACAGGCTGGTGACAGTATGGGAATACCATCAGCTTTAACCAATATTGGTAGTATTTACAGTCAGGATAACAATCCGGATTCAGTACTTTTTTATTACGAAAAATCATTAATGATTAGTGATGCAGTTGGCGATGAATTCCAATCGGCTAAAACACGCCACAATATCGGACTCGTTTTCAAGAAACATGCACAGCTTGACACAGCCCTTGTTTATATTCAGGATTATCTAAATTATTGTAGCCAAATCGGAAATAATGAAGGGATTGCCATTGCCAGCCTAAACCTGGGCAGGATATTTATGGAAATGGAAAATTATGAAGAAACCGAGAGTTATTTAATCCAATCGGTTTCACTGGCCGACAGTTTGGATTTATTACCCACATTGCGATCAGCTTATGCCGCACTTTCCAAACTTCGTGAAATTGAAGGAAATAACAAAGATGCACTCGAATACTATCAGCTTTCTTCGCAATTAAACGACAGCATCTTCAATATCGAAAAAGCAAAGGCCATCTCCGAGATGGAAACCAAATACGAAACAGAGAAAAAGGAACAGGAGAACATTTTGTTAAAGAAAGATATTGAGCTTGAAAAGCGGAAATCATCTTACCTTGTAATTGTTACCATCGTATTATTACTTGCCGGGGTAGTGAGCATCGCTTTGTTTTATTTTATAAGGAAAAATGCGCTGAGTAAAAAGAAACTGGCTGAACTGGAATCTGAAAAATTAGAAGAAAAAGTAGCCCACCAAAAGCGGGAATTGGCCTCAAGTACACTGACCCTTTCGCGAAATCTTGAGTTTATCAATAGCCTGATAGAAGATATAGGAATACTTACAGAATTCGTGGACAACGACAAGGCATATGCAAGTATCAATAGGATTGTCAAAAAACTTGAACAGCAGAATTCAGATAAATGCTGGGAAGAATTTGAGACCCGCTTCCAGGAAATACACCGTAACTTTTATAAAAAATTGCATGATAGTTTTCCAGGACTCACTACAAACGATGTCAAACTTTGTGCCTTGTTAAAAATGGGGATGAATACCAAAGAAATTTGTTCGGTTACTTTTCAAAATGTTAGGGCAGTGGAGGCTGCAAGGCTGAGGTTACGCAAAAAACTACGGCTAGAAAAGAGGGTAAGCCTGGCTTCATTTCTACAGAAATTTTAACAAGACGGTTTAAATAAAACAACAATATAATGATTCCTTCAAAAAAAGACGTACTTGCACAAAAACAGTATTTTAGCGAGACACCCTTCTCGCAACTCATGCGAAAGCGGATTTATCACATTCTACTTATTTCAAGCGTTTATGATGCTTTTACACTGGAGGAAGATGGCCGGATTGATGAGCAGATATTTTATGAGTATATGTCGCTTAACCTGCGGTTTCCGCCCCGTTTCCTAAATGCCACATCCAAGGAAGAAGCATTTGAGGTACTTGAAGTAGAGGACATTGATTTGGTGATTACCATGTTGAGCGGAGAAGAAAAGAATACCTTTCATCTTGCCGACGAAATAAAATCGAAATACCCCGATATCCCTATTGTTTTGCTAACTCCTTTCTCAAGGGAAGTAAGCTTAAAGATCGAGCAGCATACAGTGGAATCAATCGATTATGTTTTTAGCTGGTTGGGCAATGCAGATATTTTATTGGCAATTATCAAGCTAATAGAAGATGAGATGAATGTGGAACACGATGTCGAAGAGGTGGGCGTGCAGACAATCATTCTTGTTGAAGACAATATCCGCTTTTATTCCAGCTATTTGCCCAACATCTACAAGATTATTTTTAAGCAATCGAAGTCCTTTGTTACTGAAGGATTGAATGAACACCAGAAAATGATCCGCGCCCGTGGCAGACCAAAAATATTATTAGCTACCAATTATGAAGATGCGGTTGAATTGTACGAAAAGTACAAGAATAATCTGCTGGGTGTTATTTCTGATATCACCTACCAACGCAAGGGCGTGAAGGACATTGATGCAGGAATCAGGCTGTTCAGGAAAATTAAGAAGGACAATAAATACACCCCCCTTCTGCTACAGTCTTCAGAACCTGAAAACTGGAAAACGGCCAAGGCGCTCAGGGTTGGATTTATCGACAAGAATTCTAAGAGCCTGACTTACGAATTGCGCGAATTCATTAAAGAATATTTTGCTTTTGGCGATTTTATCTTTAAAGATCCTGATACAAATGAAGAAGTAGCCAGAGCCCGTAATCTGAGAACCTTACAGGAAATAATATATCAAATCCCTGAAAAATCTTTGCGTTACCATGTTGAGCGCGATCATATTTCAAAATGGTTGAGGGCACGTGCACTTTTCTCCATTGCCTCCCTGTTTAAAGCATTTTCTTCAGATGATTTTGAAAACTGTAAGGAAGTTAAAGATTTTATTTTCAATACAATTTCTAATTTTAGAATTACGAAATCCAGGGGAGTGATTGCCCAGTTTAACCGGGAAACATTTGACGAATATTTCACCATAACACGCATTGGTGAAGGCTCCATTGGCGGAAAAGCCCGCGGTCTTGCTTTTCTTGATTCCTTGATTAAACGGAACCACCTTTACAGCAAATACGAAAATGTCGATATTACAATCCCCAAAACAATTGTATTGGGCACTGATATTTTTGATGAATATATGGAGGACAATAAATTGTACCCCATTGCTTTGTCCGATAAATACAGCGATGAAGAAATACTGGAGCGCTTTGTTAAAGCGGATTTGCCGCAACGGGTTTACGAAGATTTACATACTATCATTACACTTATTAGCAGGCCGGTAGCCATTCGTTCGTCGAGCTTGCTCGAAGACTCGCATTATCAGCCATTTGCCGGAATCTACAATACTTATATGATCCCATTGGTTAAATCGCATCATACCAAGATGTTCGACATGCTTCGAATTTCAATTAAAAGTGTTTATGCCTCAGCCTTTTACAAGGATAGCAAAGCTTATATGCAAGCCACTTCCAATGTAATTGATGAAGAAAAAATGGCCATTGTTTTGCAAACTGTTTGTGGTACTACTTATGGCGATCATTTTTATCCCACCTTTTCAGGTGTGGCACGTTCGCTGGATTATTATCCGATTCCCCCGGAAAAGTCGGAGGATGGTACGGCAAGCATTGCATTGGGTTTGGGAAAATACATTGTTGACGGTGGGCTTTCACTTCGGTTTTCGCCAAAATACCCCAAAAAGGTTTTGCAAACGGCCACACCCGAAATGGCATTAAAAGAAACACAGAAGCACTTTTTTGCGCTCGATTTGGATTTCAATAATTTTTCAACCAATCCTGATGATGGTGCCAATTTATTGAAAATGCGGATTAAGCAGGCTGAGAAAGATAATTCGATCAGGCAGATTGCTTCGACTTACGATTTGCACAATAACATCATTCGTGATGGATACAATTACGATGGTAAAAAACTAATCACATTTTCACAAATTCTAAAACACAATACTTTTCCACTAGCTGAAATTCTGCAAGAAGTATTGAGTTTGGGAGAGAAAGAAATGGGAAACCCCATTGAGATAGAATTTGTAGTTGATTTGAATACCAAGCCGGGTGAAAGAATTAAATTTAATTTATTGCAAATCCGCCCAATTGCTGTACGTGATGAAAGTGTAAACATTGAAAAGTCAGAGATAAAAAAGGAAGAAACATTAATTGTATCAGAATCAGCATTGGGCAATGGTGTAATTGACGATATTTTTGATTTGGTTTACGTTAAACCGCAAAGTTTTGATGCATCAAGAAATGATGAAACAGTAAATATGATTGGGACCATCAATGATAAATTCCTTCAGGAAGATAAAAATTACATTCTGATTGGGCCGGGCAGGTGGGGCTCGGCAGATCCCTGGTTAGGCATTCCCGTAAAATGGCCACAAATTTCAGCTGCCCGTTTAATTATTGAGGCAGGCCTTGAAAACTACCGCATTGATCCAAGTCAGGGCACGCATTTTTTCCAAAACCTAACTTCTTTCAGGGTGGGATACTTCACTATCAATCCATTTATTGAGGATGGATTTTACGACTTGGAATACCTTGACAAAATGGAAGCCGTTTTTGAAAATGATGTAATTCGTCACGTCCGTTTCAAAAAACCCCTCGTCATTAAAATTGATGGAAAGAAAAGCCTGGGAGTTGTGTTTAAGCCTGGGAAAAAGTAAGCAATTAAAATATTGTTAATCTTTCCGGGCAAGGAGGTTCACCGTCAAACACGAATGCACCGGTAAAATTCCCAAAACATCGCCAGGTTTAAATTTGTCAATAAACTTTTGTGGCATTTTTATTATTCCGTGTTCTTGAGAAAGGGATGAAACATAAGCTCCCGGAATGGGAGTGCTCCAGCCGTTTTCTGTGAATTCAACCACGTAACCAAACAGTTTGAAATTATTATCAGCTTCAATGAATTCTTTGGACAAATGAATGGCTCCTCCATAAATGATGATTTCGTTTCTGATAGGATAAACCGAAACAACCGGACAAGCAATAGCAACGGCGATATCATCTAGCGAACAGCTTCCAATGTGGTATTGCATCACATCATAAAAAACAAAATTGCCCGGCCTTATTTCGTCAAAACCCGAGCAATCGTCAGCCATGCTACAGGAAGGAGTATCGCCGTAAGAGCTTATAATTTCTGGAAATTGGTCAATGTATTTTGCTTTTAATTTGTTCAGTTTTTCTTTGGAATCATCCATGATTCCCAGGATGCTTTCCTTTCCCCGGGCAGAATAAGTATGTCCTGCATGAGTGAGAAATCCTTTGAAAGTAAGTTTTTCAGAATTTGAAAGAGTGGTAACAATTTTATCAATTTCCGGATCTTCGGGCAGCAAACCACTGCGGTGGTAACCCGTGTCAACTTTGATGAAAACCCCAACATTGTGTTGTAATTTTTCAGCAAGGAAGGATGTGGAATAGGCAGAATCAACAAGTAAGTTAAGTTGAATACTACTAGCCAAATGATTAATTTCTTCAACCTCCAAACGGTTCACAGGAAATGCAATGGTGATGTCATTCCAGCCATCTTTAGCAAAGTATTCAGCCATCGAAACAGATGAAACAGTAATTTTATCAATACCTTTTCTTCTGAAAATATTTCCAATTTCCAACGACTGATGGGTTTTAAAATGAGGGCGAAAAATGGAATTGCTTTTTCTGATTTTATCAAACATTCGGTCAATATTTCTTTCAACCGTTAATCTATTGATGTGTAAGAAGGGGGATTTATTCATAAACGGCAGTATTCCATTGTGAAAAAAACACTTATTTTACAACAATAATTTTTCTTGTGATGACCTTTTCTTTGTTCCAAATTTTCAATAAATAAATGCCCGTTTGATGGTTTTCATTCAACTTGAAATTGATATTTTTTTCTGTAATGGTTTCAAGAATCACTCTCCCGTCTGGAGCAAAAAATTTGATATTCCATTCTCCCTTTTCTGAAAACTGAATATTGAATTGGTGACGGGCAGGGTTCGGCCATATCAGGACTTCAAAATCTGCTGAATAATCTTGCGGAACAAAGGATGCTGAACTATCAGGGCAAAGTGCCAATTGGTCATCCTCAATAAATCTTTGTTTAGCTGGAATGCTACCGCTATCGGGTTCATTAGGTATGCCTATACTTGGCCAAACTATTTCATTATTCCAAAAATCAGGAGCCGATGTAAGGTAGTAGCTTGAATCGTTCAGTTCTATTGTACCAGTGGGAATAACAGACCCCAGAATTGAATTTCCAAATTCGAAATGACTTGATCCCGTTAGGGCATATTGTCCGTGAAAGAAAGAGTCATCAGTGGTTTCATTGCCCACAAAATTTTGTTGGTCAGAAGTTGTAGAATCACCGCTGGTCATAATAATCCCATAAAGGGAAAGCCTGTTTCTAAAAAAGGTGTTGTATGGTCCGCTTGGGCCCCAGTAATGATCGATGATAACATTTTGTGCAATATTTCCCTCGAATAGGTTGGCATAAGCAAAATGGCCGTGCAACGAAATATCCCCACTGAGATCGTTTGGCCATTCTGAACGAACAGCTTCAATGGAGTAATTGTATGAGAATACATTACCATTAGCACCCGTTTTTACCATCATTGCATGACGCAAATGACGAAATATGTTATTGGTGATTAAACATGCACTACTGCTATTATTTAATGTAATTCCATATCCGTGTTTCGATGCTCCATCATATTCAAAAGAATGGTGAATATAATTACCATCAACCAAAATATTCAGACTATTGAAAATATCAATATGGCTTCCTGCACTGGTATCGCTTTCTACACCACGAATTTGGCAGTTTGCACAATAGCTGAGTAGCATGTTTGCGCCTCCACCGGTTTCAGCCTGATCAATCCTTTTTATTTTAAGGCACTGAATTCCTGAGTTGACAATGGGATCTACTTTCCTGATCTGGGGGTTAAGTTCTGGTGAATAGTTAAATCTAAGGGCTTGTTCCAGGTAGATGCTGTCCCCCAGTATATGATTTATTCTTACTATTTGTCCAACAGCAAAATCTCCCCAACTAATTGGTTTATCGTCCCATTCCCCATTTTTCTGCCTCAGTTGTGCAACATCTCCGGCATGCAGTAAAAATGCAGAATCAGAAATAAGTAGCATACTTCCTTTGGTATAACCATCATCCACTAGAAAAAAAGAATTTTCCTGGTTTCTTTTAAAGATTATACAATTTGCACTTACATTTTCGAAATTAAAGACCAAACTTGTTTGTGATGCTCCATCACCAAAAAGAACAATACTATCTGGAATGATAAGCGGTTGCTTGATAAGATAAATACCGTTAGGAAAATAGATGGCTCCCAATTTCCCCTCGAAAAAATCGATAGCATTTTGAATGGACTGCCAGTCATTGTTAATGCCATCACCCACTGCACCAAAATCAATAACATTAACTTCTGTAGAGGGATTTTTGAATTGATAACTTTGTAAGGCTTCTGTCCAATCCACTTGTCTATCTGACGGAATTACCTGCGCAAGACCTTTCAGCGACAAGAAAAATAAGAGAAGTAGAATACTTTTTAAAGACATCAAGACGTTTAATTAATAGTATAAAATTAGACAATTTTACTAATTTTAGCCCAAAATTATATATATGCGTCTTTTTTCTTTTTTAGTAATCGCTATAGTTTCTGTAACGATCTTTTCTTGTCAAAATGGCAACAAAGAAATTGTTACCGAAAAAATCCAATACGATGTCAATATCAAGAGTCCCGATTCGGATTATGATTGGTGGATTCAGAATTTGCCTGGTCCTCAACGCGAAAAACTGGTAGAGACTCTTCTGTCAGGAGCATTAGAAGGTAAGTTTCAGGCTTACGATTATTATAACAACCCCATCAGTCCTGCCGAGGTTTCAGCAATTCTTTCTGATACAACGGTTGTTCGATTAACCCAGGTTGAACCCCCATACGAAACGTACGACAGTGTGATTATTTACAGTATTATTCCTGAAGATATTCTCCGCATCCGGTTTTTAGAAGAATGGCGAATGAATTCGGAAGACCTTTCCTTTGAGAAAAAAATTGTAGGTATTGCACCTATTGCCCGTCGTGTAGTGTTGGATATTGAACGTTGGCAGCCTTTGTTCTGGATTTATCCGGATAAGGAATTTAGAGAAAAGCTGAAAAAGTAAGTGGGAGGTAGTTATCGTTACCAATAAATCACAATACAGCATACTTTACTCCGCTGCTTCAAACTGCTTCAAAAACCGAAGATCATTCTCAAAGAAAAGTCGCAAGTCGTTGATCTGATATTTGAGCATTGTAATTCGTTCAATACCCATTCCAAAAGCAAATCCGGTGTATTTCTTGCTGTCAATATTACAGGTGTCCAATACATTGGGATCAACCATTCCGCAGCCTAAAATTTCTACCCAGCCAGTATATTTGCAAATATTGCATCCCTTTCCCCCACAAATATTACACGAAATATCCATTTCTGCCGAAGGTTCTGTAAAGGGAAAATAAGACGGGCGAAAACGTGTTTTGGTTTCTTCGCCAAACATCTCTTTTGCAAAATAGAACAGGGTATGTTTTAAATCGGAAAAGGAAACATCCGTATCAATATAAAGTCCTTCCACCTGATGAAAAATACAATGTGCCCTAGCAGAAATAGCTTCGTTGCGAAATACCCTGCCGGGAGAAATTGTTCGAATTGGTGGTTCACCATTCTCCATTACCCGTACCTGAACAGATGAAGTGTGTGTACGTAAAGCAATGTCAGGATCTTTCTCAATAAAAAAAGTATCTTGCATATCGCGTGCCGGATGATCCGGAGGGAAGTTTAATGCAGTAAAATTGTGAAAATCATCTTCAATTTCTGGTCCTTCAGAAACATTAAATCCAATACGCGAAAAAATATCGATAATCTCATTGCGGACTATCGATAAGGGATGCCGGGACCCCATTGCGGAATTTGCAGGCAAACTAAGGTCCATTCCGGAAACTTCGCTGTCCGATTGATTTTCAAGTTGCTGCTTCAGACTAACAATCTTTTCCTGAATGGCATTTTTCAGACTGTTGATGAGTTGTCCCATTGCCTTTCGGTCTTCGGCGGCAACTTGTTTAAAGTCAGCAAACAACAGTGGAACCAAGCCTTTTTTGCTTAGAAACTTAATCCTGAAAGCCTCCAGTTGTTCCAGGCTGTTTGCCTCGAAAGACTGAACCTCTGCTATGAATTTCTCAATTTTATTTTTCATCCTTTACTCCAAAATCTCAATGGTCATGGTAACAGGAGCAATCGGCATATTGCCATGATCCGGTCTTGTTGTTTCAGTAGCTGCAATTTTATCAATCACATCAAACCCGTCCAGCACTTCGCCAAATATAGTGTAATTGCCATTCAGGTGTGGTGTTCCGTTCTGGTTATGCACAATGTAGAATTGACATCCTGAAGACCTTTTATCTGGGTTTATCTGGTCGCCCTGTCGTGCAGCGGCCAAGGCTCCTTTTTTGTGGGTGTGATTGGGCAATATCTCAGCTTCAATGGTATAGCCCGGGTCAACTCTTCCATCTTTATTGTGGCCTCCCTGGATCATAAAATCATAAATTATCCGGTGAAAAGGGGAATCGTCATACCAGCCTTCGTTGATTAATTTAATAAAATTATCGCGGTGCAATGGCGTGTCATTGTACAGTTTGGCGGTAATATCGCCCATTGTTGTGTGAAAAACAATGAGGGTTTCGGGTTTTGTTGTTTGAGACATCAGTTGAATACTTAAAATTAAACTTACTATTAAAAGAATTTTTTTCATGTTTTGGGTTTATTTGAAATGAGGGGGCAAAGTTAGAAAAATTGACTAGTCTATATTCATTTTATTAATTTTGACAAATGACAAATACCTTGGTATTAAATGAAACATAATACATCCGACACCAGGCAGATTTTTCTTTTGATGGCCATTGGTTTGGCAGTCAGGCTGATCATTCTTCCATTTTCGCAAACAATAGACGCCGATGCTGTTTCGCGTACTTTTATGGCCAGCGATTGGTTGAGGAATCCCTCATTGATTACCAGTGCCATTTGGCTTCCGCTTCACCTTTATTTTAATGCGGCTTTCATTTGGCTGACAGGTGACTTGGCGAACGGCCCCAAATTGATGAACATCATTTTTGCAGTGGCAACAGTTATTCCACTCTACAAATTCGTAAAAAATGAATTCAATCGCGAAGGTGCATTTTGGGTAACACTGACTTATTTGTTTGTTCCTATTGTTATTCGAAATAGTTTGCAGGCATTGTCGGGAATTCCATACGCATTTTTTATTGTTTCGGCCATGTACTTTTTATCGCAGGGGCGAAAAACACAGCAACAAATTAAATACGGAATTTTAGCTGGTTTGGCGATTACACTGGCGAGTGGTTTCAGGTATGAAGCCTGGTTGCTTATTGCCGTTTTTTCGGCGGTATTGCTTTTTCAGAAACAATGGAAAATGCTATTTTCATTCATGCTGTTTTCTATGGTTTTCCCCACTTTCTGGATGACAGGTTGCTATATTGATCATGGCGATATATTTTATGGTCCCCATGGAGCTTACCAATGGAATGTAATTAGTATGGGAGTAAACGACGAAATGACGTTAATCAAATACATTCGCCGGACTTTTTATTATGCTGCTTCCTGGGTTTTTATGCTCACGCCGGTCGTTTCATTTATCATTGTTTATTTCACTATTAAAAACAGAAAATTAAAAAGCATTTCGCGCAATACCTGGCTGTGGCTTATTCCCTTTCTTGTTTTATCGGTAACCTTTGTTTTTAAATCGATAAATGGCACACTGTTGTTGCAACACAGATTTACACTATCCCTCATTCTTACTTCATTGCCGTTTTATGCTCTCTTTTTTGAAGATGGAAAATCATTAAAAACCAAACG
>QMPA01000060.1 GCA_003650365.1 Bacteroidota bacterium | reverse complement strand
CAGCAGCTAATAAAGGAATGATTCCGAAAGGTATGCCGGCTTATGATAACGAGGCTGATTACGGATATAAATACAATCCTCAGAAAAGCAAAATGCTCCTGGCTTCGGCGGGTTATAATGCTGAGAATCAAATTCCATCAATCACTTTGGTTACAACATCCGATTACCTTGACCTGTGCAAATTTGTGCAGTCACAATTGCAGGATGTTGGCTTTGTCATCGAAATTCAAGTTTCACCTCCGGCAGCAGTAAGAGAAATGAAAGCACTGTCGAAGTTGTCCTTTTTCAGGGCATCGTGGATTGCCGATTATCCGGATGAGGAGAATTATCTTTCCTTGTTTTACTCCAAAAATTTCGCGCCCAATGGACCAAATTATACCCATTTCTCCAATGCTGAATTTGATTCCCTTTACCGGGCAGCTTTTTTAGAAACGGATATAAAAAAACGGATTGGTCTTTACCGCAAGATGGACAGCCTGGTGATGCAAGAAGCACCGGTGGCCGTACTGTATTATGACCAGGTGTCGCGATTCGTTCAGAAAAATGTAAGAGGAATGACAGGCAACCCAGTTAATCTGCTGAATTTAGAAAGGGTTTGGAAGGATAACTTCTAAATGCCTACACTTAAATGCCTACACTTCTAAGCGGTTTTTTGATGACATAAAAAACCGCTTAGAAAACTGTATAAAATAATTTGCTATTTACTTGGTAGTCAAATCTTTTTTAGTACTTTTGCAGCCAATTTTTTCTAGAAAAATACTAAATGATTAAAATCACATTAGCGGACGGTTCTGAAAGGCAATACAGCCAGGGTGTTACAGCCCTTGATGTTGCGCGCGATATTAGCGAAGGCCTGGCCAGAAATGTGCTGGCTGCTAAAGTAAATGGCGAAGTGTGGGATGCTACCAGGCCATTGAATGAAGATGTGGCTTTGCAATTGTTGACCTGGCGCGATGAAGAAGGAAAATCGGCCATGTGGCATTCATCGGCACACTTGATGGCAGAAGCGATTGAAATATTGTACCCGGGTGTGAAATTTGGTATTGGTCCCGATATTGAAAATGGTTTTTATTATGATATCGATTTCGGTGATTATACTATTTCTGAAAAAGATTTTGGAAAAATTGAAAAGAAATTTCTTGAACTGGCACGCGAAAAGCAGACTTTTGACAGAAAAGAAGTTTCAAAAAATGATGCACTTTCCTTTTTTACAGAAAAGGATGATAAATATAAACTGGAATTGATCAGTGATCTGGAAGACGGAGAAATAACTTTTTACGAAAGTGGTCAATTTACCGATTTGTGCCGTGGGCCACACATCCCCAATACATCTTTTCTTAAAGCAGTAAAACTGCTAAAAGTTGCCGGAGCGTATTGGCGTGGTGATGAAACTCGCAAGCAACTGACACGCATATACGGAATTACTTTCCCTAAAAAGAAAGAACTGGACGAATATTTGGTATTGCTTGAAGAGGCCAAAAAACGGGATCACCGTAAGTTGGGGAAAGAATTAGAACTTTTTACTTTTTCGCAAAAGGTAGGATTGGGTTTACCCCTGTGGTTACCCAAAGGTGCACAATTGCGCGAACGCCTCGAACAATACCTGAAAAAGGTACAAAGCGAAGCCGGATACGAACCCGTTATAACGCCACATATTGGTAATGTGGAACTCTACAAAACATCAGGACATTATCAGAAATACGGAGAGGAATCTTTCAAGCCTATCAAGACACCGGTAGAAGGGGAGGAGTTTTTTCTGAAACCCATGAATTGCCCGCACCATTGCGAGATATATAATTCAAAGCCACATTCATACAAAGAACTACCCATTCGTTATGCCGAATTTGGAACAGTTTACCGTTATGAACAAAGTGGCGAATTACATGGTTTAACAAGAGTGAGAGGTTTTACACAGGATGATGCACACATTTTTTGCATGCCCAATCAGATTAAGGATGAATTTAACGGGGTAATCGACATCATCAACCAGATTTTTAAAGCACTTGATTTTAATGAAGTAATTATTCAGATTTCATTGCGCGATCCTGCCAAGCAGGAAAAATATATTGGGAGCGATGAAAATTGGGAGAAAGCAGAAAAAGCCATCATTGAAGTAGCTGAAGAAAGAGGATTGAATGCTGTTATTGAATATGGAGAAGCTGCATTTTATGGACCTAAAATGGATTTCATTGTAAAAGATGCATTGGGACGTAAATGGCAATTGGGCACTATTCAGGTAGACTATAATTTACCTGAACGTTTTGATTTGACTTATATTGGCGCAGATAATGAAAAGCACCGTCCGGTGATGATTCACCGTGCGCCCTTTGGTTCGATGGAACGTTTTGTCGCTGTTTTAATTGAACATTGTGCCGGAAATTTCCCATTGTGGCTTACACCCGATCAGTTCATAGTCTTGCCCATCAGCGAAAAATATCAGGATTACGCAGAAAAAGTTTTACATTTGCTTAAAAAGTACGAAATTCGCGGCCTGATTGATAGCCGTAGTGAAAAGACTGGCAGGAAAATCAGGGATGCTGAATTGAAGAAAATACCATATATGCTGATTGTTGGAGAAAAGGAAGAAGCAGACGGAACAGTATCGGTAAGAAAACACCAGCAAGGTGATATGGGAACTTTTGAAATAGAAAAATTTGCAAATATGATAAATGGGGAGGTCGAGCAAATGACCTTTTCAGGATAATTCATTCATCAAATAATAGGAGGACAGAACCATAGCACAATTTAGAGGCAGAAGGCCAAGAAAACCTTGGCAGAAAAAAGAAGATCCGAATAAGATCAACAAGTATATTACTGCACCGGTTATTCGGGTTGTAGGTGAACATGTTGAAGGTGATGGTATTTCGCAAACCAGGGAGGCTTTATTACTGGCAGAAGAATTGGGTCTCGATCTGGTTGAGATTTCACCATCGGCAAATCCACCGGTTTGTAAAATCATGGATTACCGCAAGTTTCTTTACGAACAGAAAAAGAAACAAAAGGAAATGAAAGCCAAGGCAGCCAAGGTTATTTTAAAAGAAATCAGGCTCGGTCCAAATATCGATGACCATGATTTTAATTTTAAACTAAAACATGCAACAAAGTTTTTGCAGGATGGCGCCAAAGTTAAAGTAGAGGTCTTTTTTAAAGGACGCTCAATTGTTTACAAAGACAAAGGGGAGTACGTTCTGTTGAAGTTTGCCCAGGAGTTGGAAGAATTTGGAAAGGTTGAGCGGATGCCTAAACTTGAGGGTAAACGGATGATAATGATTTTAACACCAAAGAAATAATAATCCTTTTAGTAAATACAAATAATTAAATTTTTAGTAATGCCGAAAATGAAAACAAAATCCAGTGCCAAAAAGAGATTCTCTTTTACAGGTACCGGTAAAATTAAAAGGAAGCATGCTTATAAAAGTCATATTCTGACTAAAAAGTCGAAAAAACGTAAACGTAATTTAACTTACTTTACGATTATCGATAAGGCTGATGAAAAGAACATCAGGAAATTGCTTCGCAGTTAATTAAAATCAATGTTTAACTTTTGTTATGGCTTAAAAAGATTCTGTAACAGGAACGCCACAATGAAAAAAATTATGTAAGAAATGCCAAGATCAGTTAATGTAGTTGCCGCAAAGGCACGTAGAAAAAAGATCATGAAGGAGACCAAAGGACAATTTGGTCGCCGGAAAAACGTTTGGACGGTTGCAAAAAATGCATACGAAAAAGGCCAACAATATGCCTACCGCGACAGACGGACGAAAAAACGTAATTTCAGGGCACTGTGGATCCAGCGGATTAACGCAGGTGCTCGTTTGCATGGAATGTCGTACTCAGTATTTATGGGTAAATTGCATGCCAAGGACATCGAAATTAGCAGGAAGGTACTTGCCGACCTCGCTATGAACAATCCCGAAGCATTTAAAGCAATCGTGGATGCTGTGAAGTAAATGATCGAAGAATTGATAAAACCTGATAGAGAAATCTGTCAGGTTTTTTTTATTCCATACCGTATTTTTTCATCCGCCTTGATAAGGACTGCCAGGTGATATTTAATAATTGAGCCGCTTTGGATTTGTTATTTCCAGATTTTTCCAGTGCTTTTAATATCAGCGATTTAGTATTCTCCTCCAGGTCAAATATTACAGCTTCGCTTGGCTGCTTTTGTTCTGTATTATTTATTTCTAAATGCACGGTATTCTTTAGTTTAAAATGTTCTAAACCCAAGGTGTCTCCTTCACAAAGGATAACAGCCCTTTCTATCATGTTTTTTAATTCTCTGATATTTCCCGGATACGAATAATCAGTTAACATTTTAAGTACTTCTTTGTTCACTTTGTCCACATTTAAATCCATCTTTCGGTTTAATTGTTTGATAAAATTATTAACCAGAATTGGAATATCTTCTTTTCTTTCGCGAAGGGGTGGAATCTCTATTTCAAAAATACTTAGTCGGTGAAAAAGGTCGAGTCTGAATTTATTTTCTGTTGCTAGTTTTTCAAGGTCTTTATTTGAAGCGGCAATTACACGAACATCTACTTTTTTACTTTCCCGGGACCCCACTTTACTTACTTTGCGATCTTCAAGAACGCGTAAAAGTTTAGCCTGCTGGGTAAGGGGCATGTCGCTAATTTCATCAAGAAAAAGAGTTCCTTTATTGGCAATTTCAAACCAGCCTTCTTTGTTTGAATCAGCGCCGGTAAAAGCTCCTTTAACATGACCAAAAAACTCACTTTCGAAAAGGCTTTCGGGAATTGCCGAGCAGTTTACTGAGTAAAATGTCTGGGCTGATCTACTGCTTAAAAAGTGAATGCCGTTTGCAACCAGTTCTTTTCCTGTACCACTTTCGCCCAAAATTAAAACTGATGTATTGTCGGTATGTGCAACTTTGGTCATCATGTTTACCATATTGCTCATTACAGAACTATTCCCCAACAGTTGACAGCCAATTTGTTCGGATAATTTATTCGATAATAATTTAAGGTCTGAAGTTGCAGATTTTAATTTATTGTTCAATTCAACAAAGCGTTGGGTTCGCATAATGGCATTGTTGATGTCAATCAAACGAAATGGTTTGGCAAAGTAATCTGTTGCACCTTTACGCATGGCATCAATAACGGTGCTCATATCGCCATGGCCCGAAACCATGATTACTTCAATTTCAGTGGGGTAATCTGACTTAATTTTTTCCAGAACCTGCAGCCCGTCCATTTCAGGAAGTTTGATGTCGAGAATAACAATATCGATTTTTTGTTTTTTCAAAATACCAAAAGCTTCACTCGGACGCAACGCACTGAAAACTTTGTATCTCCGGCTTACTAGAAACTCGCTAATTTCGTCTATAATACGTTGTTCATCATCCAGTACAAGAATGTTTAAGTTTTTCATATTTCAGAACTTTTATAAATAGGTAGTTCAATAGTTACTACTGTTTCTTCTTTTTCAATACTTTTAACATGAAGCTTTCCTCTCATTTCTTTGATTATTCCATACGAGATAGATAAGCCCAGACCAGTTCCTTTTTCCACACTTCTTGTTGTAAAAAAGGGGTCGAAAATATTTGATATAATATCCTTGGGAATACCAATCCCATTGTCTTTGACTTTAATAAAAACCGAGTCGCTGACTTGACTGGATTCCAGTAATATTTCTTTATTTGAATACTTATTATTAAGTGTTATTTCCTTCTCGTTAACGGCATGTTTTGCATTCGATAAAAGGTTCAGGATTACTTGTTCCAATCTGTAGGGATTTCCCCAGACATATACTTCATTTTTACTATAGCCCACCTTAAAACTAATACTTTGTTCTTGTAACATTTTATTGGTTAATAGTAGTGCGTTCCTTATCAGTGCATTTATTTCAATTTTTTCTTTACGGATATTTTTCTGTCCCCGTGAGAATGTTCTTACGTGTTCAATTATTTTCTTTATCCGGTCAATATCCTTGAACAGTACTTCTACCTTTTTATTAACGTAGGATTTATTAAAAGTATCTTCCTGCGCTGACATAAGAATATTATCGAGTCCCATTGAAATACCAAGTAATGGTTGATTGATTTCATGTGCCAGACCGGCTAAGAGTTCTCCAAGCGATTCCAGTTTTGATTTTTGAATGAGTAATTGCTGCTGTTTATTAACCTGTTTTACTTCTTTAATTATTCTTTTCTCTAAATTTTTATTCAAGAGTTTAAGCTCGCTTTCTGCTGTAACTTGTAGTGAAATGTCTTTTGCAAAAATCAGGAAGGCCGGCTGGTCATCCCAACTTATTTTTTTTGTTTTCAATTCAAGCCATTTGTTTTCCTTATTGGGAATTGTTATTTCAATTCGTGTACTCTGAGGTTCGTTTTCTTGAAAAGACAATAGTTCCTTTCGTATTTCTTTTGGTGTTTTCGAAACGATATAACTGCCAAAGAATTCTCCAATCAGTAATTTAGGACTCCTTTCCATTATATCAATCATAGATGGACTTACCAGTAGAACTTTATTGTGTTGAATCAGAACAATACCATTGATGGAATTTTCATAAATCATCCGGTATTTCTCCTCGCTGTCTTTAAGCATTTCTTCTGTCAGCATCCGCTCGGCAATTTCATCTTCTAAAGCGGCTGTCCTTTCTCTTACTCTGCTTTCAAGACTTTCGTTCACATGGATCATTTCTCGTTCAACCCTTAGTCTGTAAATTGCCGCACCCAGGTTGTAAGCTACGGTTTCGAATGCCATAACTTCAGCTCTTGTCCAGACTTTTTCTACTTCGCAATTATCCAGGCTTAAAAACCCCCACCATTTACCATCAACACTTATTGGAACAGAAAGTATAGATTTTACACTATTTTCCTCTAACATCTTTCGTTCGTAAGTGGCAAAATTTGTCACATTTCCTACAATGCTTTTACCCTTCTTCATAACAGACCCCCAATGACTAAATGGTTCCATCGAAAACGGAATTTTCTTCAGCAATTCATTGTCTGAAATGTCGTATATTTTTTTTGATGCCCATGTATAAAAAAGGCCGGTGAAACTTTCGTCATCTTCATTGAAATTTTTAAAAATATTAACCCTACTTGATTTAGTTGCTTTTCCAATAAGCTTCAATATCTTGTTAATATTTGTCGGTGAAACTCCATAACGGTAAAAAAGTGCCACAGCCTGACTAAGTGTTTTAAGGATCTGGTCATTCAGGTCTCTTTCGTTTTCAGCTTCTAATCGTTTTAATTCTTCAGTTTCAAAATCTTTTTCCAGCTGTATGGCTTTGGCTTGCTGGCTGAGTAGTTGTGCTAATTGTGTTTCAACAATTGGTTTTATTAGAAATCCTTTTACTCCATATTCAATAGATTTTATAAAAAATTCTGGCTCAACTTTGGAAGACATAATAATAATACGTGTTTTTTTCTCATGTTTCCTTATTTGCTCAATAAAACTGCCACCGGTTTTGGGTAATGTTGAAAAATCGGTTAGTATAATATCCGGTCTGTTTTTTAAATAAAGTTGGTAGGCAACGCTACTGTTCTTGGCTACAATTACATTTGTAATATGTTTAGACGTGGCTTTAACCAGACAGTCAAGAATAGATTTGTCTTTCTCAACAATTAATAATATAATCTTGTACTTTTCCATTGGATTGCCTGATTTCCTAATGTTTGTATTTTTTTTCGCCTGCCGGAATGGCTGTTTCAAGGTAGTTTTCAAAAGGAACCAATGGGCACGACCACCTTTCGGAATATGCGCAGTAGGGATTATAGGATTCATTGAAGTCGAGAACAAATATTTTTTCTCCCGGGATTAAAATATCTATATATCTACCTGCTCCATAACTTTCATTGCCATTGGTTTTGTCGCTATAAGGAACAAATAAATAACCACCGTATTCAGCATCATCTTTAAAATCCATGTTTTGGAAAGCAGTAAGTCTGTAAGTTGTGTCGTGAATCTTAAAATCAAGAAAACCATATACCCGGTAATTCGGTGTTCTGTCAGTATTGGTTGGCATTTTAAAGTTTGGGGTGGAAGTGTCCACCGTAAAAATGACTTCAAGACGATAATAAGGATCAGGATTAAAATAGTTAAGGCCATGGAATGTTGCGCGTTCATCAGCATTAAAGCGTGACTGCGTACTGTCGGCAAATTCAATATCTTTCAGTTTCCTGCTTTCGATCATTTCTGTAATATAATTTATTTCATCCAAAGAAACTTTAGTCGCCTTATTTTCATCTTTTTGCATAAAGAAAAGGAAATAAAAAATGGCAATAATTACTACAAAAAGAACCACAACTAATGAGGGCTTCATTTTTCTTCGGTTGGATTGGCTCATAGGGCTTTGCTTTCGGGGAATATTACCTTTGCCAAAATTAAAAATTTAATGGAACTCTCTGACCTTAGGCGCGATTTTGGTAAGTATAAATTGATTGAAATGAAATTGCCGGATTCTCCCATTTTAATGTTCAGGCTTTGGTTGGAAGAAGTGAAAGTTGCTGGCCTCGATGAATTCAATGCGATGGTTGTGTCAACAGTAGGAAGACTTGGGAAGCCTTCGTCGCGTATCGTTTTACTGAAGGAGATTACAGCGCAGGGAGGACTTGTTTTTTACACAAATTACCTGAGCAGAAAAGGAAGAGACCTGGAAGATAATCCCTTTGTATCTTTTCATTTTTTCTGGACAGCATTAGAGCGGCAAGTAATAATTGAAGGGAAGCTTAGGAAAACGAGTGCAAAAAAATCGGAAGATTATTTTAATTCACGTCCCATTGAAAGTCGTTTGAGTGCAATTATATCTCCGCAAAGTGAAACAATATTGAGCTTAAAAGTATTGGAAAATAGGCGAAATAAATTACTGCAAAATCCAGCACAAATCAAACGTCCGAAAAACTGGGGTGGTTATGAATTAACACCTGAGCTATTCGAGTTTTGGCAGGGTGGTAAACACCGCCTACACGACCGCCTACGATACCGCCTTATGGAAAGCAAATGGAAAATAGACAGATTAGCCCCATAAATTGCCACCAATCCAATTTGTGTGCAAAAACTTCTTATCGCTTTTCTACTTCCATTTTACCGGCTAAATCATTCATTTCTTTTACAAAAGTATCGATGGCTTCGTCATCAAAATCCTTTTCTTTTGCTGCCTCTTCAAGGGTTCCCCAAATAGGCTCACCGCATCTGATGCAGCGAATGCCCTTTTCCATTAAGTAGCGTACAGAAAATGAGTAATTGTTGATTAAGTCTTCAATAAGTATGTTTCTGCTAATTGTAGATGTGTATTGCATAGCTGCTTCCTATGATTAATAATAGGCATACAAAGTTAGCTATGGGCTATTTGAATTAGCAGTTTTTTCAGAAAAGTATTCAACTATTTATTGTGAGTTAATTTCAATCCCAAAGTTTTCTATTGAGATTCTGTATTTTCCAGATGCCACTTTTTTGTCTAATCCATTCAATTTCCATCGTCATGTGTTTGTAAGGCTCCAGAGTACCTGGCAAAGAAATGCCTTTGGTAGTATCGGTATGGATTGTAATAATTTCTACGGATTGTATAGCCTGGTAATCTTTAATTTTCTTGGTTGTATTACTAACTACTTGAATTTTATCATCCTTATAATAAGCCAGTGCTGGTTGGCAAATTTTGTAAACTTCTTCGAGTTCATTAGTCATAAACTGATCAGATGCTCCTGGTGTATCAGTAAAAAAAGAACGGAACTCTTTAGAGTCCCCAATTATTGCTTGGTTCACAGCATTAATAAATTGAATTCTTATTTTGTTATCTATGGTGTCCGAGTTATTTGGTTCGGGTTGTGCTAATACTTCTTGAATATTCGAAAAAGAGATAGTAAGTGCAAGAAAAAAAAATATTATAAGTTGTTTCATGATGGATAGTTTTAATAAATAATTGGTAAAAAATAGTTACTTGATAAATGTGTGTTTAAAGCATATCTTATGCTAATTGCGAAAAATAATGTCTACTAAGCCATTAAGGTGGAATCCAAATGGAAGGACAGTCTCCTTCACTTTTAGAAGGATGTGTTACGAAGATTTGGTTTTGGCTGCAGTTGAATCCCTGTATGGGATTTATCATTTTTGTAGCCATCTTAATTCCTTTTGGTAGAAATCAATGCGGCTAATATACGGAATTAAAACGCTGATGTCAAGTAAATTTGGATTTCAACTGTTAACAAAGGAAGGTTTTTTAAGATGAATAAGCTGGTTTTCGATATAGTAAACAAAGGTTCTCACGAGAATCTACCGATCGGACAAGCGGATTTAGTGGAACATAAATAACACTCAACACTCAATAAACAATTTTCAATAATCAAGTGTTTTACATGAAATATTTATTACCCACTAAAACATCAGTAGAAGCCAAACAAAGAAAAGTGGACAGCAATTACGCTGGTTGATGCTGGGGTCTTAACAGATCGTTAATGGTTTTTACCGGGTTAAAAGTAATAAGTGGGGTCTCCACAAAAACAGTAATCCAATCTGCCATGGCACCATTCCAAAGTCCTGGCAATTCTTGTGCCTTCAGTTCTTTTCCATTTAATGATTTAGAAGAAATGAGACCAGTGTTCAGATCAACAAACTGGCTGAGGTCAAAAGCTTTACCCTCAAAATTACGTACACCACACACCAAATCAACAGGGTTAAAGTGGGTTGACTGCTCAACGATTTCCTTTTGGGAAGGCTCACTTAAATCCATCTGGGCGGCTTCGACAATTTGTAAAGAAATATCATCATTTTCATTCGAAACCCAAAACGGACCACCACCGGGTTCGCCTTTATTTTTCACCATTCCACAAATACGCATGGGACGATTGAGTTTATTAAAAAGAAAATCAATTTTCTCTATTTTCTCAAAGCCTTCGTAAGCCGGGGGAATGTGAATATTCAGTTCGTTTTTGGCAAAAGTTCTAATGCTTACCAAATCTGTCTCATTTAGATTCCCATCTTCCAGCGATTCCAATACGTCAAAGCATTTTTCCTGCAACTTGAACAGTAGTCCGCCGATTACCTTTTTGTAAAGATAGGTTGTTCCTCTAAGCCTGTCGGGAACAATGTTATCGATATTCTTGATGAAAATAATTTCACCATTCAGGTCCTTTAGGTTTTCAATCAGTGCGCCATGGCCGCCCGGACGGAACAGTAAACTACCGTCTTCTTTCCTGAACGGATTGTTGTCAGTGTCAACCGCAATGGTATCGGTTGATGGTTTTTGCTCGGAGAAATCAATTTGATATTCAACACCAAAAGATGACTCGAATTTTGCCTTTTTATCGGCAATGGCTTCTTTAAACTTTGGTAAGTGCTCAGGAGAAACAGTCAGGTGAATACCTGAAATATTGTTTTTGTCAGTAGAATAATGTGCACCTTCAACCAAGTGCTCTTCAACAGCAAGACGTGGGCCATCAGGATAATCATGAAACAGAAGTAATCCTTTTGGAAGCCCTGCATAGTTTAGGCCATTCTCTGAAAGAAAAATATCTAGAATGGGTCCAAAATCATTATTTTCTATCAGCTTATCGATGTCCATTCCCTTGTCTGTAACCGCTTCTTGGAGTTGATTATAAAATGGAAAGTGTTCAATATTTTTAAAAAAACTGAACGGAGAGTTAAAGCTTTGGTCTTTGTTGAATGCAGCCAAGTCGGTTTTGCTTCCATTATAATTTTCATGAAACTCGAAAAGCGTCTTGAACATTCGACTTGCAGCACCCGAAGCAGGAACAAATTTCAGGATTTTATAATCCTTAAAATGCGCATCAAAATAATTGCTTAGGCTTTGTGCTTCTTCAGCAGAGAAACGGTGAATCCCTTTTCCAGGGATGGCTGCTGCGTGCAGATGGATAGGAGGGAAGTTTTTCTTGAAGCTTTCTACTTGATGTTGAACAGTTTCAACTTCGATTCCTTTGCTACTAAATTGTTCGAGATCTTTTTCGGTAAACATGGATAAGGAGGTTTGAATGAGGGAATAAAAGTACTAAAATCAACCCACTCTACATTTGTTTCCTGTAGATGAATTATTTCAAAAATATATGTCCGAAATAATTAAATAATATTACTTTTGCAGCCGCTTTAAGCCCAGATGGCGGAAATGGTAGACGCGCATGGTTGAGGGCCATGTTCCTGTTAGGGAGTGCAAGTTCGATTCTTGTTCTGGGCACAGGGGAAATTGGAAGAATGGAAGATTGAGTGATTGGAAGGTTGTGTGAGACATTTGTATTAATTGAAACAACTTTAAACTCAAAACTTCAGACTTTAAACGCCTAAAAAGCCCAAGTGGCGAAATTGGTAGACGCGCTGGTTTCAGGGACCAGTGACCGCAAGGTCGTGTAAGTTCGAGTCTTATCTTGGGTACAAAGTTTAAAAGGCAGCAGTTTGTAAAAACCTGCTGCTTTTTTTTTTGATTCATTTCGTTTTCCTAAAATAGTGACTTACCCGTAAATGAATCCATACAATTCCCAATCCCGGAAACAATACCAGAATAAAGCAGTGCACCCCCTTTGTCGCCACCCTGAGGCCCTAAATCAATAATCCAGTCGGCAGTACGAATAATATCCTGGTTGTGTTCGACAACAATTATTGAGTTACCGTTTCCAATTAATTTCCGGAAAACATGGATTAAGCGCTCAACATCTTGCATATGAAGGCCGGTGGAAGGTTCGTCAAAAATAAAGAGGCTTTGTCCGTTTCTTTCTTTGATGAGATGAGCAGCCAGTTTTAAGCGTTGTGTTTCGCCACCCGACAAGGTGCTTGTTGCTTGGCCAAGTGTAATATATCCCAAACCAATTTCTTCCAACACTTTCAGGATTTTGTTGATTTTGTCGTTTTCTTGAAAAACTAAAATGGCTTCACTTATTTCCAGTTGTAGCACATCGCTGATTGAAAGACCTTTAAATTGAATATCAAGTATTTCCTTTTTATACCGCTGTCCATGACATATGTCGCAGATGACCCAAACATCGGAAAGAAAATCCATGCTTACTTTTTGGTGTCCCATTCCTTTGCAGCTCTCACAGCGGCCATCTTTGCTGTTAAATGAAAAGTGTGATTTTCTAAACCCTTTGGATTTCGCATCGGGGATTGTGGAAAACATTTCCCGAATCAAATCAAACATCCCTGTATATGTGGCTGCTGTGCTTAATGGGGAAGTGCCGATTTTCTGCTGGTCAATTACCAAAAGATTATCGATGTTGTTAAATGAGATTTGCTGGCAGTTCACGGCATGTCCCGCGAGATAGGAATTTGCAATTACATCAAAAGCCAGCGATGTTTTCCCGCTCCCTGATAAGCCTGTGATGGCAACGATGCCACCAGATGGAATATCCAAATCGAACTGCTGTAAGTTATTTGCTGATGCTGAACGGATTTCAATACCCGCAGAAAGCTGCCTGGTTTCTGAAGGGATTTGGCTTCTGCTTTTTCTTAGATATTTCCCGGTAGGGGAGTCGCTATTTTTTAAAATGGTATCCAGGTTTCCCTGAGCGACAATCTGTCCGCCATAAGTTCCCGCCCCGGGGCCTAAATCAATAATATGCTCTGCTTGTTTGATGATGTCCGGGTCGTGTTCAACAATGATTACAGTATTTCCATAGTCTTTA
This sequence comes from Bacteroidota bacterium, assembly GCA_003650365.1. Lineage (GTDB taxonomy): Bacteria > Bacteroidota > Bacteroidia > Bacteroidales > F082 > B6-G9. The sequence continues at coordinate 1,800 of QMPA01000060.1, read as the reverse complement.
AGCTTTTGAATTGCATCCATTAAATGTTGCGTATCGTAGGGGTGCAATCCGATGGTGGGTTCGTCCAGTATGTAAGTGAGGCCACATAAATCAGCCACCAATTGCGTGGCAATCCGCAAGCGCTGGGCTTCCCCGCCTGATAAAGTAGCTGTTGGCCGGTCGATGGAAATATAGCCGAGCCCGATTTTCTCAAGCGTTTGCAATTTGGCGATGATTTCTTTGACTATGTTTCTGCTTCTTTCAAAACTAGTTTTGTCGATGGTGGATTTTATGTTTTGAAAATAGTTCAACGCTAACTGAATCGATTTTGAAGCAAGCGATGATATATTTTGCCCGTCAAAACGAACCTCAAGGATTTCTTTTTTCAGCCGCTTTCCAAGGCAATGCGGGCAGCTTAGTTCGCTCATGATGTAGCGGTAGGCTTCTCCACGCTTGCCACTTCTTTTGATTTCGTATTCTTCATTCAACAAATTCACAAAGCCTTTCCAGACAGTTGTCATTTTGTGGGTTCCGCTTCTGTTGCCGCGTTTGAAATTCCATTCAACATTATATTCTTCTGTATCGGTGCCATGCAGGGCGATGTCAACAGCTTCTTCAGAAAGCTGCTTATAAGGAATGCCAAAATCAATGCCTTTTTCTTTTCCAACTTCAATCAATGTATTGACGAATTGCCCGTATTTATCGCCAAAATACCTGCCGGGAAGGCTGCCGTCCATCGCACCATCAATAATGGGTTTATCGGGATGACTGATAAATTTTTCCGGTGTGCTTGTGATGATGATGCCAAGTCCTTTGCATTCGCTGCATGCGGCATCAATATTATTAAATGAAAACATCGAAGCCGGAAGTATGGTAGGGGAGTCATCAGTATTTTTTCCTGCACGGGAAAACAACAGCCGGTAGAGGTCGTAAATCTCGGTAGCTGTACCAACCGTCGAACGTGGATTTTTCCTAAAAGGACTCTGACGAATGGCGATAGCCGGTGTTAATCCGGAACAATGTTCGAGCTCCGCTTTCTTTACTTTGCTCATCATCCTTCGGGCATAAGTAGAGAGGCTTTCGGTAAAGCGGTTTCTGCTTTCTGAAAAGATGGTATCGAATGCCAGCGAAGATTTTCCGCTACCCGAAATACCGGTAATTATCGTGGTTTTATTTAATGGAATTTCTACATCAATATCTTTTAAGTTATTGGTGCTTACGCCCTTGAATTCAATATTTACGCGTTTGTTTTTGGTATTGTTTTGCTTTGGGAGATGTTCCATTAATTCTTTAAGTGCATTTCCGGTATGGGATTTTTTGCACTGCATGATTGTATCAAGATTTCCGCTTGCCACAAGATAACCTCCTTTTTCGCCGCCTTCGGGTCCGAGGTCGATGATGTGGTCTGCCTGCCGGATGATGTCCGTATCGTGTTCAATTACAATAACCGTATTGTCATTGTCAACGATGCTCTGTAAAGCATTTAACAGGTAGCTGATATCGGCTTTGTGCAATCCAACGCTTGGCTCATCAAGGATATATAAGTTATGGCCTTTTGAGGTTTTGTAGAGTTCTGATGCCAGTTTAATTCGTTGGGCTTCTCCACCAGATAATGTTGTTGAGGGTTGGCCGAGTTTCAAATAACCCACATCCAATTGCATCAATTGATTCAATATTCTGAGAACTTTTGTTTCCCCTTCAAAGAAAATTACAGCCTCTTCAATTGATAATTCCAGCACCTCAAAAATATTCTTGCCCTGATATTCGATTTCAAGTGTTTCGGGATTGAATCGTTTTCCTTTACAATCTTCACAAACTATT
>QMPA01000059.1 GCA_003650365.1 Bacteroidota bacterium | reverse complement strand
GTCATTCATTTTATTGACAACCGCAGACTAATTGCCCACCACTACTTTTGCATATCGGATAATGGTGTCATTCAGCAAGTACCCTTTTTGAATTACATCCACAACCTTTCCCTTTAGGTCTTTTGATGGTGCCGGAATATTGGTGATGGCTTCATGCCAGTCGGTGTCAAATTCTTTACCCATTGAGTCCATCGGAGTCAGTCCCCTTTGTTTTAAAAGATTGTGTAATTTATTGTAAATCAGCTCTGTTCCCTTTATGGATTCTTCATCAGCGTCATGCTCTTTCATGGCTTGCAATGCCCTTTCAAAATCATCCAATACTGGAAGCAAGTCAACGACAAGCTCTTTGGATGCAGTCATTATAATGTCCGTAAATTCTTTGGCTTTGCGTTTTCTGAAGTTATCGAAATCAGAATACAATCGCAGGTATTTGTCGTTCAGCTCGTTATATTTGGTTTGCAAATCATCCAGCTTTTCTGCATTACTTGCTTTCTTTGCTTTTTTTGACTTGCTACTTTTAGTATCTGTAATATCGTCAGGAGAAACATCTGATTGAATTTGTTCCTCCTCCTGTTTAATGGTTTTATCTTTCTTTTTCATCGAAAACATTTTCTAAGATTAACAAAAAGACTTAGCAAATTATTTGCCATTGATGAAAAACGGTCATATTGACAGGGGGAAAGAAGATGGAAGTCAGAAGTCTGGAGACAGAAGTAAATGTTTTATTCTCAGATGTAATCTTCGCAACTAAAGCCTTTGAATATCTGCACCCAACTGCTGCAAGCGTAAATCAATTTCCTGATAACCGCGGTCTATTTGCTCAATATTATCGATGATGCTGGTGCCTTCGGCCGAAAGGGCGGCAATAAGCAGGGCAACACCTGCCCGAATATCAGGTGAACTCATTTTAATTCCTCTTAGCGGGAATTCATGGTTGAGGCCAATTACGGTGGCACGATGGGGATCGCAAAGAATAATGCGTGCGCCCATGTCGATGAGTTTGTCAACAAAAAACAAACGACTTTCAAACATTTTCTGATGGACAAGTACACTGCCTTTTGCCTGGATTGCAGTAACCAAAACAATGCTGATCAGGTCGGGGGTAAAGCCGGGCCAGGGCGCATCGGCAATATTCATGATCGATCCATCAATAAAAGTTTCAATAGCGTATTTGTCGTATTTCGGAACAAGAATATCATTTCCCATTTGTTGAATGCCGATGCCAAGGCGTCGAAATATTTCAGGGATTAATCCAAGGTCGGTAAGAAAAACATTTTTAATGGTGATCTCAGACTGTGTCATGGCTGCCAAACCAATGAAACTCCCGACTTCAATCATATCGGCAAGCATGGTGTGTGAGCATCCTCCCAATTGGTCAACGCCTTCGACGGTCAAAAGGTTAGAGCCGATGCCACTGATTTTTGCACCCATTTTGTTCAACATTTTGCTGAGTTGAATCACATAAGGTTCACAGGCCGCATTAAAAATGGTGGTTTCTCCTTTGGCCAGTACCGCTGCCATCAGTATGTTGGCAGTTCCTGTTACCGATGCTTCTTCAAGCAGCATATAATTGCCCTTCAATTGAGGAGCTTTCACATAGTAGCTTTTCTTTATTTCGTCATAGGAAAACGTAGCCCCCAATTTTTGTAGTCCAATAAAATGAGTGTCCATGCGGCGGCGACCAATTTTGTCTCCTCCGGGTTGAGGTAAGTAGCCGATGCCAAAACGTGCGAGCAAAGGACCAAGTATCATTACGCTTCCGCGGATGGCTGTTGCTTTTTTGTAAAAGGCATCGGTTTTCAGGAAATTTAAATCAATGTTGGCAGCTCTGAAAATATACTGCTGACGGTTTATTTTTTGTACTTCAACACCCAGTCCTTCTAGAAGTTCGATAAGCCGTTGAACATCAAGAATATCCGGTACATTTTGAATGTGAACTTCTTCCGGTGTAAGGAGAACGGCACAAATAACCTGTAATGCTTCGTTTTTTGCACCCTGGGGTGTGATACTTCCCGTGAGGGATTTTCCGCCCTTTATTTTAAATGAGCCCATCGGTAAATGGTGTTAGCGGTGAAGGGCTGACTGTTTAAAGATCAAGGCAAAACAACAACCCAAATATTAATTAATAATTTTTCTTGTATCTTTTCTTACTGTCTTTGTTTTTGGTAACAAATTTTTTCTTTTTTGTTTTGTTACGTGCAAGAATATCACTGGTTGATGAGAGCCTTTGGTCTTCAGTAAGTTTGAGTTTGCCATCGGAAAGGTCGCTCAAATGCTTTAAAATTGTATCGTCGTTAACAGAGTCCCTGTTCCAGTTTAAGTATGATTTCTTGAGGTGATTGGCAATAAGTAGTATCAGTGCTTCTTTCTCTTCGCCTTCTTCATGCGAGATGGTGTGTTCGATTATTTTTTCGATGTATTTACCATAATGCATTACCTTGAAATCTTTGCTGCTGTATTCAACTTTCTCTGGTTTACGCAACAGTATTTCTTTTTCGGGCATTGGATAAGGACTGTCAATATCCAATTCAAAACCAGAAATAATATAAAGGTGATCCCAAAGGGTATGCATATAGTCCAGTTCACCCTTGATTTGCGGATTCATACCTGCCATTACACGTACAATTACTTCTGCCGATTTTGTACGCTTTTCCCTGTCTTCGACAGTTTTGGCATATTCAATCATCTTTTGAACGTTCCTTCCGTATTCGGGTATAATCATTTTTTCGCGTTGCGAGTTGTATTCCATTTGTAATTCTAATTTAAAATTGATAAAAATGTAGGATGTAAATTATTGCGCAAAAGTAGGTATTATTTTGAAGGCAGATTTTTTAGTCTTCAGTCAGCAATCAAACAGTCAAACAACCAACCATCCAACTGTCAAACAATCCTTAATTTCGCAAACCTGAGCAGTAAATTTTTATTGCCAATTCCACTAAAAAAAACGGTGGCTTTTTTGTTGGGTCCCTGGCCTTCGAGGGCAACGATTTTTCCTTTTCCAAATTTGGCGTGTTCTACTGTCATGCCCGTTTGCAATGCCGCCGGATCGGATGCCTCAAATGTTGAATGGCTAGTTCCACCATTTCCTGAAGATGTGGATTTTTGTTTCACACGCCGAAAGTTGCTGCCAATTTTTGGGGTTTCTAAGGGTTTTTCAGTGCTTTTTTGAATGCTGGTTTTACGTGGTTTGTCAATTAGCTTTTCGTCAATTTCCTCTAAAAACCGGCTGGGCTCGGTTACGGTATATTGTCCCCACTTGAATCTGCTTTCAGCATGGGAGAGGGTAACCATTTTTTCGGCACGTGTTAGTGCGACATAAAACAAACGCCGTTCTTCTTCCAACTCGGCGCGTGTATTAATTGACATAAAAGAAGGGAATAAGTTTTCCTCCATTCCAACAATAAAAACATAAGGAAATTCGAGGCCTTTGGCAGCATGAATAGTCATTAGGCTGACTTTATCGTTGTCTTCTTCCCCATCTTTATCGGCATCGGTAAGCAGGGCAACATCTTGCATAAATTCTTCGAGCGAGCCCTGGTTTTGCAAATCGCCGGCATTTTCTTCCGCACCTTTTTCCGAAAACTCTTTGATACCGTTCAGCAGTTCCTCAATATTCTCTACCCTGCTGATGCCTTCGGGGGTGTCTTCTTCGCGTAAAAAGCGAAGTAAGCCTGATGATTGTGCAATGTGATTGGCTGCATCAAAGGCATCTTTCTTTTTCAATTCTGCTGCAAAACTTTTGATCAGTGTGGTGAAGTTTGAGAGCTTTGTTCGCGTTCCTGTATTGAGCTGTACATTAAACTTTAAGGGGTTGTTGAGTACTTCCCACAAATTGGTATTGTGCTGGTTGGCGGCAACTGCCAGTTTTTCCATGGTGGTTTTTCCAATACCACGGGCTGGTACGTTGATGATACGTTGAGCCGAATCTTCATCATTGTGGTTGATGGCGAGGCGGAAGTAGGCCAATAAATCCTTAATTTCTTTGCGGTTGTAGAAGGAGAGTCCGCCGTAAATCCGGTACGGGATATTCAGTTTTCGCAGGGCCTCCTCCATCGAGCGGCTTTGTGCATTGGTGCGGTATAAAATAGCAAAAGCACTGTTTGGCAATTGCTTGTTCATTTTGTTTTCGAAGATGGCATTGGCCACCAACTCGCCTTCAACATTATCGCTTCTGGCTTTGATAAAACCGATGGATTCGCCCAGGTCATTTTCTGTCCAGACGGTTTTTTTGATCTGGTCTTTATTGTAGGTGATCACCTGGTTGGCTGCCTCAACTATGTTTTTTGTGGAACGGTAGTTTTGTTCCAGTTTGAATAATTTATAATCGGGATAATCTTTTTTAAAGTTTAGCATATTGCCAATATTGGCTCCCCTGAAAGCGTAAATACTTTGCGCATCATCGCCCACCACACAAATGTTCTCGCTGTTAGCAGCTAGTTTTTTAATGATGAGGTATTGCGCTTGGTTGGTGTCCTGGTACTCATCTACAAGAATGTACCTGAACTTTTGCTGGTATTTATAGAGTGTATCGCCAAATTGGATGAAAAGCAAATAGGTGTTGAAAAGCAGGTCGTCGAAATCCATAGCATCGGCCCGTTTCAAACGCTGGTTGTAGGTTCTGTAAATGTCTTTGATCAGTGGTTTGCGGGCACTTTCGTCAGCCGAAAGAATATCTGGGTCGTTGGCATATTGTTCGGGAGAAACCAGGTTCGATTTGGCAGCGGAAATACGTGACTTCACATAGTTGGGTGGATAGACTTTGTTGTCGAGTTCCATCTCCTTAATGATGTTCCGGATGAGCCGTTTGCTATCATCGCTGTCGTAAATAGTAAAATTAGATGGATAGCCAAGACGGTGTCCTTCGATACGAAGTATTTTGGCAAAAATGGAGTGGAAAGTCCCCATCCATACATTGCGGCCATCCGCATCGCCAATCAAGTCGATAACCCGTTCTTTCATTTCGCGGGCGGCTTTGTTGGTAAAGGTCAGGGCAAGTACGTTAAAAGGGTCAATGCCTTTACTCAGTAGGTATGCAACACGGTAGGTAAGTACGCGCGTTTTTCCTGCACCTGCACCGGCAATTACCATCACCGGTCCTTCGGACTGAACGGTTGCATTGTATTGTTCTTTGTTGAGTTGTTGAAGAAATTGTTCCAAAATTCTTTTTTTTGTGCCGACAAAAATACTGATTTCAGCTTCGTTATCTTTGAATAGGACGGCTTGTTTTCAACAAAGATTATTTTGACTATTTTTGATTTTTTCTAGAAAAAATGAAGGACATTCCCCAATATCCCAAACTGTTAATCCTGATGATTTTATTGGCAGGAATTGTATTGCGTTTCTGGAATTTCTGGGAAATCCCATTTATGTTCGACGAACTGAGTGCAATGAGCCGAACAGGCTTCGACAATTTTGCAGACCTGATAAAAATTGGGGTTGCCGAAAATGATTTCCATCCGGCCGGAGTTCAGGTTTTTATGTACTATTGGATACGCTTATTTGGTGATGCCGAGTTTGTTGTGAAACTGCCATTTATGCTGGCAGGTGTTGCAGCAATCTGGCTTTCCTTCAAAATTGGCGATTTGTGGTTTGGACAAAGCACCGGCATACTGACGGCTGCTTATGTAAGTAGTATTCAGTTGTTTGTATTGTATGGGCAGATTGCCAGACCCTATGTCAGTGGTTTGTTTTTTTCGCTGCTGATGGTTTTTTACTGGAGCAAATATTTCCTGGTTCGGCAGAAATTAAAGTACCTGGCTTTATTTGTCTTATTTGCTGCTTTGACAGCTTATAATCATTATTTTAGTTTGCTGTTTGTGGCAACAGTTGGCATATCGGGTCTCTTTTTGGCCAATAGAAAAACAATCATACCTTATACATTGTCGGGATTAGCCATCTTTGTTTTATATATTCCACACCTCGGTATTTTTTTTAGCCAGGCTTCAAAAGGCTCTATTGGATGGCTTGGCGAACCTGGGCCATATTTTTTGTTCGATTTTTTGCGGTGGCTGTTTCACTATTCATACTGGTCGTATGTGCTCATTTTGCTTATTGTAACTGTCGGTAGTTTTACTGTTCCAAATATAGCTGGAAGTTCAATCCAAAAAAAGAAGCGACTTGTCTTATTATTATGGCTTGTTCCTGCCCCGGTCTTCGGCTACATTTATTCCTATACGGCAGGACCTATTTTACAGTATTCCCTTCTGATTTTTTCTGCGCCTTACCTATTTATACTTATTTTCTCATTTATTGGAAATATCAGTTTGCAACGGATTTCTATAGTTGTTGCTTTAATCATTTTGGTGAACAGCCTGACACTCATTTTTATCCGTGACCATTACCGGCATTTTTATCGACAGCCGTTTAGCGAAGTGGTAAAAAAAGCAATACAGCTTGAAGAAAAATATCCGGATGATGTGTTTATTATTAACGATTACCTGCCTTATTATAGTGAGTATTACTTTTCGAAACATGAAAAAGCGATACCTTATTATACAGTTAGAAATAAAAATCTAACGACTTTGCAGTTTGATTCGGTGGTTCAGGCAATTAATGAAAACGTAGTGATTACATCAGGACTTGATCCTGTGAGTTTTATGACTATTAATCAGTTTTTCCCTTACTGGATTGATTATAATTATGGTTTTACTTTCGAGCATTTCACTTTTGCAAAAACACTACCTGAAGGTGAAAAAGAGCTTTCGGGAAAAACGGTGGCTGTAACAGACTTTTATAGTGAAATTGGCAATTGGAAAATAAATGACAAGTATATTGAGGAGGATTCTGTTAGAAACACAAATGTATTTCACATGAACCCGGGAACGAAATATGGCCCGGGAATAACGATGCCCTTGAGTGAAATTACCGACAGTCGTTATTTATTTATTGATATTGCTGTTCAGGTTAAGGCTTTAGAGAAAAATAGTCAGGGGGCAATAGTTGCAGTTATTAAAAATGGTGAAGAAACAATCCAATGGAAGTCAGTCAATTTTAGCGAATTTGAACTGAAAGAAGGAGAATGGTCGAATGTTTATTTAACAATTGATCTGCTTGTATCCCTTGGTAGAAAGGGAAATGTTTCCCCTTGCAGTTTTGATACTTATATTTGGAATCCCAACAACAACAATTTCCTGATAAGGTCTTACGAAATAACATCACGACAGGGCAACCCCTACCGTTACAGTTTGTATTACGAAATTGAGGATTAGTGGGCAAACATTAATTACCAATTCCCCCTCCATAATACAATGATGCTCCCGGCCCCAAAGGCCATCCAAAATAAACCCAAATAAGCAGCAGCACAGACCAGGCAATAAAGAAAACAAATGTGTACGGCAGCATGGTAGATATAATTGTGCCTATACTGGCTTTCTTATCGTAACGCTGGAAAAATGCGATAATCAAGGCAAAGAAACTCATCATCGGGGAGATGAGGTTGGTAACACTGTCACCAATGCGGTAAACCACCTGCGACAGTTCCGGGGAATAGCCCAATTCCATAAACAATGGGATAAACACCGGAGCCATAATTGCCCATTTGGCAGATGCACTTCCCATGGCCATATTAATGGTTCCGGCCAAAATAATGAACATCAGCAACAAAGGCACCATTCCAATATTGATGCTTTTTAGGAAGATAGCACCGTTAATAGCAAGAATCTCACCCAGGTGACTCCATTTAAAATAGGCTACAAACTGGGCAGCAAAAAATACCAGAACAATATAAACAGCCAGAGTTTTTATCGCAGTGGCCATTCCTGCTACTACATCACCGTCATTTTTAAACTTACCAGAGGCAAAGCCGTAAGCCATTCCGGAAGCAGTTGTAAAGATAAATAGTAAAGCAATTACTCCTTTTATCACAGGAGACCTGAGGATACTACCATCGGCTGCACGCAGAAAACCATGTTCCGGTATTGTTCCCCACAGGACGAGAGCTGTCAGAATAAGGGTAACAACTCCTGCCCATCGCAGCCCTTTTCTCTCGTCTTTACTAAGTTTTTTGATTTCTTCAGGTTTTTCATCACCTTTGTATTCCCCCAGGCGGGGAGCAATAATTTTTTCTGTTACCAGGGTTCCTGCCGCTGCAATTATTATTGTCGAAACAACCATGAAATAATAATTGGCGGTTGGATTAACTTCGTAGCTTGGGTCCATAATATGGGCGGCTTCTTCCGAAAGGCCCGCAAGCAAGGGGTCGATGGTGCCCAAAATAAGGTTAGCACTAAAGCCACCCGAAACACCCGCAAATGCGGCAGCCATTCCCAATAACGGGTTTCGGCCCATCGAAAGAAAAATAGTTCCGGCAAGCGGAATAAGTAAAACGTAACCAATATCGCTGGCTGTATTCGATAAAATGCCAGCCAATACAATTACAAAAGTCATCCATCGCCGGGGTGACGAAATGACCAGTAGTCTAATTCCAGCACCAATCAGCCCACTACTTTCGGCAATACCAATTCCAAGCATGGCAACAAGGACGATACCCAATGGAGCAAAGCTGGTGAAATTGTGGACCATTTCCAACATCACCCGGTGAAGGCCTTCTTTAGAAAGTAGGTTGACAGGCGAGATGACATCTCCGGTTGTTGGATGCACGGCATCCCAGCCAAAAAATGCTGCTATTCCTGAAAGCAATAAAATGCCGGCAGCAAAAATTGCAAAAAGGGTTGCCGGGTGTGGCAAAGCGTTGCCAACCTTCTCGGTTACATTCAGGAATCTATTAAAAATGGAGGCTGGTTTTTTCATGGATTTACCGGTTTTGAAAATAAGCGGTAAAAATAGGTTTTTGTGGATATTGATTATTTATGGAAGCTGTTCAAATAAAGATTACTTGTTATGTTGAGTAAAGTCAGCAAGCAAATATTCATCCAAATCAGAGCCTATTAATTTTAGGTTTCTTTTGGCTATTTGCTAAACCCAATTGCAAAGGGCTGAAATGATGACCCCTGTCATTTATTTTTCACTTTTTACAAAAAATATTTCTAAATTATTACTTGCGTATTAATTAAATGTTTTTACCTTTGCAGCCCGTTTCAGAGGAGTGCGTATTAAACTTACTGAAACAGATAGAGTTAAATAGAAAAAGGGACCTGACAAGGTAAAACGATATAGGTCTCCGGCGCAACCCGATTTCAGAATAAAGTTGCGAAGTTTTGAAAAAAACCATCCGGTTACCTCCCTAAGTCAGAATTCCCGAAAAAAATAAAATTAGAAAACGAAAATTCGTTTAATATATTTTATACTTTTGCGCCCTCGAAAAACGGAGCATGGTTTAAAAACAAAATAATATGCCGACAATACAACAGTTAGTAAGAAAAGGCCGTAAGAAACTGGTTAAGCAAAGTAAATCCAAGGCTTTGGATTCGTGTCCACAGCGTCGTGGCGTTTGTGTAAGGGTTTATACCACTACACCAAAAAAACCGAATTCGGCCATGCGTAAAGTAGCCAGGGTCAGGCTTACAAACGGTAAAGAGGTAAATGCCTATATTCCTGGTGAAGGTCACAATCTTCAGGAGCACTCCATTGTAATGATCAGGGGTGGTCGTGTAAAAGACCTTCCGGGAGTACGTTACCACATTATTCGTGGTGCATTGGATACTTCGGGAGTTGAAGGCCGTACACAACGCCGGTCGAAATATGGAACCAAGCGTCCCAAGAAATAAAACGAATTTTAAACAGCTTAAGCTTGTTGAAAAATGAGAAAAAATAAACCAAAAAAACGCATCATTCTTCCCGATCCAAAATTTAACGATGTTTTGGTGACCAAGTTTGTAAACAATATCATGCTTCAAGGAAAGAAAAGTGTTGCTTATCGTATTTTTTACGAGGCGATGGATGTGGTTAAAGAGAAATTAGAAGAAGATCCTTTGGAGGTTTGGAAAAAAGCATTGGCAAATGTTACACCAGCGGTCGAAGTTAAAAGTCGTCGTATTGGTGGAGCGACTTTCCAGATACCTTCTGAAATTTATGCCGGACGGAAACAGTCAATTGGTATGAAAAACCTGATTAGCTTTTCACGCAAACGTCACGAAAAGAGTATGGGTAAAAAATTGGCAGGAGAAATTCTTGCAGCCTACAAAGACGAAGGCGCTGCTTTTAAGAAAAAGGAAGATACACACCGTATGGCTGCAGCCAACAAAGCTTTTTCACATTTTAGATTCTAATTTGAAAAGCTGACAGACTATTAAAAACTAATGGCAGAAAAAACCAACATAACTAATAAGCTCAGTTTTACCCGTAATATCGGCATTATGGCCCATATTGATGCGGGAAAAACGACGGTTACCGAGCGTATTTTGTTTTACACAGGACGTAATTACAAAATTGGCGAGGTGCACGAAGGAGCTGCTACTATGGACTGGATGGTTCAGGAGCAGGAAAGAGGTATCACCATTACCTCTGCTGCAACAACTGTTTTCTGGGAACTATTTAATAAAAAACACAAGATTAATATTATAGATACACCTGGGCACGTTGATTTCACTGTTGAAGTTGAACGTTCTTTGCGTGTTCTTGATGGTGCTGTTGCCTTATTTTGTGCTGTTGGTGGTGTAGAACCACAATCAGAAACAGTATGGCGTCAGGCCGATAAATATAAAGTTCCGCGCATTAGTTTTGTCAATAAAATGGACAGGGCTGGAGCAGATTTCTTTGGTGTAATTGATCAAATGAAGGAACGCCTTGGTGCAAACCCGGTTCCTGTTCAAATTCCAATTGGTGCCGAAGATGATTTTCAAGGTGTTGTTGACCTGGTAAAGGACAAAGCCTTTGTTTGGGACGAGTCAGAAGAACATGGAACAAAGATTGTTGAAATTCCAATACCAGAAGACTTACAGGAAATTGCACAAACTTATCGGATGAAATTGATTGAAGGTGTTGCTGAAGAAAGCGATGACTTGCTGGAGAAGTTCATGGACGATCCGCATTCAATTACAGAAGAAGAAATGATAAGTGTCATTAGGACAGCTACACTCAATATGAGCATCACACCTGTAATGTGTGGTTCTGCATTTAAGAACAAAGGTGTTCAAATGTTATTGAACGCGATTATAGAATTTTTACCAAGTCCGTTAGATGTTGAATCTGTTGAAGGTATTAATCCTAAAAACGACCAGGTAGTTATTCGCAGTGCCGATCCTAACGATCACTTTAGCGCATTGGCGTTTAAAATTGCAACTGATCCGTTTGTAGGTCGTCTTTGCTTTTTCCGGGTATATTCTGGAACACTCAAAGCCGGTTCTTATGTTTTCAATACATCAACAGGAAAAAAGGAACGCATTAGCCGCATCATGCAAATGCACGCAAATAAGCAGGAGCCATTAGATCAGATTGAAGCTGGTGATATTGGTGCAGCAGTTGGGTTTAAGAAGATTCATACGGGTGATACTTTGTGTGATGAAAAGCATCAGGTAATCCTGGAGTCAATCACTTTCCCCGATCCTGTTATTAGTATCGCTATTGAGCCCAAAACACAAAAAGATATTGATAAAATGTCGCTTGCCCTTGGAAAACTTACCGAGGAAGACCCGACATTTAAAGTAAGAACTGATGAGGATTCCGGCCAGACCATTATTTCAGGAATGGGTGAATTGCATCTGGATATTCTTGTTGACCGTTTGAAACGTGAGTTTAATGTTGAATGTAGTATTGGACAACCACAGGTATCATACAAAGAAGCGGTAGTAGGTTCTGCCGAATACAGGGAAGTTTATAAAAAACAGACCGGTGGCCGTGGTAAATTTGCCGACATTTCATTCGAACTCGGACCTGTTGACGAAGGTGAGGAAGGACTTCAGTTTATAAATGAAATTAAAGGAGGTGATATTCCACGAGAATTCATTCCTTCTGTTAAAAAAGGATTTGAAGCCGCTATGCAAAATGGTGTATTGGCTGGTTTCCCTGTCGACAGCATGAAAGTAAGGTTGTTTGACGGATCTTTTCACGCAGTTGATTCTGACCAACTATCGTTTGAATTGGCTGCTAAAATTGGCTTTAAAGCTGCTGCCAGAAAAGCGAAATCAGCTTTGCTCGAGCCAATTATGAAAGTTGAAGTAGTAACTCCTGACGATTATTTGGGAGAAATTACTGGCGATCTGAATAAAAGAAGGGCAATTGTAGAGAATGTTACTGCGAAAGTTGGTTTTCAAATCATCAAAGCAAAAGTGCCTTTGTCAGAAATGTTTGGTTATGTAACAACATTGCGTACACTCAGTTCAGGAAGAGCAACATCAACAATGGAGTTTGACAGTTTTAAGCAAGCCCCAGATTATATTACTGAAGAGGTAATTAAAAAAGTAAGAGGAATTATTAGTTAAAACCGAAATAGACGTGAGCCAAAAAATTAGAATTAAACTAAAATCTTACGATCACAACCTGGTTGATAAATCAGCTGAAAAGATTGTAAAGGCGATTAAAGTAACGGGTGCCATTGTTAGTGGCCCGATTCCATTGCCAACTCACAAAAAGGTCTTTACTGTGAACCGTTCAACTTTTGTCAATAAAAAAGCACGGGAGCAGTTTGAGTTACCTACTTATAAAAGATTGATGGATATTTACAATTCATCATCGAAAACAATTGATGCTTTAATGAAACTGGAATTACCCAGTGGTGTTGAGGTAGAGATAAAAGTTTAACAAGAACGGCATAAAGATTTATAGCAATGTCAGGATTATTAGGAAAAAAAATTGGTATGACCAGCATTTTTGACGAGAATGGGAAAAACATTCCTTGTACCGTCATCGAGGCCGGACCATGCATCGTTACCCAGGTTCGTACGAAAGAGGTTGACGGTTACGAAGCCATTCAATTGGCTTTCGAAGAGAAAAAGGAAAAGCATACGACAAAAGCGATGCAAGGTCACTTCAAAAAAGCAAAAACAACACCAAAGCGTTTTGTTGCTGAATTTACCCGTTTCGAGGAAAAGAAACAGTATGGCGATGTGTTAACGGTAGATGTTTTTGTAGAAGGTGAATTCATTGATGTAGTCGGTACTTCCAAAGGTAAAGGTTTTCAGGGTGTAGTAAAACGTTACAACTTTAAAGGAGTTAATGATGCCACACACGGACAGCACAACAGATTGCGTGCACCTGGATCCATTGGAGCCTCTTCATATCCGTCACGTGTTTTTAAAGGGATGCGTATGGCCGGAAGAATGGGTGGCAACAGGGTTAAACTCATCAACCTTAAGGTTGTGAAAATTATTCCTGAGAAGAATGTTATTGTAGTTAAAGGAGCGATTCCCGGTCCAAATAATTCATATGTAAAGATTGAGAGATGGAGCTAAAAGTTCATAAGATCAGTGGTGAAGAAACCGGCCGTAAGGTGAAACTGGATAAGGCGATCTTTGGAATTGAACCCAATGACCATGCCATCTATCTGGATGCCAAACGTTATATGGCACATCAACGTCAAGGTACCCACGATTCGAAAGAAAGAAGTGATATTATGGGCAGCACCCGTAAAATCAAACGTCAGAAAGGTACCGGAACAGCCAGGGCAGGAAGTATTAAAAATCCCTTATTTCGTGGTGGTGGACGCGTTTTTGGACCACACCCACATGAGTACCGTTTAAAGCTGAATAAAAAAGTTAAAAATCTGGCACGTTTGTCAGCATTGACTTACAAAGCAAAAGATAAAGATATTCTGGTAGTTGAGGATTTCACTATGGAAGCCGCAAAAACCAAAGATTACCTTCAGATTTTGGAAGGTTTAAATGTAAAGGACAAGAGAACTTTGCTGGTTTTAAATGAAGCCGACAACAACCTCTATCTTTCTACACGTAACCTTCAAAATACGAAAGTTGTAAGAGCCGAAACGCTGAACACATACGAAATTCTTCATGCAAATAAAATTCTGTTTCTTGAAAGTTCGTTGAAAGCCATCGCAGAAGTATTCTCAAAATAGAAAAATTAAAGAAGATGGGTGTAATATTTAAACCGATAATTACAGAGAAGATGACCGATAAAGGTGAGAAGCTCAACCAATTTGGTTTTATTGTTGATAAAACAGCAAACAAAATCCAAATCAAAAGTGAGGTTGAAGATCTTTACGGTGTACAGGTTCTTTCTGTAAATACCATGAATTACTCAGGAAAAAGGAAATCGCGCAATACAAAATCAGGCGTTATTTCCGGTAAGACAAAGGCCTTTAAAAAAGCGATAGTTACGCTTCCAGAAGGTGAATCAATTGATTTTTTTAGCAACATTTAGAAATGGCACTGAAAAAATATAAACCTACAACTCCAGGTCAACGCTTTAAGGTAATAAGCGCATTTGACGACATCACTGCTACTAAGCCCGAAAAAAGCTTGGTAGCCGGTAAAAGAAGAACCGGTGGTAGAAACAGTGAAGGAAGAATGACTATTCGCAACGTAGGCGGAGGTCACAAGAAAAAGTATAGAGTCATCGACTTTAAGAGAGACAAAGAAGGCGTTCCCGGTAAGGTAAAGACCATTGAATATGATCCGAACCGTACAGCACGTATTGCTTTGGTCTATTATGCCGATGGCGAAAAACGCTACATCATTGCTCCTCATGGCTTAAAAGTCGGACAGGAGATTAATGCTGGAAAAGGTACTGCCCCGGAGATTGGGAATGCAATGTATATGAGTGAAATTCCTTTTGGAACTGTCATTCATAATATTGAGTTGCGTCCTGGTCAGGGAGCAAAAATGGCCCGTAGTGCTGGTTCGTATGCCCAGTTGATGACAAGGGAAGGCAAGTTTGCAATCCTTAAATTACCATCAGGTGAAACCCGTATGGTTTTGCAAACGTGTAAAGCAACTATCGGAACTGTTTCGAATGCTGACCACCAGCTTGAAGTTTCAGGTAAAGCCGGACGAAGCCGTTGGTTAGGTCGTCGACCCCGCGTACGTGGTGTAGCCATGAACCCTGTCGATCACCCCATGGGTGGTGGTGAAGGAAAATCGTCAGGTGGACAACCTCGTTCAAGGAAAGGTTTGCCAGCTAAAGGTTTCCGTACGCGTTCAAAGAAGAAGGCTTCGAACAAATACATCATCGAAAGAAGAAAGAAATAACCACAGAAGTTAATTGAATTAATATGAGCCGTTCGTTAAAAAAAGGACCTTACATCGACATTAAACTTGAGAAAAAAGTGATGTCAAATATTGACTCTGGTAAAAAAACCGTTGTCAAAACCTGGTCTAGAGCTTCAATGATTTCCCCTGAATTTGTCGGGCAAACCATCGCTGTTCATAATGGTAATAAATTCATTCCGGTATACATTACTGAGAATATGGTAGGTCACAAACTTGGAGAGTTTGCACCAACCAGACTTTTTAGAGGACATGCCGGGAAAAGGAATAAGAAGTAAATAATTACTTAAAATGGGATCAAGAAAACATATTAGTGCCGAAGAGAGAAAAGAAGCCCGCAAGACGCAATACGTTGCAAGGCTTCGCAACGTTCCTACATCGCCACGTAAAATGCGTTTAGTCGCAGACCTGGTAAGAGGAATGGATGTTGAACCTGCATTGAGCATGTTACAACACACCTCTAAAGAAGCAGCAGGAAGGGTTTATAAATTATT
>QMPA01000058.1 GCA_003650365.1 Bacteroidota bacterium | reverse complement strand
TGACACCCGGTTCAGATTTCTATTCTTATTTGTGGAATGATGGTTCAACAGAAAGTATTCTGATTGTTCAAGAGGAAGGAATTTATTGGGTAGAAGCCAGTGATGGACGTTGTTTTTTGTCTGATTCCATTATCGTGGCAAGTTGTAGTTTGCTTTGGATTCCCAATGTTTTCACCCCCAATAGCGATGGTTATAATGATGAATTTTATGCAGTAGGTGCATATGTTATAGATTTCGAGATGGTGATCTTCAACCGTTGGGGACAAATCATGGAAACCCTCAATAACATTGAAGAGAAATGGGATGGCCGCTACAATGGCAAAGCCTGTGCCGATGGTGTTTATTATTATGTAGCTAATTATACAGAAATTGGGAGAAGTTCAATTTCATTAACAAAAGAAGTGAGAGGTGCAGTAACACTTATTGGTGGCGGAAAATAAGCCTATTCAATTACCCGATATGCAGTTTTTTCTGATTTTGATTTTCGAATGCTGGTGTTTAGCTCAAATCCAATAAGAAGAATAATTGAATTGTAGTAAAGCCAAATAAGCAGAATGATTAACGAACCGATTGAGCCATAGAGTAGGTTATATCTTGAGAAATTTTCAAAGTATAGTTTGAGCAATACACCACCAAAAATAAACAAAGAAGTTGACAAAACTGAACCTGCAGAAATGAATCGGTATCTACTCATCTCCTTGTCTTTGGCTTGTCCAAAATAATACAAAAGAGAGATGCTTAACAAGATATTACCAATGATGACAATCCACTGAATAAAGATAAGTGATACTATGGTCAGTTCGCTGGTAATAATTTGTTGTTCTGCCAGTATATTGATTACCAACTTTCCAAAGCCAAGAAATGTCATTGATATGAAAAACAAGAACGACAAACCAACCATCAATACAAAAGCCCTTAATTTCTGCTTCCACCATGGCCAGGTTTCTATTTCGTAGTATCCCTGGCGAAAACTCAAAAGAATAGTATCGATGCCGTTTGTTGAAAAATAAATAGACATTACAAAAACAATGGACAATAATCCGGAAGCAGGTCTGCTTACAATTTCAACGATGGTACTTTCAGCCAATTCATATATACTGGCAGGGATTATTTGGTCCATCATGCCTAACAATTGCACCTGGATATCAGCCGTTGTAACAAAGGGAACAAGGGTGAAAAGAAATAAGATAAAAGGAACCAGTGCCAGAAAAAAATCGAAGGCAATGGCCGCTGCCCGGTATGTTAGAACTCCCTGGAACAAGCCGCGAAAGAAAAATACAAGCACGTCGTAAAGTGGCATCCCATCAAAACCCGGAAGCACAATAAAACTCAATGTTCTTCTAACCCGGACTTCAAGTTTTAAGAAATTGCGTTTTAGCTTTTGTAAATATTTTTCCAATGATTTTTGCTTTGGTGGATAATCTGGTTTTCCTGTTAATTTACACTGGCAGTTTTGCGGTTAAGCTTAAATCTAAACTTTTTATCTGGTGAGTTAATGCACCAACCGAAATAAAATCAACGCCAGTTTCTGCATATTTCCTGATGTTATCGATACTGATTCCGCCGGATGCTTCTGTTTCGTATTTGCCATCAATTAGCCGAACAGCTATTTCTAAGTCAGAGGGTGTGAAATTGTCAAGCATAATGCGGTCAACTCCTCCTGTGAGCATAACTTCGTCAAGCTCTGCAAAATCTCTGACCTCAATTTCAATCTTTAAATCTTTCCCTTTTTTGTTAAGATAAGTTTTCGTCGCACTTATCGCCTGTTGAATTCCGCCGGCAAAATCAACGTGGTTGTCTTTAATCATAATCATATCGTACAAACCAAAACGGTGGTTGTGCCCACCGCCAATTTTAACGGCAAGTTTTTCGATTACACGGTTGCAGGCAGTTGTTTTTCGTGTGTCCAATACTTTTGTTTGCAGGCCTTCAAGTTTCTGAACCACTTGATGTGTGAAGGTTGCGATGCCGCTCATGCGCTGAATAAAATTGAGTGCTGTTCGTTCGGCTGAAAGCAGTAGTTGCGACTTGCCTTCCAGTGTAAACACGATATCTCCTGACTGAATAAAGTCACCATCTTTTTTTAGAAACTCAATCTGGATATCCGGATCAATTTTTTTGAAAACTTCTGTGGCAACTTTTACACCGGCAAGAATCCCATTTTCTTTGGCGGTAAGCATTGCCTTGCCGATGGCATATTTTGGAATAGTTGCCAATGATGTGTGATCCCCATCACCCAAATCTTCAATCAATGCAAGATCGATTACTTCTTCAATAGTCATTTTTCAGGTTTACTGCTTTAAAAATCAAAAGTAATAAAATATTGAAGGGGTGAAGGTGAAAATGAAAAATCCAAAACCCAAAATCCAAAACTTCAATACTCACCGGAACCTTAATACTCAACCTCAACACTCAACCTCAACCTTAATCTCAACCTCAACCTTAATTCCAACCTCAACCTTAATCCCAACCTCAACCTCAACACTCAATCCCAACCTTAGCTCAAGCTTTTACCTTACTTTTGAAGAAAATTGAAACAATAAGATGAACGTAATAATAACAGGTGCCAGCAAGGGCATTGGATACGAATTGGCGAAGAAGTTTGCTCGCGATGGCCATCAGGTAATTGCTATTGCAAGAAGCATCGAGAAATTACAGCAATTGGACAAGGAGTTGCAATCTGATCATTTTTCTTTTCTGCAGTTTGATCTTGCAACAGTTGATTATGGTGAGGAATTAATACCGTTTGTAAATGCGCATTTTAAAAAGGTGGATATCCTGATTAACAATGCCGGATTGCTTGTCAATAAGCTGCTTGCAGATTTAACGGATGATGATTTTGACCAGACTTTTAATGTGAATGTTAAAAGCACTTTCAAATTGGTTCGTGAACTTTTGCCTTTTTTTAGCGATCAGGCACATATTGTAAATATATCCAGTATGGGCGGTTTTCAGGGCAGTGCAAAGTTTCCCGGATTGTCACTTTATAGTGCAAGTAAAGCTGCAGTGGCTGTGTTTACCGAATGTTTGGCTGAGGAATTAAAATCAAGAAACATCAAGGCCAATGCTTTGGCACTTGGTGCCGTTCAAACAGAAATGTTGTCGCAGGCTTTTCCAGGCTATCAAGCACCTTTGCAGTCTAACGAAATGGCAGATTTTATCGCAGATTTTGCGTATACCGGACATCGTTATTTTAATGGAAAAATCCTCCCTGTTTCCTTAACTACGCCCTGAGCAGGACAGATGTAAAGATTTAAAACAATGCCACCTGGTAACTCAGGCCTAAATCTCTTCAAATCCGATGCAGTGAATTTCAATGGCTTCAAGGCGTTCCCTGATTCGAATATCGAGTGCGAGTTCTTCATCCAGAAAAACAGCCTGCGGTTTCGACATTTCATCGGTTTCGTCAAAAATGAGCATGATGTTCTCGAAACTTTCGTCGGCCAGCAGATCAATATCTTCGTCAGTCATTTTGTCATTGACTTTAGGTAGACTAACATCTTCAATCAATCCAAAACTATCTTTTGCAGCCGACAGTTTTTTTTCTGTCCATTCACTAGTGGGACTGTCTGTACAATTGATTAACATTTGAAAAACGGTATTGGTTTTGTCTGGGTAAAGATAATAAGAATAATTAATAACAGCAATATTTTGATAATTTTGTTGCACTAATTCTTAACAATTGAAAAATGAAAAGACAAGTACTCTCGCTTTCGATTTTATTAATTGTATCGCTTATAAATCCTGCGCTCTGTCAACAGCTTTTTCAAAACGTAACTTCTGCAATGGGAATAAGTGGGCAGACTGGCCTGGGTCATGCAGTGGGCTGGGGCGATATTGACAATGATGGTGATCCTGATCTGGGTATTTCAAATCAGGAAGGCGATGGTTTCTGGTTTTACCGCAACGATGGCGACCATTTTACTAATATTACGGCTTCGGCAGGATTGAGTGGTCTGGGTGCCAACAAGATTATTATTGCCGAAATGACTGGCGATGAATTCAACGACCTGATTCTGCGCACCCGTTCGGGAACGCAATTTCTTTTCGAAAGCAATGGTGATGGAACATTCAACGACATCACCGCCAGTTCAGGAATTACCTCGGCAGCCGTTTACAATATTGCCGATTTTAACAATGATGGTTTTGCCGACCTGGTTTCAGTTGCGGGTGATGATGTTTCCATATTATACAACAATGGCGATGCTACTTTTTCGGAGGCCGAAGCCATTGCTCTCATGCCCGATTTTTTTGGGATTGCCGTGCTTGATTATAATGAGGATGGTTTGATGGACCTTTATTGGACCACATATGGTGACAGCCCCAATGTATTGCTAAAAAATAAAGGAGATGGTAGTTTTGATGATGTAACTATTGAGGCAGGTGTCAGCTATAATCAGGGAGGTCATGCCCTGGATGTGGGTGATTTTAACAATGATGGGCTGATAGATATTTATGTTGGAAGTTATTCAAACCTTACTTGTAAGCTTTTTAGCAACAATGGCGACGGCACTTTTTCGGATGTTACTGTTTCTACCGGAACGCAGGGAAATCACGATACACGCACCACATCTTTTGTGGATTATAATAGCGATGGCTGGTTAGATATTTTTTCTTCTCACCACGATTTTTATACCTATAGCAATACCATGCAAAAAAGTAATCAGGGTGAAACTTTTGAAGAAGTAGCCCCCGGACTTGGTATTTCGGGCGAATTTATCGGTGATTATTTTGGCCATGCCTGGGCCGATTTTAATGGTGATGGTGCCATCGACTTTTTTGCTGCCGGCCACATCGATAAATACCGTTTATTTAAAAATAGTAACTGTCCGGGAAACTGGCTGATGGTTGACCTTGAAGGTGTGCAGTCCAATCCCAATGGTATAGGAACGCAGGTTGATGTTTGGATAGACGGACAGCGCATTTCACGAAATATGCTACCCAATGGAGGCTTCCACGATTTTGGCGATTTGCGTTTGCATTTTGGTTTAAACGAAGCTACCGTAGTTGATAGTATTGTTGTTTATTGGCCTTCAGGAATAATTCAAAAATCCGGCGCAATGGATGCCAATCAATACATTCGGATTGTTGAAGGCTCGACGATTACTGATATTCATCCTGCTGCCACTTTCTGCCCTGCACCAACTTCAATTGCACCAAATCCTGCAAATGAAAGAATTGAGATCAGTTTTGGGTTATCACAATCTTCAGAAGTAAAAATCGCATTGTTTAATCTCAATGGGCGGGAAGTAAAGAGTTTGTTGAACGAAACACGCAATAGCGGAGGCCATCAATTACAAGTAGATATTAGTGACCTACCCAACGGAATTTACTTCCTGGTGCAGCAAACTAAATTTGATAAGCAAGTATATAAGTTGGTGGTAACTCATTAAAGCTTTACCAATGTTCTTGTTGCTATTTCATCACCAATTCGCAAGCGCAAAAAGTAAATGCCAGCTGGCAAATCTTTCACATCAAAACTTAGTTTTTGGCCTTTAGGAATCCTATTCAAATTGTGGGTTTCAATGATTGCACCGTATGAGTTATAAAACTCAAGGCTTCCGGTTTCATATTGGGGAAGGTCAAATTCAACGATCAGATTTTTAGAAACAGGGTTGGGGTAAATCGAAACATGATTTAGCAACGGTTTGCCTTCTACATCAACCAAACAGGCATATACTACTTCTTCGAGGCTGTTGCAGTCAGGGGCATTGTCGTGGATTTCAATAGTACCGTTCGGGCTGGCTAAAAAATTACAAATACTTTGGACTGCGCAAGAAGATAATGAGTTGTTATTATAAATGAATAAATCATCCAATGATGATGCATCAATATTTTCTATTCCATTAATACTTGTTAATTTATTATTTCCATCGATTTTCAGATATCCTCTTACCGAAGCCAGATTTTCCAGTCCGTTCAAGTCGGTTAGGGAATAGTTGTTTTTAACAGTAAAAAAACCTCTGATCAGGCTCAAATTGTTTAATCCATTTATGCTGGCAAGGGAATTGTTGCTCCCAATATAAACATAATCTCTCACCGTGTTCAACATGCCAAAGCCAGCCAAACTACTCAAAGAATAGTTAGTTGCAATAGTAAGATTTCCGCGAATAATACTTAGGCTGTCCAAGCCCGACAGGACATTCAGTTTGCCATTAAAATCAATTCTCAGGCTTCCTCTTATTTGGGAAATTTTATCCGAACTAAACAAGCTAATCAATTCATTATTATTGCGAATTTGTAAATCACCTCCTATGTATGTTAAATTATCCAAACCTGCCAGGCTTGTCAGTGAACTATTGTAATGGATTAAAAAGTTAGTACCAATATTTTCTAAACTGTCCAGACCAATACAATTGATCAATGCCTTGTTATACCTTATTGACAACTCTCCACCTATCATTTTTAGACGCTGCAATCCAGTCAAATTTGTCAAAGAATCATTATTAGAAATGGACAACATATATGCTATAGATGATATTCCGGACAAACCGTTCAGGTTGCGAATTGAATTTCCACTAATACTTACAGAACCTGCTAATTCTCTGCATCCCGGGAAATTAGCCTGGAAATTGTCAATATCAGTTTGATTGGAAAAATGATAATTGCCAAAAGGCAGGCAAGACAAAGTAATCCCGCATTCATTTGCTACTTCTGTAGGACTATTACAGCCGCTTGAATTATTAAAAATATTAATTTCTCCCCCTGGTTCAGCCAGGTAATTACAAACACTTTCTACTGCGCAGTAAGACAGTAAATTATTGTCGTAAATATTCAAATCACTTATACTTCCTGCTGCTATATTATCTAATCCTGACAGGCTGGTCAACGAATCATTGTTATAGATTATAAGCTTTCCGCCAATGCTTGTCAGATTATTCAAGCCATCCAGGTTTTTCAAGAACAGATTACCATATATCGACAATTTTCCGCCCACAGATGACAGCTTTGTCAATCCCGATAAGTTGTGCAGCGCATTATTGCACTCAATTTTCGCTGCTGACCCCACAGTGCTTAATTGTTCTAAACCCTCCAGGCTGTTTAGTATCTCATTATATCTTATTTGAAGTTCTCCTCCTATGGAAGTCAAATTTTCCAATCCAACAAGTTTGTTTAGGGAATCGTTGTGACTAATGTCCAAAGTTCCTTCAATGCTTGTCAAATTTTCCAAACCCGACAGACTGTTGAGTATATCGTTGCTATGAATATATAGCCCTCCGTCGACAAAAGTCAAATTATTCAGGCCATCCAGGTTGGGCAGAAACTGATTGTTATATATTGACATACCTCCGCCAACTGCGGTTAATACATCTAAACCGTTGAAATTGGTGATATTGCTTGTTCGAACAGTAATATTTCCCACAATCTTTGTGCATCTTGGATAATCAGTTTGAAAGTTATCAATTTGTTGTTGCGTATAAAAAAACACACCCTCGGGCAAACAGGTTTTGCCAAACTGTGAAAATGCGTTGTTATGAAAAACAAACAGTATAAACAGAACTATTAAAAGACTTCGCTTTTTCATAGCTGCTAAGTTAATGGTTTTTCTTAATCTAACTCTCCCCTGAGACTTCGCTCTGGAGAAGGGGAATTCTTTCTCCCAATAAAGGGGTGGGATATCTCCCCCTTGGGAAGAGACCAAGAGGGGGTCAAAGTTTCACTACCTTTTTCGTCAATACCTCACCACCCATCTGCAACTTTACGAAGTAAATTCCGGGTTTCAGGTCATTCGTAGTAAAGGAAAAGCCCTGCTTAGCAGGTTTCATTCCAAGACTTCTAACCATCGTTCCCGATACATCGTACATTTCAATCTGTACAAAAGTATCATGTTTGCTTTCCATGGAAATGGTAATCTGGCTGTTAAAGGGATTCGGAAAGACATTTGCTGTGGTATGCTCTGCTTCAATCGTTTCATCAACTCCCACATACAAATTCCATTCGTAAGCACCAATATCTATGCGGTTGTTAAAAACGCGTAGGTCGCTACCGAGGTCAATGTCAGGAAGATTCAATTCGGTAGTGTCTGGTGTGCCGGTATCAATGCAGGGCGAGCCATCGTTAATCTGATAGGGATCGTCCCATTTGCCAAGGAATACAGGGTCTTCATCAATATTGCTTTCCGCCCAACTTACAAAATCATCTCCCGGATTTTCAATGTTTTCTTCACCTCCCTGTACGTCAGAATTTAAAACGACAAGTCCATAATTACCTGTCCCACCGGAGGTGACATATGCAATTTCTTGCGGGCTGTCATCCCATAATATTGTATTAATCAGGTAAAGCAATGTGCGGTAGTTGTGTATGCCGCCCGCCGTTTGTCCGGCAGTGTTGTCTGCAATAGTGGTGTTCTGAATATGTGCATATGAGTTGGTAAAATAAAGTCCTCCGCCATTATTGGCAGCATCATTTCCTGTAACAAGCACATTGTTCAATATGGCATTGCATTCATCAAAAAATATTCCTGCTCCATAATTGGAGTTGTTGTTTTTAATTTTCACATTTTCAATATTCAGATTGCTGCCCTCAGCATAAATCCCCGCGCCTTTTAAAGTGTTTCCACCTTTAATTGTCAGCCCACTAATATGGCTGGACTTGTTAAACAAAACTTCAACAACACCAGCACTGCTATCGGCATCGAGAATGACCAGATTTGGGGATTCCCCTTTTAATGAAATGTAATCGGGAATATTTATCGGGAAAGACTCGCCATTGGTTTGCGGGCTGAAAGTGCCTTCCAAAAGGGAGATAACTCGCTCCTGTGTACTGTCGGCCAGAATAATTGAAGTGGCATGATGGATTGTTTGCAAAGCTTCGTCCGGACTTGTTCCACTGTTTAGGTCATCGCCCGTTGGCGAAACAAATAAATTGGCAGCCGTTTGTTCAATCTTGCCATTTGCAATCGTAAATGAATAGTTGCCAAGAGGTGATACGTAGAAATCAGTAGGAGAGATGACCGAGAAAGTATCCAGCTCGACTTCCATAAATTGGTCACTAAAAATATCGTTGCCTTCCAAGGCAGTATTTAGATAGATGTTGCATAGATCGCTGTTGTCGAATACAGGTGCTGAGTTATCACAATTCAATCCGCCGCCAATTTTTATTGCCGTATTGTGAGCTATTGTTACATTTTTCATATTGGGATATGAGTCGTGAATTGACATGCCACCTCCTTGTTTAGCGATATTGTATTTGATAATCACATTTTCAAGGGAAATATTGGAAGTATCCCAGCAAAAAATGGCACCACCAAAACTGCTGCCATCATTGTCTTCGAAAGTAGAATTGTAGAAGGAAACCGATGATTCATCACAATACAATCCGCCGCCATAATGGGGTGCAGTATTGTTAGAAACCGTAAGGTCACTAAAAACCGCATTGCTTTCCTGGCAGGCAATACCACCGCCGTCACCCGAATTATTGGTCAGGATGATTTGACTCAAATTCGAATTGGAAATACCGAGATAGATTCCTCCGCCCATATTTGCTGCATTGTTCTTTATCGTCAGGTGATCGAGGGATGGGGAAGATTCAAGAATAAAAATGCCCCCACCACCATCAGCATTTCCGTTGATAATTGTAAAGCCACTTAGCAAAGCCATTTCTGCTTCTCCACTTGAAATGCTTACCACACTCCCGTCAGCATTGCCATCAATTACCGTCTGCGAAATGTAAGCCGTATCAAGGGTAGTGTGGTATAAAGAAGCTACCGTTATGTTTTTCCCATTGAAGTTGATGTTTTCCACATAAGTGCCTGGGTTAACCAAAACTGTTTGTCCCGTAGTGGCAGCATCAATGCCTTCCTGAATAGTAGGGTAGTCGTTTGGAATATCAATAACCTGAGCCATTAGCAATTGGCTGGCAAAAATAAAAGCGTAAAGGAGTGTAAATTTTTTCATGATGTTGCTTTGTTTGTCTGGGGTAAAAGTAAACACAATGTTCAACAAATGCAAATTGCTGGACGCGTCAATTAATGATTGCGTAAAGCTTACTTTTTATTGTGGACGATGCTGTTTAATGACTTCATTTTTTTACTTTTGCCCCCTTATTATTTTACATATGAAAAAACTACTGTTTGTTTTGATCACATTTAGTTTGCTGATTTCTGCTTGCGATTATGCTAAGGAAAAGGCGACTAATAAAGTCATAAAGTCCCTGCAACCAAAAGAAACACCTGTGGAATTTCAATTGGATGAATCAGAAAAGTTCAATGCCATTGTCGAACTCAATATGACCCTTGCCGAAGTGGCCGATACAAATAGTGTTTCCATATCGTTTCTGAAACAATCGTTAGGTATTCCACATTACGTAGATCATCCTTATACAGTATTGCAATTGAGCCGTAATTATCAATTTACGGCAGATGATCTTAAAAGGATAATTGATGGATATAAGGATGATAAAGCTGTGCGTGCAAAGAAATCAGCAGCAAGAGAAAAAGAAAATAATTAAGTTAAACCAAATAGAAAAATCATGAAATTAAAATCATTCCTGTGGATAATGACAGCATTTTTGTTACTGTCCAACCAAAGTTTTGCTCAGGACGAGGAGAAAAAAGAAGAAGAAAAAGGCTATGAATTTACAGCCGTTGTTGATGTTGAAAACACTTCAGTAAAGAACCAATACCGTTCCGGTACTTGCTGGAGTTTTTCAGGACTTGCGTTTGTGGAAGCCGAATTACTAAGGCAGACCGGCAACGAATATGACCTTTCGGAAATGTTTGTTGTCCATCATACCTATTCCGACAAAGCCGAAAAGTATGTGCGCATGCATGGCGAATTAAATTTTGGTGGCGGTGCCGAAATTACCGATGTATTTCGCGTGATTGAAATGTATGGAATGGTTCCCGAAGCCAGTTGCTCAGGACTGAATTACGGAGAAGAAAAGCACACCCATGGCGAATTGGATGCATTGCTGAAAGCTTATGTTGACGTGATTATCAAAAATAAAAACAAGAAACTGACACCCGTCTGGCACGAAGGTTTCGATGCAGTACTGGATGTTTATCTTGGTGAAAATCCTGAAAAATTTGAGTGGGATGGCGTTGAATATTCCCCCGAAGGTTTCAGGGACATGACTGGTTTTAATGTGGAAGATTACATAGAAATCACCTCTTATTCGCACAGAAATTATTACGAAGAGTTTGTAATGGAAATTCCTGACAACTGGCTGTGGTCACCCATCTGGAATGTACATTTGGATGAAATGATGGAAACCATCGACAATGCTTTGAACAATGGTTATACCGTGGCCTGGGGTGCCGATGTAAGCGACAAAGGTTTTTCGTGGAAGAAAGGTGTTGCCATTATTCCTGATGAAGAAAAGCCTGACCTTTCAGGAACAGAAAAAGAAAAATGGGAAAGCCTGACAGCAAAAGAACGCAAGAAAGCAATGTATGCTTTTGATGGCCCGGTTGTGGAAAAAGAAATCACTGCTGAGATGCGCCAGGAGCATTATGACAACTACAAAGTAACTGATGACCACGGCATGTTGCTGGTAGGAATTGCAAAAGACCAAGACGGAAATAAATTCTACAAAGTGAAAAACTCCTGGGGATTCGAAGGCCATATTTACGATGGTTATTTTTATGCCTCCGAAGCTTTTGTAAAACTGCAAACCATTGGTATCGCCATACACAAAGATGCTGTTCCTAAGCATTTGAAAAGGGAATTGGGCTTGTAGAAAGGTTCTTAGCGTCTCTTTGCCAAGACAATAAGGCGTTAAGAGCTTTGACAATTAGCGCCTCTCCAAGGCCTGGCGCGCGAATTTTCGCGTGCTGAACTGTTAAATGGATAGTGATCGGTAAATTGTGTTCCAAACAACCAATCTTTTATCTTCAGTCCGCGTGTTAATATTTACCTATATGCATAAGATAATATGTATTTTTGTACAATCATATTTTAATCTCAACCATTAATCATTAAAACAATTCACATGAAAAAAATTACTTTATTATTTGCCTTCGTGGCAATGATTTCGTTTCTGAATGCGCAAACATTCCTTGACGAGGATTTTAGCGACAATCAAATGCCACCTTCTGGCTGGTCAATAGATGGTTTTCCAGCAAACTGGAGCGCCTCCAGTTCTGCCAATGCCGGTGGTACTGCACCGGAAGGAAAATTTACCTATTCCCAAAATATCGCGGTTACCCGTTTAATCTCTCCTGAGATTGACCTGACCGGTCATACTTCGGTTACAATTGCCTTCGATCATTTTTACGATCATTACAGCAATCCTGCCCCAAAATTGGGTGTTGCTACGCGTTCACAAGGTGGCGATTGGACTTCTGTTTGGGAGATAGCCCCTACAGGTGATGTGGGTCCTGAAGGACAACTGTTCGATATTGAAAACAGTGATGTTGGCCAGGCCGATTTTCAGTTCTGTTTCTATCTCGATGGAAACTTTTATAATATGGATTATTGGTATGTTGACAATATTGAATTGTTTATTCCTTTCTCACTCGATGCACAACTGGTGTCGATTTCAACACCTTCTATTGTAAGTGGTCCAACTCCTGTTGAAGGTATGCTGAAGAATAAAGGAACAACACAAATTACTTCTGTTGACGTAAGCTGGCAGGTAGCTGATGGCGATGTTCACACTACTACTTTTGAAGGATTGGCACTCGATTTAGGCGACACTTATAATTTTAGCTGCAGCGACCTGTTTGATTATCCTGTGGGTACACATACACTGGATGTTTGGATTGCACAGGTAAATGGTGGTGCCGATCTTAACCCCGATAACAATATGCTGATGAAAGACATTAATGTAGCCAGTTTTTCAGAGCAAAGAAAACCTTGTTTTGAAGAGTTCACCAGTTCAACCTGTGGACCCTGTACTAGCTTCAATAACCAATTTGTTCCCTGGTGTAACAGCCATGAAGAAGATATTACTTTAGTAAAATACCAAATGAACTGGCCCGGTTCCGGAGATATTTATTATACTGAAGAAGGTGGCGCAAGAAGAGGGTATTATGGTGTTACCTGGGTGCCCTGGTTAGTTGGTGATGGTGGATTTTTAGGTACCAATCTGGGTGAAGTTAATGGATTCTACGATGCATCAATGGAAAATCCATCTTTTGCAGGAGTTGTATCATCTCACACTTTATCGGGTACAACAATGGACTTTACAACTACTGTTCTTCCTTACGCAGGATTTGAAAATGCCAGGGTACATGTGATTGTTTTCGAATACGAAACAACCGGAAACGTTGGTAACAATGGCGAAACTTCTTTCGAGCATGTAATGATGAAAATGGTTCCTGATGCAGGAGGAACGACTGCTGACTTTACTGACAGAGAACCTGTAACTTATACCCAGAGTGTCGATTTAAATGGAACAAATGTTGAAGAATGGGATGACCTTGGTGTTATTGTCATTGTTCAGGACTATGCTTCAACTGTAGTTTACCAGTCAGATTATTCTGTTGAGAATGGCGTTTTTGCCACCGAAGATAACCTGGTTTCTTTAAGTGTTGATGGTACCCCTTTACCTGATTTCGATCCTGCTGTTTTGGATTACTATATGGAATTGCCTGAAGGTACAGTTGATGCCCCAGTTGTAACCGGCGAAGCTGCTGACGAAAACGCAAGGGTAATTGTTATTCCTGCTCCTGAGCTTCCCGGAACAACAACTGTTGATGTATTTGCCGAAGATTTGGCAACTCACCAACAATACACTGTAAACTTTACGGTTATCCAGGGTGTTGAAAATCCATTGGCTGCAAAAGTAAAGTTGTATCCCAATCCAACGAAAGGTATATTAAATATCAGTGGATTTGAAAAGGCAAATGTTGCTGTTTACAGCATAAGTGGTAAATTAGTTGTTGAATATGTTGATTTCTCAGGAAACACGATTGATATTTCTAATCTGACAAATGGTATTTATTTCATCAACATTCAAACAGATGAAAACGTAGTCACCAAAAAAGTTACTTTAAATCGTTAGTAAATACTGATAAAACTTATAAGCCGGGCTGGATTTTCCAGTCCGGTTTTTTTGTATTATTGATTTTTTTTGATAGACATTTAACATTTTTAAATTTATTATTCGATGGCAAACAGCAAAAAAACCTACATCATATCAATTTCAATCATTGGTCTGCTCTTTTTTATTTTCGGATTTGTAACCTGGCTTAATGGGATTTTAATTCCCTATTTGCAAATCGCCTGTGAGTTGACAAACTTTCAAGCCCTTTTTGTCGCCTTTGCATTCTATATTTCCTATACGGTGATGGCTTTACCGTCGTCGTGGATATTGAAAAAAACAGGCTTTAAAAACGGAATGATGGTTGGCCTTTTGGTCATGGCTGTCGGGACAATTACTTTTGTTCCTGCTGCACAAACACGGATTTATGGTATCTTTTTGATTGGACTGTTTATTATGGGTACGGGCCTGGCCATTCTTCAAACCGCCTCCAATCCTTATATTACGATTATTGGTCCGCGCGAGTCAGCAGCCAAACGCATCAGTATTATGGGAATTGCCAATAAAGTGGCCGGCGCTTTAGCTCCTTTGATTTTGGCCTATTTTATTCTAAGCGATGGTGATGCTTTTGTTGAAAATCTGAAAACTTTAGATGAAACAGCCAAAGTTCTTGCCCTCGATGAATTGGCCGCAAGGGTAATTATGCCTTATGTGGTGATGACAGTTGTTTTGGTGCTATTGGGTGTGATGATGCGTTTTGCCCCATTGCCCGAAATTGAAGAGGAAGAAGATGAAAGCACAAGCGACGAATCAACTTCAAAAACCAATATCTTTCAATTTCCAAGTCTAATTCTTGGCGTGTTGGCTTTGTTTGTTTATGTTGGAGCAGAAGTGATTGCGGGAGACACGATTATCCGCTATGGCATTTCGTTGGGAATCCCTATCGACACAGCCAAAGTGTTTACTTCATTAACGCTGGCATCGATGATTGTTGGTTATATTTTGGGAATAATCCTTATTCCACGTTATCTCTCCCAACAAAAAGCATTGACAATTTCCGCAGTGCTGGGCGTGGTATTTTCAATTGCTGCCATTTACAGCCCACCCATGATTTCAGTAACTTTTGTGGCGTTGTTGGGATTGGCCAATGCATTGGTCTGGCCGGCTATCTGGCCTTTGGCATTACATGGTTTGGGTCGATTCATCAAAACAGGCTCGGCCCTGCTGATTATGGCCATCGCTGGCGGTGCCATCTTGCCACTGGTTTGGGGTAAACTTGCAGATGACTTTTCTTCGCAAGCGGCTTATTGGGTGATGATTCCTCTTTATCTTTTTATTTACTATTATGCTGCGAAAGGGCATAAACTAACATCCTGGAAATAAACGCTACAATACTTTGGTGAAAACGATAATTCATTCAAAAACAATAGCAACACCTATTGGCTCCTTATATGCCTGTGCAACTGAGGGAGGAATCTGCATGCTTGAGTTTCCATATAGAAAATCATTCCCCAAACAAGTTGAAGGTTTGAAAAGATTATTGAATGCAGATATTGTAGCCGGTGAGAGTAAGTTTTTTGAAATGTTGGAAAGCCAATTGGAAGAATATTTCAGAGGACAGCGCCAAGATTTCGATATTCCGCTAGTTCTGTCGGGTTCAGTATTTCAATTAAAGGTTTGGAACGAATTACGGAAAATTCCGTTTGGAGAAAGAAGAACTTATTTGCAGCAAAGTAAAAATTTAGATTC
>QMPA01000057.1 GCA_003650365.1 Bacteroidota bacterium | reverse complement strand
TTTTACAAATTCGCCCCAAACTACTGCCGCCATGAAAAAAATCTACTTGATTGCATTCAGTTTTCTTTTTATTATTTCAGGCTTTGCGCAAAACAATCCATTCAAGATGGACAAAGCAAAAATGAGGGTTGAAACAATCTCTTCCAGTGACAATCAGACAGAATCCAAACAAGTTGTTAAGCCGTTGCCTGAAATGCCGATCCCCGGCAGGGATGTAAATTTCGTTTCGATTATTGACATTGGCACATCGGCAAATGCTTATTCTTATTGGAAAAAGCTCTCCTACCTTTGGGTTGATCAGGATCTCAATACAGTGGTCAATATTCACCGGATGGGTGGGGTACTGGATCCTGGTGGTTTCAGTGGTGACCTGGGGTATGATATTTCGAAGAATGGTGGAACGACTTGGGACAATATGATTGAATTTTATGTTGCCATTGCAAACCCGGAAGAATGGTTACTTTCCAGTGCCCGTTATCCCCAGGGAGGTATTTTTAATCCTGCCGGAAATACGGAGCCAGATGATGCATATCTAACTTATTTTACACCTTGTTTGTATGACATGCCTCCCCCCTGGACCCATGTTCACGGAGTTTCTGACCTGGGAGATACTACATATAATACGTCAATTTTTCTCTTTTCTAATGACCGGTTTCATCAATATATCCCTTCCGGATTTGATATAAATACAGAGGGCAAAGTATTTGTAATTGATGATAATGAAAACTGGACGAATGATTCTTTGGACTATCGTGATAGTTTAATAATCTACAAAGGAGTGTGGAGTGAAGAAATTGAGGATTTTATCTATGAAAGGGAAATGCTTGAAGCTCTTGTCGATTCTTCCTGCAGAAAACCGTTTGACACAAAAGTAGCCTTCGGCCTGGATGGCCAAACCGGATACATCGTAATGATTGCAAATAATGGTGAGGCAGAGCAGGTTGAAGGGTTTCAAAACCTTTACCCCATTTATTGGAAAACCACTGATGGAGGAGAGGTTTGGAGTGGCCCGGAGGTAATTCAAATTGATGGTCCTTCAGGAATGAATGGTATCGTAAATCATCATTTGACAGATGAGCAAATTTTTGAATTATTTGGCAGTAATCCTCCACCCAGGACAGAAATATCGTACACCACCGCATTTGATTGCGATATTGCAGTTGACGATAATGGAAGGTTGCACATTGCCGTTGTGATTGGCCCAACAGGACTGGATCCATACAGTATTATTACCGCAGAAGGATATCTTGCCGCCTATGACCTGTTTTTGGAAAATCCTTATAACCCATTTTGTGCTGTTCCCATGGGAAGAATCAGAACTTTCAGGGGGTATATTGGAGAAGCGATGACTTATGATAATCGCATTCAAATCACAACCAACCCAACTTTGGATAAAATATTTATTTCTTGGTTGGATACTGACCTTGAGGATGAAGAGGAAAATAACAGACCAAATATTTGGGTAAGGGGATTTGATGTTCATACTTTTCAAAGGACGTCTGGTTCACTATTAGAGGATGGTCCAACAAATGTCACTTTGTTCTCGGAAGGAATGTGGCAGGCACATTTGTTTGCAGCACCCAAAACAGCTTTTGAATCTGATGGCGAAATTACGATACCCTATGTGTTTGTTGAATTGGATACTGCTGATCCCAATCCTGATCTTGCACCTATTCAATTTAAATATATTCAGGATTTTTCATTTGGTAATGGGGACTGGTGTTGGGAGTATTGTGGTGAAATTCATTGTGGTTGGGTAGGACAGGAGGAAATAAATCAGGTAGAGGAAGGTGTAATAGTTTCAGGTAACGTCCCCAACCCGTTCCGCACGAAAACAAATATTCAAATTGAGTTGTATCAATCAGAAAATGTAACAGTTACGGTCTATTCAATTACGGGTCAGCATTTGTTTGATAAAGATTTTGGAAGACTCAATCAGGGTAGCCATGAACTTCTACTGCAACTAAATGGATTGAGTTCGGGTGTTTATTTTTATACTGTTGCTGCCGGGCAGAATAGGGTTGCCAAGAAGATGGTGGTGGAGTAAAACCTCCCTGTCATTTCGAGGGAAGCGGAGCGACGAGAAATCCCCTGAGGGCAAAGGGGTTAGCCCTCGGGAGACCCCTCCTCGCTACGCTATGTTCGGGATGACAAGCCCTTCAGTAGCTTGGGGCTTAAGCCCCAAGCTACTGAAGGGCTTGATCAATAATTATTTCGTCAAAACCAAATACTCCCAGGGTTTCAAATTAATTTTAAGTCCATTTTTAAGTGTGATTTCCTGTCCTGAAAAAACATCGGAATATTTTCCTTCAATACTATTTTGATCAAAAGTTATGGTCTGTTTGGAATCGCTAAGATTAAAAATACTTACCACAATATTTCCTTGTTTTACTCTGTAAAAAGCAAAAACGTATGGATTTTTTCCACCACCGATGCGCATCATTTCACCACCGGAAGTGCCATTCCAAAGGGCTTTGTTATTTTTCTTCAACTTGTTCAGCGTGGTGTAAAAATCAGCATTTACCAGATTGCTCCAATCAATGGTGTCTTTTTCAAAAAAGGCAAGTCTTTTATCCAGACCAGCTTCCTGTCCACTGTAAATAAGGGGCATTCCTTTGATGGTGTACGACAGTACTGCAAAACTTTCAGCAGCATCTCCCAAACGTTCTTTGGTGGTACCGTTCCAGGAATTCTCATCGTGGTTGGTGGTAAATGCTATGCGGTAGGCATCCGGAGGAAATTGCTCATTATTCCATTTTAGATAATCCCAAATGTCGTTGGCAATTTTTTTGCCTTTGGCAATGTCGTTCGTCAAATGCATGAGTCTCCAGGTGTAATTCATATCGAAAGCATGACGCAATAAATCGGCATTGTCCTCGTCTTCGGCCAGCATAAAAACGGCTTTGATTTTATCCATTTCCGTCCGTGCATCATCCCAAAAATCAGTGGGTACCATTCCGGCCATATCACAACGGTAACCGTCAATATCTGTCTCTGTAATCCAGAATTTAAGAGCCGAGATCATGCTGTCGCGCATTTGCGGATTGTTGTAATCTAAAGAGATCACATCGGTCCAGTCGGAAGGAGAAATGAACTTCCCATTCTCGTCTCTTTCGTAAAAATCGGCGTGCTTTTTTGTCCACACATTGTCCCATCCCGAATGGTTGGCTACCCAGTCGAGCAGCACTTTCATGCCCATTTGGTGTGCTTCGTTTACCAGTGTCTTGAAGTCATCCATATTCCCAAATTCCGGATTTACAGCTTTGTAATCGGCCGCGGCATAAGAGCTACCCAGCGAGCCTTTGCGGTTGAGTTCACTCACCGGATGAATCGGCATTATCCACAGGATGTCAACACCCATTTTTTTCAGGCGTGGTAAGTGTTTGCGGAAGGCGTTAAATGTACCTTCCTCGGTATATTGCCTTATGTTGACTTCGTAAATATTAGCGTTTTTGCTCCAGTCGGTATGTTGAATACTCATTGTTTTTTTATCTTTTTTCTTATTGTTATTGTCTTTTTTTTGAGATGGTTGGCACGAAACAAGTAGTGCCAGGATCAGCCCTAAAACGATGGGCGAAAGTAGGATATTTCTGTTCTTTTTCATGAGGTTTATTTTATAAGGATTTAAACTTTTTATTCTTGATAATCTTTGACAAGTGTTCTCCGGTTAACTGAATAAGATAGTGACTATTGCGCGTATCGCAGGGTGGAATTGTGTGTAGGTGCGAAGCAATCTCA
Organism: Bacteroidota bacterium; assembly: GCA_003650365.1. Classification (GTDB taxonomy): domain Bacteria; phylum Bacteroidota; class Bacteroidia; order Bacteroidales; family F082; genus B6-G9. The sequence continues at coordinate 12,028 of QMPA01000057.1, read as the reverse complement.
TTCAAATTCCTTTATTTTTCAATAATATCAATTTCCAACAACCCGCCATTCCAGTTAAAATCAACAACAAGTAATCCGGCTGTGTTAAAATAGTATCCTTCAAAACTATCACTTTCTTTTTTCTTTCTAACTTTTTCGCTATTAATAGTGATGTTTCTTTTGGCACTTGAAGACTGCCCGACAATTTCTAATTTCATTACCCGGTTTTTTGGCATTCCCTCATAATCCCAACCGTCTTTTTTGAATTCAAATTGAATCGTCTTCTCATCTGTTTGCCTGGCTTCCATGATAATTAGTTCAAATTCGCCACGACCAATTGTCCCAAATGTTTTTCCGTCATCCTCAAAAATGGAATAGCTGTTGGTGTCGCCAATGCTTCCCGGAAAATACCGGACAGTGAGTTCCTGTGATGAATAAAAGTCGGTACTGCTCACGGCTTTTACCATGGGGATAAATGAACCTTCTTTAACAAAAATAGGGATGGTTTCCAGCGTTATTGGTATTTCATTCCAATTACCGCCTGCCATTTTTTGATAATCCCAAAAGTTATACCAGTAGGTTTTTCCTGGTAAGTAAACGGGCATATTTTCTATTCCTGCTTCTACAACTGGCGCAACCAATAAGTTCTCTCCAAATAAATATTCACTGCTGATGGCATAAGTAGAAGTGTCGTTAGGAAACTCAAAAAACAAAGGTCTTACAATTGGATATCCTCTGAGATGTGCTTGCATTGTAGTTGTATAAATATAAGGTAGTAAACGGTAACGCAACTTCATAAATTTGCGTACGATTTCCTGAGTGTGAGACGAAAAATAAATCGCTTCGGAAGGAATGTCAGAGCCGTGCGGACGGAGAATGGGGGAGAAGCAAGCCATTTGCAGCCAGCGTGTGTATAGCTCATCATTTTTTGTTCCTTGCGCAAAGCCACCAGCATCGGAATGAATAAAGGGCAAACCACTGAGTCCCATGTGAAGCATTAGTGGCAATTGTGCCTGCAAGCCGCCCCACGAGCGTGAAACATCACCAGTCCAGGGATAAACAGCATATCGTTGTGAACCAGCAAAACCTGAACGGTTGAGGTTGAACAGACGGGTTTCCGGATAATACTTACGGTACTTTTCAAACAACATTTTGTCCCAGTAGTGGCCATAAATATTGTGTACTTCGTCGGCAGTTCCGTTGATATGAATTTGATCGGAAGGATGGTTTTCCGGTTCGCCCAAATCGCCCCACCAACCTGCTACACCCTTTTTGATTTGTTTCTGATATTGTTCCCAAAACCAATCTTGTGCGGCGGGTTTAAAAATATCGATGAGTGCCCCATGTCCAAAATAAAACTCTTTATTAACATAGGAACCTCCCAAACTATCAGTTGCGAGAATACCCAAACTGTCGGCAATTGTAAAATTGGCCAGCGAGTCGAGGATATAAGGTTCCGTAATCAGGATGGTTTTAACGCCGGTTTGCCTAAACTCTTGAATCATTTGCTCAGGATGTGGCCAAGTGGGTTTGTACCAGTCAAGTCGCCCCATTGTGCCCATAATGCTGTCGCCGAACCAATAAAAGTCAAGGATAACTGCATCAACCGGAAAGTTGTTTTGTTGCATCAGTTTAACAATGGAATCAGTTTCTTGTTGTGTGCGATAACCCATGCGTGAAAGCATATTTCCCAGGGCCCAACGTGGTGGCATGGGCTGCCTTCCGGTGAGCAGGGAGTAATCCATGGAAAGCGATTTGAAACTGTTTCCGGCAATGACAAAGTATTTCATTGTTCCACCAATTGCGCCCCACTCTATAATGTCTTTTTCGGATTCACCAATATCGGTATAACCCTTTTGTGGGTTGTCGAAGAGGAGTAAATATTTTTTTGAAGAAACAACCAAAGGAATAGAATAATTCAGGTTTTTGGCACCGATTTCGTAACCATATTTTGGGCGGTTATAGAGTTTGTAGCGACTGCCAACTAAGTTAAAAGCATTGGCCCTTTCTCCCAATCCATAAATCTTTTCATTGGCTTGCAGTTTGAAACGAAGCCCTATATTATCGGTTCGGTCGAAGTATCCTTTTTCTTCCTGAAGAATGGTGTCGCCATGGTAAATATAAGCAGCGTAAAACGGGTTTTTGTGGAAGGCAACTTCCAGACTGTCAGTCCTGTATTTTAACCAATCATCCGTAACTTCAATAAAAATATTGACACGTGCCGGCTCTAAAATTACTGCATCAGAGGAGTCTTTTGGATTTCTATTAACGGGAAGATTTATAATCTGAATGATGCGGTCGGTAAATGGTGTAATTCGGACAACGCCATGATTTGTTTGGATGTCTAATTGATTACCATGATGAAGAGAGTCGGAAAGGTATTTTCTTGATTCAAATAAATATGAGGCCGGTTCAGCTATTACCGGATGGTAACCATTGACCAAAAGAAAAATGTCTTCATTGGTAGAGGTTTTTCCCACTTTTGCACCATCTTCACTGCGAAAAACAAAGGACAGTTGTTGTGCCTTCTCCTCTGGTCGTAACTCGTAAAACGATCGAATGATAAACTTAAACTCGTATAAACCATCTCCGATGGAAGTCATTTTCACCCTTTCATCAGCTTTGCCCCAATTGCCAATCACATGTTTCCAGTCGCCACCATCAAGGCTTTTTTCGGTAATGATTCCGGTATGCAGGTAAACAGTTCCATCGTAATCAGCCAGTGCTTTATTGCCTTCTTTGGCATCAAAAGTGAGGGTAATTTCCTCATCAATAGATGGGTTTTCTGGCGTCAACCATGCCACCTGGGCGTTGAGCCGCCAGACTGCCAGCAAGAAAAGTATAATTGTAATTGATTTTAGATTCATCGTGTTATTTTTTTGTGCCAACTCCCCCTTTCCCAAAGGGGGTTGGGGGGGGGCTATCTCACCAACTCAATAACCAATGCCGATTTAGACCGTACTTTCAATTTGTCCAAACTATCGAATGACTGCCGGCTTAGTACACTCCTTCCCTTAGTGAAACCATTCAAATCCTTTTTGAACCGGCTCAGGTCAACTTCTTTGTTTTCTGAAATATTGTTTAGAATTACCATTACAGATTCACCCTCAAAATGTCTGAAATAAACATAAATACCATCTTCAGGAAGGTATTGGTTTAGTTCACCAAATTGAACTGCTTTACTGGTTTTTCGCCAGTTGAGTAGTCGTCTCATAAAACCAAAGGCTTCTTCTTGCTCCTCAGTTCGTCCCTGTGAAGTGAAGGCATTCTTAGTGTCATCTGGCCATCCGCCAGGGAAATCTTTCCTGATAAAACCATGGCCTTTATGTTCACGACCAGTCATTAAAATTTCTCCACCATAGTACATTTGTGGAATTCCACGTGTGGTCATCAGAAAAGTCATACCCAATTTGAATTTCTGATAATCTTCGTTCATCTTGCTGAAAAAACGGTCGGCATCGTGGTTGGTGGAGAAGGTAACAATGTTCAGGGGATTGCTATATAAGAAATCCTGAGAAAGCAATTCGTAAAGCCGCATCATGCCAGTGGACCACCCTTCTCTTTCGTTCACGGATTGGGCGATAGCAGTAGCAAGAGGAAAGTCGAAAACATTGGTAAGGTGTGAACGGTAGCCATCGGCATTGGTTTGATTATCCATCCAGTAAGCTGTTATAGGTGGATAGTCCAGCCATACTTCACCTACCACATTAAAGTTGGGGTATTCTTCCAAAATCCGCTGCATCCATTCGGCCATAAAATCTTTATAGGAATAAGGGTAAGTGTCCTGCCGAATACCGTCAATTTCGGCATATTCTATCCACCAAATTGTATTTTGAATGAGGAATTCAGCGAGTAATTTATTGTGCTGATTAAGATCGGCCATTGTATGATCAAACCATCCCTTGACCATTTTATCATAATCTGCCTGTGGTGCATTAGGATCAGATTGTACTGCAACCCGATAGTTCGAACGGGTAAATTCAGGCCATTGGTTGTACCAGTCCTGTGAAGGCAAATCATCATTCCAATAGTATCCGGTTCCGCAGTGATTGGCTACCATGTCCATAATGATTTTTAGTCCTTTTTTGTGTGCTTTCGTTACTAGTTTTTTATAATCATCATTTGTTCCAAAACGGGGATCAATTTTATAATAATCTGTAATTGCATAACCGTGGTAAGATTGTTTGGGCATGTTGTTTTCGAGAAGTGGCGTTGACCAGATGGCTGTAACGCCAAGTTCTGTCAAATAATCCAAATGATTGCTAATTCCTTGGATGTCACCTCCGTGCCGGCCCAGTGAATTAGAGCGGTCAACTGTATCGAGCATGCCTGCTGCATTATCGTTTGTTGTGTCACTGTTGGCAAAGCGGTCGGGCATAAGCAGGTAAATGACATCAGAATTGTCGAAACCCTGGTGGAGATTTGGGTTCTTGTCACGTGCTTTCAGTTCATAATCATAGGAGACTGATTTCTTCTTTTTTTTATAGAAATCTATTGAAAAAATACCAGCTTTGGTGGTGTCATCAATCACCAGGTTCAAGAACAAATAATTGGGGCTTTCGACAGCAATTACTTCTGTTAGGTGAACGCCCGGATAATTAATTTGTGGTTTGCTAAGCGAAATATTCTCACCATAAACCATCAGTTGAAGTGCTTTATTTTTCATGCTCGTCCACCAAAATGGTGGGTCTATTCGTTCTAAACTGACTTTTTGAGCTTCGAGATGAATGCCTGAAAACACAAGTAGAATAGCAATTATTAACGATCTGAATTTCATTTGAAAAAAATTAATGTTTTGGAATTTGCAATTTCAAAAGTACCACATTTTATAGTGTATGAATAACAAAGCTTTGAACTTGCTTATTGTGGGATGGACACAACGGTTTTCTAGTGAATTAAAACTATTGTTTCTGCTTTTCTGCAAACGTTTGAATTAACGGCTTACTCTTTAACCGCTTGAAACAGAACAAATAATTTAATGTAAATGAATCTGTTCCTTCTATTTACTTTTGGATTTGAGTAGTTTTGTAAATCAAGGAAAGAAGATAGAAATGAACAAGAAGGAATTACTAAAATCGTACTGGAACGAACTTTATCCTGAAACAGGGGAAGCAAAACTTGAGGCGTTTTTAACTGAATTTGAAAGCCATCCGAAATATTCTGATGAAAATGAATCCGATTGGTATAAAGATGCCATTATTTATGCGCTCTATGTAGATCTTTTTAATGAAGATTTTAACGGGCTGACAGACAAGCTTGATTATCTACAAGACCTTGGGGTAAACTGTCTTTGGCTGTTGCCTATTCTCGACTCTCCCATGCGTGATGCCGGTTTCGATATCAAGAAGTACGACCGAATCCGGCCTGAATTATTGGGGTTAACAGCAGATTCAACGAAAGAAGATCAGGATAAGGTTTTTAGCAGTTTTCTCGAAGAAGCACATTCCAGAGGGATTCGTGTTATTTTCGATATTGCCATCAATCATTCTTCCGATCAGCATCCCTGGTTTTTAGAGGCCCAAAAATCGGAGGATAATCCTTATCGATATTATTATATCTGGAGCAAAGACACTTCGCTTTATGGCGATGCCAGATTGTTGTTTAAAGGAATTGAAGACAGTAATTGGGAGCCGCTGGGCGATTGGAAATACTTTCACCGCTTCTTTAGCTTTCAGCCCGACCTGAATTATAAAAATCCTGACTTACTCCTGGCAATGAGCAGGAACCTATTGTATTGGCAGAAATCCGGAATAGATGGATTTCGTGCTGATGCCATTCCATATCTTTGGAAAGAGGAGGGAACTAACTGTGAAAACCTTCCCAAAACACACACCATCGTCAAATTTTTTAGGGCGATACTTGATTATGTAAAACCCGGTACGTTGCTACTTGCCGAGGCTTGTCAAAAACCCAATGAAGTAGTAAAATATATGGGAGACGGTGATGAATGTCATGCGGCCTATCATTTTCCTTTGATGCCTATGATGTTTAAGGCGATTGCAATGGGAGATGGAAGCCCGATAAAACAAACTTTGAGTCCGAAAGTGACTCCTGTAATTCCTGAAAACAGTCAGTGGTTGAGCTTTTTAAGAGTACATGACGAATTGAGTTTGGAGTTGGTTTATGTTACTGAAGAAGACAGAAAATTTATCCATGATAATTATTGTCACAAACCCGAATGGGATTTCAGGGTGGGAGAGGGTGTTTCAGCCCGGCTTTCCGAATTGATGCAGCGTGACGAACGAAAAATAGCACTTGCTTATTCGCTGATGTTAACGCTAACAGGTACTCCGGTAGTGTATTACGGTGATGAATTTGGTAAATGGAACGATGAAAATTATTATACCGAACAAATCAAACTGACTGGAAAAGACGACACCCGTTTCCTGGTTCGTGGCCGGATTGACTGGGAAAAATTGCAAGAAAATCTGAAGGATGAAAATAATTTCCATTCCAGGGTTTTTGAGCTGGTTAGCAACATGCTAAATACCAGAAAAGATGAAAAGGTTTTTGGAAGGGGAGAAACAGACTTTATCCAAATGGAAACATCTGTAGGAGGGAAAACAGAAAAGGTGCTCGCCTATACACGTAAATTTGAAGGCGAAGAATTATTGGTCATTAATAATTTATCTTCTGAACCAATGAGCATCAAAAATCCTTTTCCCAATAAGGATTTAATGCTTCTTTTCCCGCAGGGATTTTCTGTTGACGACAGCAGCAACAGTTTACAATTCGAGCCTTACGGTTTTGTTTGGTTGCGAGTGATTTAGAAAAATTCCGCTCATCCGAATTTGCAATTCGGATACAAAGGGATGCGGAATTTGAAATTACGAATAGTAAAGATCATATAGGAAAGGGAAGACCCGCAAGGTGGCCTTTTTTGCCAAACGAAGTGAAGGTGAAAAACTCCTGACGGGTCGAAAAAATGTAAGTAAAACCATCGCTTTTTTCAACCAAGCGGGAACAAGTCTACCCGCTTGGTTTTAATTGATTAAAAACCTACCTTTACCACATGAATCCTTTCAAATACATTGCCTTTCTTTTTCTGACCTCTTCAATTTTATGGAGTTGTACCAGTCCCAATCCCAAAATTGTAATGAAAACAGAATTGGGCAACATCACAATAGAGTTGTATTCCCAAAAAGCCCCAATCACTGTATCAAACTTCATCAAATACATTGATGAAAATCGACTGAAAGAAGCTACTTTCTACAGAACGGTAACTTTGTCTAACCAACCTGATAATGACATAAAAATTGAAGTCATACAGGGCGGTTTATACGAAGATGAACATCCACAAATGCTTGCTCCCATTCAACACGAAACAACCAAAACGACAGGAATTCTTCATAAAGATGGTGTAATTTCTCTGGCACGCAACGAACCCGGTACTGCCACTTGTGAGTTTTTTATTTGTATTGGCGATCAACCATCACTTGATTTTGGAGGCGGAAGAAATCCTGACAGCCAAGGCTTTGCGGCTTTTGGAAGAGTCATTAATGGAATGGATGTTGTATATCGTATTCAACAAGCTAATGCAGATGGGCAATGGCTGGAGCCGAGGATTAAAATAATTAGAATAGGGCTAGTTGAATAGACCCATAGACTTGTTTTTTAAAGAAATCGGTTGTCATTTCGACCAGCGGGAGAAATCCCCCGGGTAGAGAGCCACTCGCTCAGGGGATCTCTCACCGCCATCACTCAGCCCTGCACAATGGAGTTCGAAATGCCGAATTTATATGTGTTCGCAAACGATTGTTTTAAAACAATTAGACAAGCAGTTAATAGGCGTTCCGGACATTGCTAAAAGAAAGACTGTAAAACAAAGGGTTTCAAGCTTTTTATTCCGACTTTTGCAACAAACAAAATTGAATCAATCATGTCCAAACATAATTTCGAAGCTGTTATATTTGACCTCGATGGCGTCATCACCAAAACAGCCATCACCCACAGCAATGCCTGGAAAAAAATGTTCGATGAATACCTTCATCAAAGGGCAGAAGCGGGTGATGAAGCTTTCAGCGAATTTACTTCCGAAGATTACCTGCATTATGTGGATGGCAAGCCCCGCTACGATGGTGTAAAGTCTTTTCTGGATTCAAGAAATATAGAATTACCTTTTGGAGCACCGGAAGATGAACCAAAACTGGAAACGGTTTGCGGACTGGGCAACCGAAAAAATGAATCCTTTAACGAAGTATTGAAAAACGAAGGCGTTGTTGTTTATCCTTCAACGGTTCAATTGCTTGAGGAATTGCAAGAAGCCGGCATTCGTATCGGCGTGGCATCTTCCAGTAAAAATTGCGAAGCCGTATTAAAAGCAGCCGGACTGACTCATTTTGTCGAAACCCGTGTGGATGGTGTGGTATCAGCAGCAACCGGTTTGAATGGAAAACCGGCGCCCGATATTTTTCTAACTGCTGCTGCAAATCTTGGTGTTGATCCCAATAAATCAGTTGTTGTTGAAGATGCTTCATCGGGAGTTGCGGCAGGAAAGAACGGAAACTTTGGTCTGGTACTCGGACTTGCTCGTGAAAACAATACGCAGGCCTTATTGGCGAATGGTGCCGATGTAGTGGTGGATGACCTGGAAGATTTCGGCATGAAAGAAATTGATAATTGGTTTAAAAAAGGGATTGAAGAAGACAATTGGAAGCTGAGTTATTACGATTACGATTCCAAAAAAGAAAAATCGCGGGAAGCTTTGCTGACAGTTGGAAATGGATACTTCGGCACACGTGGTGCCATGGAAGAGAGCAGGGCAGGGGCGAGCAATTATCCCGGAACTTACATTGCGGGTTTGTACAACCGTTTGGTAACGCCTATTTCGGGAAGAAATATTGAGAATGAAGATTTTGTAAATGCCCCCAACTGGTTAAAAATCAATTTTAAAATTGAAGACGAAAACTGGTTCGATCCGAATAAAACCATAATCAATGAAATAAGCAGAGAGCTGGATTTTAGAAATGGATTGCTCACCAAGACAATGCTTGTTACTGATGGTGAAGGCCGTCAGACACGCATTGAATCTTTCCGTATGGCAAGTATGGCAATCAGGAATTTGGCCGCTATCAAATACCGAATTACCCCAATTAACTATTCCGGCTCGATGAGCTTTTGCAGTTCGCTGGATGGAACACATAAAAATGATGGCGTAAAACGCTACAGTACTTTGAATCAGCAGCACCTCGAACCCATGAAGCAGGGTGGTGATGGAGACATTTCTTCCCTAAAAGTCAGGACAACGCAATCAAAAATTGAGATTGTTCAGGCAGCAAAGCTTCAGTTCAAGGTGAATGGAAACGATGAAGATATTGAATTCGGTGTTTCAACTGATGAAGGAGTTGTTTACACATTTGCCGACTATGAAGCCAAAGCCGGTGAAACCATCGAGATTGAAAAAATTGTCAGTATTCACACATCGAAAAATGATAAAAAAGACTTGTTAAAGCAGGCATCCTCGGATGTTGAAAATGCATCGTCTTTTGACGACTTGCTGAATGACAGTACTGACGAATGGAAGAAAATCTGGCAGGAAGCTGACATTCAGATTGAAGGAGATCGCATCTCACAAAAATTGCTGCGGATGCATATTTACCATTTAATGGTTTCCGCATCACCTCAAAACATTAAATTAGATGCCAGCGTTACAGCCCGTGGATTGCATGGCGAAGCCTACCGTGGACATATTTTTTGGGATGAATTGTTTATTCTTCCATTTTATGACATTCATTTCCCCGAGGTGGCGAAATCACTTCTGATGTACCGCTACAACAGATTGGGCAAAGCCAGAAAGTATGCTGCCAAACACGATTTTGAAGGTGCGATGTATCCCTGGCAAAGCGGAAGTGATGGAAGGGAAGAAACACAGATTGTGCACTTAAATCCACTGACCGGTGATTGGGGTGTCGATCACAGTTCCTTGCAACGGCATGTTTCCCTGGCGATTGCCTACAACATCTGGCAGTATTTTCATTTGACGGAAGATGTTGAGTTTATCGAAAACTATGGGGCAGAAATGTTTCTTGAAATCTGCCGCTTTTGGGCCAGTAAATCAACTTTCGATTCCACGACAGCTAAGTATTCCATCGAAGGCGTTATGGGTCCCGATGAATTTCATGAAAGCTATCCCAATCGAAAAAAGGGAGGACTGAAGGACAATGCCTACACCAACATTATGGTGGCCTGGATGTATGCCCGGGTTCCGGAATTATTGGAAAAAATGAGTGACCAGTCAAAGGTCCGTTTGTTTACTTTGATTGATCTCGATCCTGAAGAACTCGGTGAATGGGATGACATTCGTAGTAACCTGGCTTTGGATATTTCTCAAGATGGAATCATTGCGCAATATGATGGCTATTTCGATTTGAAGGAACTGGACTGGGACTATTTCCGAAAAAAATATGGCAATGTTTACCGGATGGACAGATTGCTGAAAGCAGAGGGGAAATCTGCTGACGATTACAAAGTAGCCAAGCAGGCAGATACTTTAATGACTTTCTACAACCTGGAAAAAAGCCAGGTGGATGCAATTCTGAAAGACCTGAATTATAAAGTCCCGGAAGATTATCTGGAGAAAAACCTGGACTATTATTTACAGCGCACTTCGCATGGTTCAACATTGAGCAGGGTTGTCCATTCACCTTTGGCGAAAATGACTGGGAATCCCCAACTGGCCTGGGATTTATACTTCGAGGCATTGACCAGCGATTACAAAGACGTTCAGGGTGGCACAACTGCCGAAGGAATTCACGCCGGTGTAATGGCCGGAACAGTAATGATTGCCTTGACAACTTTTGCCGGAATTGACTTGCGGGGAACTTTGTTGAGTGTAAATCCTGCCCTGCCTGAACGCTGGAAAAAGGTGAATTTTAATCTTCAATTTAAAGGCGTTCGATATAAGTTTGCAATAAATGCTAAGCAAATTGAAGTAATGGCTTCGAAGGCTGCAACTATCCTTGTGAAAGGGAAAACGTATCAGTTAGCAAAAAATAAACAATTGAAAATCAAATTATAAAACGATGCAAAATGACGTATTTCATATAAAGGAAAATCATATTCAGGCTGCTGAAATGGTGATGAACGAGATCTCTGAGAAAGCAGAAAAAAAGAAATTTATCATTGGCATTGCCGGAGAAGTAAGTTCAGGAAAAACAACCCTGGCTTATTTATTGGGAAGAATGTTGAAGATGAAAGGTCATGCTTCAAAAATCCTTGATCTGGTCGATTTTTATAAAGTGCCGCCCCTCGAACGGCGTACTTATCGCGAAAAACACGGACTGGATACCATCGGTGTGGACGAATACGACTGGAAAAAGATTGAGTCAACCCTAAAAAGTTTTCGCAATGGAGATTCGGTAGAACTTCCTCTGGTTGATATGTTAACCGATGAAGTGGATGCGATTAGAACAAATTTTCAAAATGTCCAGGTATTAATCATCAGCGGATTGTATGCATTTTATTGTAAAGATGTTGACTTTAAGATTTTCATGGAATTAACCTATCGGGAAACCTATGAAGCCCAGAAATATACGGGCAAAGAAGTGATGGATAGTTTCAGACAGAAGATTTTGGAAAAAGAACACAAAGCAGTTCAAAAGCAAAAAAATGATGCCGATATTTATATTGATTTCAATAGTTTTTTAAGTAGTTATCATTTGTAAAAATCAGCCTATCCGCTGTTCGGGATTTGTAATCCCGAACCAAAATAGAGGATTGAAAATCCTCAGCCCTTTGCTTCCGGATTGCAAATCCAGAAGAGCGTAACGACCAAGTATTCGTCCTTGAGGGACAGAATGAAAACAGCTCTGAAATTCATTTCAGAGAAAAAAGAAAAAACATGTTAGAAGACGTACTCCTTATCAAAAACAAACACCGTGAAGCAGCGGCAGAAATTGTAAAAGAAATTCTGAAAAATAAGAAGCCCAAATTCATTGTTGCCATTTCCGGCGAATCGGGTTCAGGAAAATCAGAACTGACCCATATTGTGGCCAAAGAAATGCGCAAACACGGCATTTTTGCTAAGCCCATTCATATCGATAATTTCTAC
>QMPA01000056.1 GCA_003650365.1 Bacteroidota bacterium | reverse complement strand
TTACTGTATATCAATGTTCCTTCTTTTTCAATCAATTCAATAAAAATCTCAAACTGTTGAACATAATTTTCGAAGGTCGGAAATACGTTGATATGATCCCAGGCCACACCGCTAAGTAAAGCAATATGTGGTCTGTACCAATGAAATTTAGGTCGTCTATCAATGGGAGAACTCAGGTATTCATCACCCTCAAAAATCATCACCGGGGCATCATCGCTTAACTGAACCATGACATCAAAACCTCTCAGTTTCGATCCTACCAGATAATCGAACTTCATTCCTGCTTTGCGCAAAACATGCATAATCATCGCCGTAATGGTAGTCTTACCATGGCTGCCACCAATTACAACCCTTTTTTTATGCTGTGCATGTAAAAATAAAAACTCGGGATAAGAATAAATTTTGAGTCCCATTTCCTGCGCCCTGACCAGTTCAGGATTATCAGGTCTGGCATGCATACCTAAAATGATGGCATCAATATTTACACTTAGTTTTTCGGGGAACCATCCTTCATTTTCAGGCAAAAGTCCTTTACGGGCAAGTCTGCTTTTCGAAGGCTCGAAAATTTCATCATCCGACCCACTAATCACATGGCCATTTATTTGCAAAGCGATGGCCAGGTTATGCATTGCACTCCCTCCTAGGGCAATAAAGTGTATATTCATACAGCCGCCAAAAGTAGCGTTTTTTAGTGTTTGCCTGGTGAAGAACAGAAATTAAACAAGTACTTCGTAAATAAAATAAAATGAGTATTTTTAGGGAAAAATTAAGCGCCATGAAAACTTTCCTTCTCCCTGTTGATTTCTCTGAGAATACATTAACAACTTGCAAACACGCCATTTACCTTGCGGGGCAAGAGAAAACAAGACTTTTTCTTTTTCATATTTATCCCGACCAGATTATCGTCCCTGACTCAAGTTTTCCTATTGGCATTGACAATGATGCATTTTTTAATGTCGAATTCATTGAAACATTACGCAAACAGGCCGAAGAAAATATGGTAAAACTAAATGCTGATGTTCTGGATTTAATTAAGACAATGGGTTATGCCAATATGGAAGTAAGTCACCTTGTTACAGGAGGTGATCCCGAATGGGAAATTCGTGAAATATGCAAAAAGATCAATCCTGATTTGATTGTAATGGGCACCGAAGGTGAAGGTAAAAAGGGGTTCTTAGAAGGAAGTATGGCAGAAAGCATCATGACCAGAGTAAAAATTCCTGTTGTTGCTGTACCCGGCTCTTTCAAAAAAGACCGGATTCAACAAATCATGTACGCCACTAATTTCAGCAATATGGATATCGCATCAATTAATAATGTGTTCAATCTGTTCGAAAAAATAGAAATCATTGTTCATGTTGTGCATTTTCAATTTGATGAAAAAAGCGGGAAAAATAGCGTCCTTCTTGGAGAATTAGAACAGGCATTTAAAAAAAGAATGGGCAAGATCACTTTCAATTTAATACAGGCTTCTGACAAAAAAGACGTACTGGACATTTTCACCCAAAAATACCAGATTGATATGATTGCATTCCTTTCACACAAGCGGAACTTTTTTCAGAATCTATTCGCGCATAAAATCTCAAAGAAAGATTTCTTTAAATTGGAACTGCCAATGCTGGCCTTGCATGAGGGGGTATGAGTTTAAAGTTTGAAGTCTAATGTTTAATGTTCAGCCTTTATTGTCCTGTACATATTGAACAATTCTTTTCCAATTGTTTCGGGTGAGAAAACAGCAACTGAATCAGATCGGATTTTTTGCTTGTCAAAAGAAAGCTTAGCATCGAGAAAATCCGACAGATAATCCTCGAGAGCCACTTCGTCGCCAGCATTTAATAATCTGCCATTGCTCTCATTTACATATTCAGGAATTCCGCCTACACTTGTCGCCACAACCGGAATACCAAGCACAAAACTTTCATTAATAACTACGGGAAAATTTTCGTAATTACTAAACACTACCATCAAATCGGCTGCTGCCATTTCGCTTACTAGTTCTTTTTCTTCGAGTAAACCGGTAAAAATAACCACAGTATCTTCAAGACCCAAGTCAATGGAATAGTTGTGCAGGCTTTTAAAATCCATTCCATCACCAATCAAATGGAAAATGAAGTCGCTTCTTTTTTTGGAGAGCGAAAGAATTACACGCAGCAGCCCACTTACATTTTTCGATTTATCTTCGAAACAACTCACATGTGTAATCAGCTTTTTCCCACTGTCTTTTTCGTATGAAGTTCCCGGATTAAAAAAGGGTGCATCAACCACATTTGCCAATACACGATAATCCTTATTTTTCAATCCGTGTTTTTGCATGGCGTTGGCCAAATTTTGTGTAACAGTGGTGACAACCGAAGCATTTCGAACAATTAGTTTTGTCGTTGCTTTTCTCAATCCACCTGTAAAAGAACCCGTCAAATCTAAATAACGCGACCAATGTTCGGTAATAATAAACGGCTTGTTACAAAACCATTTATAATATAAAGCAATCACTCCGAGGCGGGTAAGAATATGAACATGAACAAGATCAAAACTACCCAATTGCTGCTTTATTTTTTTAATTCCTAGAAAATTGGCTTTGTAAAAACGAAATGCTTTGATGAGCTGGCTAATAAGTGGTATTTGTGATTTCGGATTGGAGTAATAAACTTTTGCTGTGGGAACACCATTAATAACACTTTCCTCCAATTCGTAAATCCCTTTTATTTTTTCTTCTTCGACTATGTGTGTGTAAACAACGCCAACATCGCTATACTTATTTGCAGCTTCAACATGGCGCTGAATAAACAGTCCTGGCATGGGATCGTACCGGTTGGGATACCACCTGGCAAGGTGTAAAACTTTGGTATTCGTTTTTTCAGGATCTTTCATCAGTCAAACGCTTGACAAAGTTAATCGCATTTTCCAAACGCTGTTCTCCCCTACCCTTCACAACCGCATAATTGAATCCTGCATTTTCAAGCTCTTCTTGATAAAGTTCGAAAAGAGACAAACGGTCTGTGGGATTTTCCCTTAAAGGATCGTCCTCCCATTCAAGATCAGGATAACACAATAAATAAAGGTCGTAGCGGTGCTGAACGAACATTTCACTAATCCAATCAGGACAGTTATCGAATACTACCTGGCTCCAAATTTTAGTTACAGTTATATCCGTATCGCAAAACAAAATGCCGGTGGTATTTGCAGCCAGTTTTTCCTCCTCCGCCAACTGCCCTTTTGCAATGGCAAGAATATCTTCAATAGTATAATCCCCCTGTTTTCCTTCAAAATATTCACGAGCAAACTCGGGGACCCTATTGGCTCTGAAATAGGAAGCCAGGTCTTCTGCCAATTGCGTTTTTCCTGTTGACTCAGGACCTGTTATCGCAATTCTTTTAAGCATTGCTTAAATCTTTGTTTTGATTTTCAATTGCTTTTCTCCAGGAGAAATACGCCATAATTGCAATACCAAGAAAAATGGCATATTGAATCCCCGTAAAACCATATCCTTTTACAAAATACAATGGAATAGAAACCACATCGCCTACAATCCACAAAGTCCAGTTTTCAATTTTTTTATTGGCCATCAGCCACATGGCTGCAAAGAAAATACCCGTTGTAAATGTATCGAGAAAAGGGGTTGCCATCCTAAAATCTTCAAGTTTACCCGAGCTAAGATGTTGCCATGCATAAGCCACACTTTCAGTAAAATTCAAATGATTGGGCATTACATCGTAATAACGATAAACCACAATTACAAAAATCGAAGTAAATAAAAAGATAGCAAACGCCTTCAGTTTATCCCGTGTATTTGTACGACTTATGGCAATATGCGCATGTTTGTCATCAATCACTTTATGCCACATATACCAGCCGTAAACACTCATTAGGGTATAGTAAACATTGATGATTAAGTCGCCATACAAAGTCCATTGCGAAAGCAAATAGACATAAATGGCCGTACTGATTATACCCGTTGGGAAAACCAGGATGTTCTCTTTTCGGGCGTAAAACACACTGATTACCCCAAAGAGGGCCGCAAGAAATTCAAGAATGATATTGAATGTTGTTGCTGTTTGATAGGGCTCCAGAAAGAACTGAATCAAGTCACTCATCTAAAAGATATTGGGTAATCTGCCATGTGATGCATTTTATTTTTTTCAAAACTATAAATTCCTAAGCTGGATAAACCAAAAAATACAAAAAACAAATAAATTATAATTTGCAATCATGCAAATTCCAAAATTTAACATTTTTCATATCTAACAGTTTGCGTTTTTGATATTAAAATTTGAGATTTGTTTGTTGTTTGATTATTGTGTTTTGTGCATTTAGGCATTAGGCCCAATTCGGTCAATTCTTATTTGCTATTCGTAAAATATAATCGGTTTTACAAACTTGGATTAACTCCAGAGTGTATTTGCAAATCAGCATTTACAATTTTCAGAATAAAAACTGAGTGTGGTAATTCGAAAGATTTGTGAATCTCTTTGGTAAGAATAGCCATCACTTCAAAATAGTCTCCAAAAACCTGCGTACTCATTCCACTGGTTTTAACAACAATGCTGTTGTGCATATTTAATCGATCAATAAAATGCTTAATAGGTGGAATAAACTCATCCTTAAGCGGATAATAACTGATGTCGACAGAAGTATTCATTTTTTATTATTTTTATTTATTCAAACTCATTCCATTTAACAAAATCAATGCGAATATATTGCATTTGATTATATATCTTTGCAAAAACAAAGTTATGACAAAAAAGACGCTGATAGCTTCCGGTTTTCTTGGTTTAGCCGCAATTCTGCTGCTGGTATTGGTAAGGATTGCATTTTATTCCCCTGATATTGATTACGCCTTTTTCAACACAGCAATTACACTTCATATTTTTCATACAATTGTACTACTGGGATTTGCTTTTAAAAACCAATATGTTCGCGAATCGCGCTTAAGGTACATTTATTATTTTTTCGTTGGCGGAATTGTCGTGTCCTGTACACCATTGTACATTATGCTTTTTGAACCATCCAATGTGCTTAGAATAATCCTTACTTCCGTTTCAATTATTGGTAGTGGCTTGTTTATTGGGGGATGGATTACAATAGTTTATTTAGGCTATTCTTACAAATCGAAGTATAAAAAAACCCATTAAGTTTTATCGCATATCTATCACCTCAACATCAGGATAATCGGCAGGATTAAAGCCGAAGGTATTTTCAGGCAAGTCAAGATTTGGTGTTAATTTAATAATGTGGTAAGTAAAAACATTTCCGTTTTTATCATATATAGAAAAGCTTTCCAGACTTAATTTCTTTTGGTTCACCAAAATACTCATCTTTTCAAATTGTTTCCCATCGTTTGGGCGCAGATTAATTGCCTTTAAATCTGCATTCTTATATTTCCTGTCTGCATCATATTTGGCTTTATAATCGCTATTATAAGTTGTCAGAATCTTTGTTGGAGAAATACTCTCATCACTTTCATCCACATCACTCACCATCACCTCTTCTGAATCTACCAGGTAAGTCCAAATGGTTTTACCATCCGAAATAATAATCTGTCCTTCCATTTCAATGCGGTAACTATCTCCTGAAATAAAGATAAGCCCTTCCTTTTTTTCGTTGATATCCATCTCAACATTAACCATGGTGTAGGAGATTTCAACCTTCATATTTTCGTAGGAAGCTGTTTTATTCACCACTTTTTCAAGCAACTGTTCGGCATTTTTTTCACTTTGAGCGAATACAATCCCGCTAAGCAGCAGGGAGAAAACTAACAATGTCTTTTTCATTTTTTATCTATTAATTAATATCTTCATCATTCCTATTCAAATCCTTCAAAAACTGTTCCAAAGCCATTTCGTTAGCTACTTTAACTTCACGGGCTTTACTTCCTTCAAACGCACCTACTATTCCGGCAGCCTCTAACTGATCAATTATTCTTCCAGCCCTATTGTAACCCAGCTTTAATTTACGCTGCAATAGTGAGGTTGATCCTTGCTGTGTTTGAACAATAATCAATGCGGCATCTTCAAATAATTCATCACGGTCATTGATATCAAAATCGGGCTTGGCATCTTTTTCTTCATCAACATATTCAGGAAGATGATAAGCATCGGGATAAGCACGCTGCGCACCAATATAGCTTGTTACCTCCCCTATTTCAGGCGTATCGACAAATGCACATTGCAAACGAATAAGGTCGCTGCCTGTTGACATGAGCATATCGCCCCTTCCAACCAATTGGTCGGCACCGCCGGTATCAAGAATTGTGCGCGAATCGATTTTTGAAATAACCCTGAACGCAATCCGTACCGGGAAATTTGCTTTAATGGTTCCGGTAATAATATTTACCGAAGGCCTTTGTGTGGCAATTACCAAGTGTATTCCCACTGCCCGTGCCAATTGTGCCAAACGTGTAATTGGGCTCTCTACTTCTTTTCCAGCCGTTAAAATAAGGTCAGCAAATTCATCAACAACCAACACAAAATAAGGTAAGTAGCGATGGCCATGTTCCGGGTTTAATTTTCGCGTAATAAACTTTTGATTATACTCTTTTATATTACGCACCTGCGCATCTTTCAACAACTCATAGCGGTTATCCATTTCGATACCGAGGGAGTTTAGCGTTCTAACAACTTTGCGCGTGTCGGTAATTATCGCCTCTTCTGAATCGGGCAATTTTGCAAGGTAGTGCCGCTCAATACGGGAATACAAAGTGAGCTCGACTTTCTTGGGATCGACCAAAATAAATTTCAGTTCGGACGGATGCTTGCTGTATAAAAGCGAAGCAATAATTGCATTTAAACCAACAGACTTTCCCTGTCCTGTAGCACCGGCCATTAGTATATGCGGCATTTTTGCCAGATCGGCTACAAAACTTTCATTGGCAATTGTTTTTCCAATGCCAATGGGCAATTCGTATTTATTATTCTGAAACTTTTCGGAACTCAAAATCGATCGCATGGAAACAATATTTGGATTCCTATTGGGCACTTCAATACCGACAGTTCCTTTTCCGGGTATTGGTGCAATAATTCGGATTCCCATTGCCGACAAGCTTAGGGCAATATCGTCTTCCAGATTTTTAATCCGTGAAATCCGCACACCCGGTGCCGGGACAATTTCATATAAGGTAACAGTAGGTCCAATCGTTGCTTTAATCTTGGTGATGCTGATGGCATAATGGTTCAGCGTTTCAACAATTTTATTCTTGTTGGATTCCAGTTCTTCTTTATCGATACTTATATTCCCATCGTCATACTCAACAAGCAGGTCAAGCGGAGGCATTTTGAAATCCGGTAAATCAAGGCGCGGATCAAATTCAGTATCAACCCCAAAATGGTCTCCTGGCTTCAATGCTTGCTTCACCTTCTCTTCTACAATCGTTTCTTCAATTGTAAGTTCAAGATCATCCTCTTTTTCTTCTTTCTTATTTTCAGTTTTTTTCGGAATTGCTGAATCTAATTCAATACCAAAATCATCATTCGGAATATTATCTGAGACCTTGATTACTTTTTGTTCCTCTTCTTCCTCATCAACAGAAAACTCTACCGTATTGTAAATATCTTCTTTACGTTTGTTTTTACTTGAGGAATCTTGCAGCAAGTCTTTGTCCGCTTTCGGTTTCTTACGTTTCCAATTAAACTTAAAATCGATAAGGATAAAAGTTGCCGGAATAAAAATGAGCAGGAAAATGATGCCAATTTGACCAAGGTATCCATGCATCCAAAAATTAAGCTGATGCCCGACAAAGCCACCAAGAATATTATCGGGATGGTCGGGATAGATTAAATTGAAAAGTACCGGCAACCAAAGTAGTCCCAAAACCAGGATTTGAAACCAGGGCCATAGTTTGAACAAACGTACATTCAGCAACATTTTCAAACCCAATCCAAGAAAAATAATTGAAAGGGTAAAAGCACCCACTCCTACCCCATTCAGAACCAGAAGATGCGACAACCAATTGCCAAATCGGCCAGTCCAGTTTTCGACAATTTGGGCATGGTCGCTAAAATAATTTCCAATTGACTGGCTAACTGGATTCACCGGATTGGCATCAAACCAGTTTACAAAAAACGAGCTAAAAGCCAAAAATAAATACATGGAACTCAATAAAAAGAAAAAACCTATTACACGTTTTAAACGTGGGTCAAAACCATTTGAGGAAGATTTCTTTACTTTACCTTTCTGACCCGCAAGCTTGCGTTTTTTCTTTACTGGCTTGGCTTTGGGTTCCTTCAGTTTATTCGCTTTTAGCTTATTGGATTGAACCGGCATTTGTTTTTTTAATTTAAAACAAAAGTAGTAATTAATGAGTAAAAGCGTGCGATCTTGTTAATGAACAATAGAGAAGAGTCTGCTCCAACGAATTTTCCCGCTAAACCATGATTTATTTTGGTCTAATGAAAGCCAAACAAATTCTGCTTTACCAACAATGTGGTCTTCGGGCACAAAGCCCCAATAGCGCGAATCGGCCGAATTGTGGCGGTTATCACCCATCATCCAATAGTAATCCATCCTGGGCGTATAAGTATTTGTTTCCGTACCATTTATAATTATGCTTCCATCTTTCACTTGCAAATCATTCCCTTCGTAAGTGCGGATAAGTCGTTCATAAATCACAATATTCTTTGCGGTCAAATTAATGGGAACATCTTTTTTCGGAATGTACAAAGGACCAAAATTATCACGGTTCCATTTGTAAGCATTGTTAAAAGGAAAAATTTCAGGATGCCAATTTCCCGGTTTTTCATTCAAAACTTCTATTTTTTTTACGATAGGTAATTTCTCTAATTCCTTTTTTGCTGTTGTCGTAAGTACATAAAGAAACTCGCCGGGTGCATTGCCACGGCTTCCTTCAGTAATATTTAGCCTGTCTAAAACTCTTGGATTAATGCTACTTCCATCAGTAAAAACTTTGTATTGGTATTGCAGTTTTTCCGGATTAACCGCTTCCCGGCTATTAAGAAAAACCTGTCTATTAATAATCTGAAGCGTATCGCCGGGCATCCCAATCCCCCTTTTCACATAATTCTCCCGCTTGTCAACCGGCCGTACCACGATCTCCCCAAAATTACGTTTGTCGCTCCATACCCTTTCGCGGCCATATTCGTTTATCAATGTATAATAACTTACATTGCTTTGAAAACGTGTCGAAACCGTATCTCCGGCCGGATAGTTAAACACAACTGCGTCATTGTGTTGTACCGTTCCAAAACCCGGGAATCTATAATATGGCAAATGAATCCACTCAAGATATGACTTTGTAGAAGTAGTGCCTGGCATGGTGTGATGAACAAATGGAAAAGCAATTGGTGTATTGGGTACTTTGGGGCCGTAATTGATTTTACTTACAAAAAGATAATCGCCCACCAACAATGATTTTTCCATTGAAGAAGTAGGAATAGTATAGGCTTCCAGTAAAAAAGTACGGATAATTGTTGCAGCAACAACAGCAAAAATAATGGCATCGGTCCATTCGCGAATCATCCCTTTTTTTACTTCAGGTCTTTTATCGGGATCAACAAAAACTTCGTCCTCTTTCATACCGAGATACGGAAAGTAAAAATAGGGTAGTATAACTGCCAGAAACTGCTGGCCCAATCCGTATTTACTAAAACCTTTCGCCAATTCAACCAACATCAGCATATACATAAAAACATTCAGAAAAGGGATTAGCAATAATGCATACCACCACAATGGTTTCTTAATAATTAAAAGAAACACATACAAATTATAAAAAGGAAGCATCGTTTCCCATCCTTTCCGGCCAGCTTTTTCAAAAACTGTCCACAAAAAAATTGTTGGGATGGTGAAAGAAAGCGGAAGTAAAATAATTAAATAAAGCATGATGTTTTCATTTGAATAAAAGCTGCAAGATAGCGTCTATCAACACAAATAGTCGTTAAACATTGTTAATTGATTTTGCGGCTGCAAAGCTAAAAAAAATGGATGGTTTAGACAGCCTATTTCTTATGCTTTCCCAATAATTGCGCCGCTGAAAATCAGAATGAGTAAAACAAGCCTATTTATTTTTTAAATTATTAGGCTATCCTTCTTTTAAAATGAAAAATAATAAACGTAGCAATTAATAAAATTCCAAGAATTAACGACCAGTTTGCGAGGGGTATTGGTGGTGGGCCAGGAATTGTTGTTCCAAAAGTTATGTCATCAAATCCAATATAATCAGTATCCCCAATAAAAACAACAGATTTTGCAGTTCCTGTAAAGGTGACACCAACAGGGTCCCAGTTACAATACCATCCATTAGGATCTCCAGTACAATTGTTGTTGCCATTAGCCGGAAGTAGTGCAGATGCAAGAAGATTACCTTGTACCATTAAGCCCATCGTAAACTTCATAAGAAGCATCGCAACCTCCTGAATAGTATAACGAAAATGCTGTTGTAAAACCAGCCGCAACATTAAGGTAAACCTGGTCTGAGCTTAGGAAAAACATAATAGTTGAAGGTGATGGCTCGTTTGCAAAATTTCCATTCCCTCCTGCATCCGCATCAATTTTGCCAAGCGCAGTTCCAAACTCAATACCATAATTTACCCCGGAGTTTCCCTTTCCACTTAAACCGCCGTTATAGAAATCCATAATCGGATCATTGTTTCCAAGACCTTCAAAGTCTAACACAATATAGGGGCTACTTGAAGTTTCCTGACGTTTCTGAGGAATACTATTCTTTTGAGTAGGAGTGATACTCGTAGCTGTTTCTATATTACTAATAGGTTCGATTTCCTGTGCTTGCCCAATAATTGTTCCGCAATAAAGCAGGATGACTAATAGTGTAAGTCGTTTCATTTTTTTTAAATTAATTGAGAGTAAATAGTTATTTGGTTGTAAACCTTATTATTCAAACAAGCTCTCAGCAAAACTTTCTGCCCAGTCAGTTAAAACTTTTCTGTCTTCTGTACTCAGTTTTGCCTCGGGGTGAAGCGGTGGGTAGATGGCCATTGGCATTTCTTCCGCTTCGACGGCTTCAATAATTCCATCCAGTAATTTAGCCTTTTCAACCTTATTAAAGGCTTCCCAATCTGAAAAATTTAATTCTTCGCGGCCAACACGAATATCGCGGTTTACTAAAAAAGAAACAGGTGCAATGTATGCATACCAGGGATAAATACTTTCGTTTGAGTGGCAATCGTAGCAAGCAGTCCGGAGCATACTTTCAACCGCCGTGGGCACTTGATTATTCAGCAAAAGGTCGTTGGGATTGTCTTTGATTACCTCAGGCCTTCCAGACGGAATCAATTGAACGACAATAAAAATGACCAATAAAGTTATCCAAATCGTTTTCTTTTTCATCTGCTTCAGGTTTTAAATTTTTTCTCAAACTCAGGTTAATAAAATATTCGCGCATTCGCGGCTATCTTCTTTCTATTTTGAGAGTTCTTCAGCCGTAGATTTTGCCCAATCTCCAAGCGTGGCTTTGTCTTCATCCGATAGTTTCAGTTCCGGATATTTCTTCACAGCTTTTTCAGGAGGCATGTCGCCTTCTACGACTGTCTCTGAAATATCAGCCAGTTTACCAACAAGTTTATAAGTTTTGAGATCAGCTAATTTGTCAAAATCCAATTTCTTTTTTCCTTTCTCATTTTTTGAATCAGTATGATGACAACCATAACATGAATTGTCGATGATTCCCTGAATATTTTCCGGAATTTCAAAATTTGTTTTTTTACCTAAGCTGGAATTTTCCTCAGTTTGGATAGTAAAATTCATGAAGAAGAAGCCAACTGCAACAATAGTAATTAATGCGATAAATTGTTTTTTCATTTCTATAGTTTTAGTGATTATTGAATGGGCAAAGATAAATATTTACTTTCAATTTTGATGTAGGGCTTATTTTTCTAATTTAGTGCCATAAGCAAAACGCTTGACAAATGGCAAAACCAGACCTGAGAAAAAGAATCCACGATATCATTTTTGAGGCTGATACTCCAAAGGGGAAAGCTTTTGATATTCTTTTGTTTTTAGCAATTATCCTGAGTGTTGTTATCGTTCTGCTCGACAGCGTTGTAAGCCTTGATACGAAATATGGCAACTGGTTTGATGTTATTGAGTGGGTATTGACAATTTTATTTACAATAGAATATGCTCTTCGGATTTACACTGTAAATAATCCTAAGAAGTATATTTTTAGTTTCTATGGAATTATTGATTTCCTGGCTATTATCCCTACTTACCTTGGTTTGTTTCTTGTAGGTTCGCATTATCTTGTGGTTATACGGATTTTGCGATTGTTACGAATTTTCAGGGTGCTTAAACTCATGCGCTTTGTTGGTGCTGCCAATACTTTGGCAACAGCGTTCAGCAATAGCCGGGCTAAAATTATCGTTTTTTTGGAGGTCATTATAACTATCGTTGTTATTATTGGTTCAGTGATGTATTTAATTGAAGGGCCCGAAAATGGCTTCGACAATATTCCCGTTTCTATTTACTGGGCCATTGTTACAATTACAACTGTTGGTTATGGTGATATTGCCCCACATACCATTGCCGGTCAAACGCTTGCTTCTTTGTTGATGATTGTTGGTTATGCTATAATTGCTGTTCCGACAGGAATAATTACGACGGAGATGGTGATGAAATCTAAGAAAAGAAGCAATACCCAGGTTTGTCAGAATTGTAATTATTCAGAGCATGATGATGATGCCAAATATTGCAAGATGTGCGGGGAAGAATTGTAATTTATTTTGAAATTGAATTTAGCTGAGGAAGTCTTCACAACTAATTACTGCTGCGCATATCGTAATCAAAACCCGCGATAAAAGTAAGTTTGCTGTCATTTTTAATCTCGATTGTATCCCTCGTATAAGCAATAAACCAAGTTGGCTGGTCATCCTCAATTGAGTGTTTCATTTTAGCACTACTACCATTAATCACATCCCCATCCTTCGTTTCTACAAAAGTATTGCTTGTTAGTTTTACTTTTTTTTCACATTGTTTGTATTTAAACGCTACCCAATAGGCAAAATTATCATTTTGGAAAAGCTTAATCTCAGTAGGGTTGTAAGGGATCAGCATCCGTCCGTCAGTACTTTTATTCATTACATCATCACCATTTATATTAATATTTAAGGATGTTATTTCCAGTGCATTTATTAGTTCCTGTCCATAAAAATTTATTGCCAAAAAAAACAGAACTGCAATAATTAAAAAAGTCAAATTTTTCATAATTGTAATATTAAGTGGAATGACAATGAGTTACAAATATAGGGATATAAAAAAACAATGGCACAGCTTAATGAAAAAGTAAGCCCATAATTTTCAATTTAGAATATTTGGTTGTAGTAGATATTATTTTGTTACATTTGTCCGTTAATTTTAAAAAAAAAATGATGAAAAGTATTTTAGTTACATTGGCCTTGATGCTAACTGTTACTGCAGTTTCTGCTCAGGAAGTCTCTCAGAAAAAAGAAATGGATGAGAAAATGAATGGACCGTCTATCACCTTTAAAACAGTTCTTCACGAGTATGGTGATATTTACAAAGGAGGGGATGGTACATTTAATTTTGTATTTACCAATACTGGTAACGAACCCTTAATTCTTTCAAAACCACGTTCCTCTTGTGGCTGCACTGTTCCGTCTTGGCCAAAAGAACCTATATTGCCTGGCGAAGACAGTAAAATTAAGGTGACATACAACACTTCGAAAATAGGTGCTTTTAACAAGACAGTAACTGTTTATTCAAATGCGAAGAACAAGGCTTCTATTGTATTAAGAATTAAAGGAAAAGTAGTTGCTAAACCTGCTGAAGCCCTTCCGGAGAAAAAAACGAGTACTGGTGCTGCACCTATTAATAAATAGATTTCAAAACATAAAGTTTTTATTGGGGCGCTATGCGGTTCTTTGCTAAAAATCAAGGACTGCCTGGCGCTTTTTATATTATCAAAGAAAAAATTATGCTTAATATTTCAAAAAAGGGAAAGGCGATGCCAGAATCCCCAATCCGTAAATTGGTTCCATTCGCAGAAGCCGCCCGTAAAAGGGGAGTAAAAATCTATCCATTGAATATTGGTCAACCTGATATTGAGACGCCGGAAATAGCACTGAATGCTGTTCGGAATTTTGAGCCCAATGTGGTTGAATACAGCCATTCGGCCGGAATGCCATCGCTGCGGAAAAAACTGGTGGACTACTACAAAACGGTGGATATTGATGTTGAAGCTGATGAGATTATTGTCGGTGCCGGTGCTTCCGAAGCTTTACTGTTTGCTTTTCAAACGATCATGGATGCCGGTGACGAAGTAATTATCCCTGAACCTTTTTATGCAAACTACAATGGATTTGCCACCAATGCCGGCATCAGTGTAAAACCCATTTTTTCTTCTATTGATACAGGCTTCGCACTGCCACCCATTGAAGAATTTGAAAAGAATATTACTTTCAAAACCAAAGCTATTTTGGTATGCAATCCCAATAATCCAACTGGCTATCTCTATTCCAAAGAAGAATTGGAAACCCTACGGGATATTGTGAAAAAGCACAACCTCTTTTTGATTTCCGATGAGGTTTACCGTGAATTTACTTACGACGGTAAAAAACATTATTCAGCCATGCATTTAGACGGAATTGATAAGAATGTAATACTTATTGATTCTGTTTCTAAGCGTTACAGTGCCTGCGGTGTGCGTATTGGCTGGATGATTTCTAAGAACAAGGATGTGATATCTACAGCTATGAAGTTTGCACAAGCCCGTTTAAGCCCGCCGACTTTTGGACAAGTGGCTGCTGAAGCTGCTGTCGATACGCCAGACAGTTATTTTGAAAAAGTAACGAAAGAATACCTGGCACGCAGGGATGCAGTTGTGGAAGGTATCAATAATATTAAAGACGCTTTTTGCCCCAATCCATCCGGCGCTTTTTATGTTGTGGCTAAACTACCCATTGATGACTCTGACAAATTCTGTCAGTGGCTGCTCGAAGATTTTGCTTACGAGAATCAAACGGTAATGCTCGCTCCTGCTTCCGGTTTTTATTCAACACCTGGTAAAGGAAAAGATGAGGTTCGTATCAGTTATGTGCTTAAAGTAGAAGACCTGAAAGCTTCTATAAAAGTACTGGATGAGGCATTGAAGGTTTATCCGGGTAGGAGATAGTTGGAAGTTGGCAGTTGGAAGTTGGAAGTTGGCAGTTGGCAGTTGGAAGTTGGAAGTTGGAAGTCTTCCGCAAAGCGGTCCTTCGGACAGTCGGCAATCGTCCGACCTCTAATACACCAGATCAAAAGAAGTGGTCAGGCGACTATTCGCTAAATACCAAATAAAGTTGATAGTCAGCAGTCTTCAGCCAAATGACTAATTATCGAATAAGCAATTATCCAATCACCAATTACCCAAAATAATGCACGAGTTCTCCATCGCCATGAGTATTATTGAAATTGCGGAGACCGAAGCCAAAAAGGCCAAAGGTTCTGCAGTAACTGAATTGGTGCTGGATGTGGGAACCATGTCGGGCATCGAATTTCTGGCATTGGAAACCGCAATGGAAATGGCTGTAAAGAATACCCTTCTCGAAAAGGCAAACATCCAAATCAATAAAATTCAGGCACGGGCAAAATGTAGCGATTGCACCCATGAATTTGACATCGACAGTGCTTTTGACCCTTGTCCAAAATGCAATAGTTTTTATCACGAATTGCTCTCCGGAAAAGAATTACAGGTCAAGTCACTGGTTGTTGATGTTAAAGAGTAAATTGGGTGTGAGGGAATTGGAAATAGGGGAATAAGTGTCTTGTCCTGAAATTTGTTTACTTTTTGTATCAACCTATTTCAGGACAAGCCACCACAGGAAATCTGATTTTCAAGAGCAAAATCAAGGGCAACCCGATCAACACCAGACTGCCCTCCACTTATAATTTTGATATTTCTAATCAACCTTCGTTATTGTAATTAATGAAGTCGCGATGCGATTTGTAGAGATTGACTGCTTGCAAAATCATCTGTTTGCTTTCGCTAATCAGGTTAAGAAAAAGCATACTGTTTTTCGTT
>QMPA01000055.1 GCA_003650365.1 Bacteroidota bacterium | reverse complement strand
TGCATCGGAGCCTTGTTAATAATAAGTTATTTTAAACTCTCCGTTTTTGCCTCCTGTTCCCTGAAATCAATTTCAGTGCCCATTTCACTGTGCGGAATGATGTAAACAGCAATCATCACAAGCATAGCAATATAAACCCAGATTCGTTTCTCCGGTTTTTTCTTCAATCGCCACCACGCAATCAGCAAGAAAATAAACATCACGATTGTCTTATTATCTGTCAAATCGTGAACAAAAGGCCAACCCGTCCAAAAGGCATCAAAGGCATATTTCTGGACAATCGGGCCAAGGATTAATCCGCCAATAAAAATAAAAACGGTCGTCACTCCTGCAAAGTAGCGAATATCCTTTCTGTTAAGCACCGCTTCGATGCCTGCCCGCAATCCAAATAATATTGAGAAGAACATAAAGAAAATATGCGGAATTAATATGGGCCGGGGCACTTCACCGGTATAACGAATAATCACCGGTTCATCGGTCAATTGATACTCTGTACCGTCCTTAAACAGGCTCACATTATAAATAACTTTCCCCGCCGGCGGTTGGTTGGGCAGCAAGGCTATCAGTTCATTACCTGTTCTGGTCATTTCAACCGTTAACCAGTCATCGTAACTTTTATAGCGTTTGAAAGTAATCTTCCCCGTGATACTTTTATCATTGACAGGAATAATAATTCCGGCATTCTCCTCTCCAGAAAATGAGCGGATAAGTCTGTATGAAACGGTTTCGTTTCCAATTACCACTTCTCCCCTTACTGGATAAGTTGGACCCGTTGAGCGTTGGTAAATTACCAATCCAATTGTTATTACAGCTGCCAAAACCCACAGCAGGCCATTCTTCATTTTATCATTCATTATTTTTGTTTTCCTGGTGAATAATTTCTTTGTCATCGCAACGGTTAAATTCCAGTTGGATGGTAATGTGTTTAATCCCAAATTCTTCAATTAACAAAGCCTGCACCTTATCGATCACTTTTGAACTTTCACTCACATGCAAATCTTTTTCCAAATCTAAATGACCTTCAAAATGCATTTCGGTATCGGTTAAATTCCAGATGTGAATATGGTGCACACCATTCACTTCGGGCAAAATCAGCAATACTTCAACAACTTTACTGATTTCAATTCCGGGAGGTGTACTCTGCATTAATATTTTATAAGTGCGATAAAGTACCTGATATGTTTCCTTGATAATATACAAACTGATGATAACAGTAATGAGTGGATCGATCCAGTAAATTGAATAAAAGTAAATCAGAACCCCTCCAATAATTACAGCCACACTCGACAAAGTATCGCCAATGAGATGCAGATAAGCAGCTTTGATATTGATATTTTCTTTTTGATGTGCTTGCAGAAGAAATACACTTACGAGGTTGGCTATTAACCCAATGGAAGCCACAACAAGCATCACAAGGCTTTTGATTGGCTCAGGATTCATGAAGCGTTCATAAGCCTCAAAAAGCAAAAAGATTGAAATGGCAATAAGCGTAACTGAATTAAAAAGTGCAGCAAGTATTTGAATTCTTCTGTAGCCAAATGTGTGCGCGTGATCAGATGGCCGTTTACTTATTTTTACTGTAATCCATGTAATCAGGATAGCGAAAGTATCTCCCAGGTTGTGGAATGCATCTGAAATAAGTGCCAGGCTGTTCGAAAATATTCCACCTACAAACTCGGCAATGGTAATCGTAAGATTGAGCAAAACTGTCCAGAACAGTTTTTTTCCTTCCACTTCGTGGTGATGGTGATGATGGCTATGTGAGTGGTTGTGGGTCAAGGTTGCGGGGCTCGGGTTTCGGGTTAAACCCTGACCTAAAGGACAAGGTAACTGATGTATTATTTGGGGTTCATTGGCAGACTCTTCCAGGAGCTGCGCACGTTGGAAAGTCTTTTTGGCTTACCTTCCAATCGCTTCATAAAACAGTTGGTGAATATTTGTCCGGATGTCTAATTTCATGATTTTTCCGTTGTTCATATCCGGGTAAACACGGTTCGACAAAAATACATAAACCAAACCGGTTTCGGGGTCAGCCCAAGTATAGGTTCCAGTAAATCCTGAATGCCCAAAACTTGCCGGTGAAGCTGACTTGCAATTGCCACGATGCTCCTCAAATTCCAGCATCGGTTTATCAAATCCCAATCCACGACGGTTGTCATTTTCAGGGAATTGCACCGACGTAAATTCTGTCACCGTTTCTTTTTCAATAAAATTTCTTCCTCCATAATTTCCTCCATTTAGCAACATCTGCATTACCACAGCCACATCATAAGCATTCCCAAACAAACCGGCATGGCCTGAAACCCCACCCATCATGGCAGCCCCCTGGTCGTGCACATCACCAAGCAATTGCTGATGACGGAATTCCCTGTCGTTTTCTGTTGGAATAATTCTGTCAAGACCAAAAAAACGCCTGGGTTTATATCTTATATTATTCAATCCCATTGGCTTATAAAAGCTCGAATAAACATAATTATCAAAGGGATTGTTGGTAATTTGCTGCGTCATTTCCATCATCAGGTAAAAGCCCAAATCGCTGTAAGTGTATTCTTTTTCGCCAAGTGGCGAATCCAGTATTTTTTGGTAAATTTCGTGATTGTAGTTTTCGCGGATGTACATATTTTCAGCAACCCTTACCGGAAATTCTTCTGAAATAGCGGCTCTGTAAAAAGTAGTATCCCAAAAATCCTTGACAATGGTACTCCTATAATAAGGTATCCAATTTTGGAGGCCAGCCTGGTGGGTCAGTATTTCACGAAAACCCAAATCGGTTTTGTTGGTTCCTTTTGCAAAAAGCAAATAATCAGAAAGCCGGGCATCAATATTTATCCTTTCCTCATCAGTCAATTTCATCAATGACAATGTTGTTGCCAGTATTTTAGTAAGCGATGCCAGGTCGTAAACATCGGTCTTTTTCACTTGATTTTGATTGTCGTAAGTATGAAAGCCAAATGATTTATCGTAGAAAATTACGCCGTCTTTTGCTGCAATTATCTGGCATCCCGGATAAGCTCTGACATCGATTCCATCCATTGCAATTGAGTCAATCTTTCGTAAAAATGTGGCGTCAATTCCAAGGTCTAAAGGATTACCGTAAGTCAGTCGCGACTTTGGTGTCGAATGGCCGTAACCCACCGAAAATCCACCAGTACTCACCGGCAATCTTCCGTTGGAAGCATGCATTCCAAAAATGATTTCTGCCGATATTTTTTGCACGATTGGCTTGTCCTGATACGAAACAATAATTGCATCAAATAAATCAGTATTGCTAAAGAAATCAAGGCTGTATGGACTTGCAAACAAATCGAGAACTGTGGTTTTATTACGGGCAATGTGCTCAACAAACTGAATGTCTCCATCGGAAATACCAAACTTTTTTGATGCTAAAATATTTGTATTAACAACTGCAATAAACACAAGATTATGTCCATCCAAACTATTCATCACGGATTGCTTTGCACCTACACCAGCATCATGTTCCAAATGAAACACTGGAAGCGGCATAAAATCTGTAAATACTTTTTCGAAACGTGTTTCGTCTTTCGTACCTATTATTACTACAGCCGGACGAAGGGTATCGGGAAAACTAATCGGGATGAGATTTTCTTTGTTCTTCAGAACCGTAATGGCTTCTCCAAATAATTGCTCTATTGTCCGGGAATATTGTCTTTGATTAAGGTCAGCCAAAAGCGAAGCAGTATCCACTGGAATCCCATTCCAGGCACCAGACAAATATTTATAAATCAACACCTTTTTACAACTTTTTTCGAGTTGCTCTGCTTTAATCTTACCATTCACCAATGCTTTCTTAATCGATGCAATTGAAGCGGGAATATCATCTGGGATCAATAAAATATCATTCCCGGCTTTAAAAGCTTCCAGAGCAACTTCCCCCTTTTTGTAATATTTTGTAACGCCTTTCATGTCGAGGGCATCGGTAACAATCAGGCCTTTAAAATCCATTTTCTCTTTCAACAACTTCGTGACAATTTTCTTTGACAAAGTGGAAGGATGATTCTTTCTTTTGTCCAAAGCCGGCACCGACAAATGGGCAACCATAATCGAAGCCACTCCCCTATCAACAAGAAATTGAAATGGTGCTAATTCTATCTTCCTTAACTCCTTCTTCGAACGCTTCACCTGCGGTAGTGTTTTATGCGAATCCTGGTAAGTATCACCGTGTCCGGGAAAGTGTTTGGCACAGGCAATCACGCCTTCATCCTGCATCCCTTGCATATAAAAGTAGCCTTTCCGGGAAACGGCATTCGGCTCTTCACCAAACGAACGCATCCCAATTACCGGATTCAGGGGATTGCTGTTGACATCCACTACAGGGGCAAAATTCATTTGAATACCCATACGTTTGCACTGCCTGCCAATTTCTTTTCCCATGGCATAAAGCAGGCTATCGTTTTGCACAGCACCAAGCGTCATTTGCAGGGGATATTTTTGAGTGCTTTTTAAGCGCATCCCCAATCCCCATTCCGCATCAATAGAAATTAACAGTGGAGTTTTTGCCAGGGCGTTCCATTTATTGGTTTGCAAAGCCTGGGCAATTGGGTTACCGGCAAAGAATGTGATGCCTCCAATATTGTATTTTTTAATGTAATCGGCTACCTCTTTCGAATAAGGTTTCCCTGAGTAATTTGCCCGAACAAAAATGAGCTGCGCAATTTTCTCCTCTAGGCTAAAGGAGTTATAAACAGAATCGGCCCAATTTTTAGCATCAACATTTTGCTCCTTGAAACCTTGGGAAAAAACAAGGGGAGCAGTAAAAACAAGCAATAAAAAAGGGAAGACTATTGAGGCAAAAACTTTTTTCATCAGTATAAAATTGATGTGCAAAAGTAGGGAAATTAGGGTTTCTACACGCTATTAAAATTACACAATAGAATGCTTAGCGGGCATGATTTAACAAAACAAACCCGCAAATCTTTGCTTTTTTATCGTTAACAAGCTGTTGATAAAAAAACAGTTGCTCGCCCACAAATACCCCTACTTTAGCTGCGAATGTATTTAACATAAATATTCATCTTTACTTTCTGAATAACAAATAGTTAATATGCCAGAGATTACCGAATTAAAGCAAATTGCAAGTCAAATCAGAAGAGACATCGTTCGTATGATTAACGGTGCTCAATCAGGTCACCCGGGAGGTTCATTAGGCTGTACCGATTTTTTTGCGGCCATGTATTTCGACATCCTCGAACACAATGTTTCATCCTTTGACCCCGATGCCAAAAATGAAGATTTACTCATTGTTTCTAACGGACATATTAGCCCTGTCCTATACAGTTCATTGGCAAGGAGCGGCTATTTTCCAGTAAATGAATTGGGCAGTTTCCGTAAATTGAATTCCCGTCTGCAAGGCCATCCGGCCACACTCGAAAAACTACCGGGAATAAGGGTAGCCACAGGATCGCTGGGGCAAGGGCTGTCAGTCTCCATTGGCATTGCATTGGCAAAAAAGTTAAACAAAGATCCAAAAATAGTGTTTTGCCTGATGGGCGATGGAGAACTTGAAGAGGGCCAGGTTTGGGAAGCGGTAACTTATGCTGGCGCAAAAAACAC
Source organism: Bacteroidota bacterium (assembly GCA_003650365.1). Taxonomy (GTDB): domain Bacteria; phylum Bacteroidota; class Bacteroidia; order Bacteroidales; family F082; genus B6-G9. The sequence continues at coordinate 10,456 of QMPA01000055.1, read as the reverse complement.
CGATAATTTAATTGCAGTAGTCGATTACAACAAAAAACAAATTGACGGTCCAACAGATGTTGTCATGCCTTTGTTGGATTTACGTGCAAAATTTGAAGCTTTTGGTTGGAAGGTCATTGAAATGAATGGAAATGAGATGGAAGATGTTGTTGCTACAATAAATAAAGCAAAAACGCTTACTGGCAATGGGCAGCCAATAATGATATTAATGCACACCGAAATGGGCGCTGGCGTTGATTTTATGATGGGAACCCACAAATGGCATGGTAATTTCCCAAACGATGAACAACTGGAAATTGCATTATCTCAATTAGAAGAAACATTGGGGGATTATTAAATATAATCTTACGGGTTGCGGGCTACAGCTTGCAAGTACGAATGCCCAAATCCATTACAAATAAGTGAAAGCACCAAAAATAAATATGAGAAATTTTGACATTATTGATTACAAGGATACCCGTTCGGGATTTGGCGATGCACTGCTTGAACTGGGAAAAACAAACCCTAAAGTTGTAGCGCTGAGTGCCGACCTTATCGGCTCCTTGAAAATGAATGCTTTTGTAGATGAATTTCCAGACAGATTCTTCCAAATTGGCATAGCCGAAGCAAACATGATGGGCATTGCAGCCGGTCTAACAATTGGCGGTTTCATCCCTTTTACGGGCACTTTTGCTAATTTCTCGACAGCCAGGGTTTACGACCAAATCAGGCAATCGATTGCTTATTCAGAAAAAAATGTCAAAATTTGTGCTTCACATGCAGGACTTACCCTTGGTGAAGATGGTGCTTCACATCAAACGTTGGAAGATATTGGTATGATGAAAATGCTTCCCGGAATGACCGTTATTAATCCTTGTGACTTTAATCAAACCCGTCAGGCCACACTGGCAATTGCCGAGCATTTTGGTCCGGTTTATCTACGTTTTGGCCGCCCGAAAGTACCGAACTTTATTCCCAACGACTGCGAATTCACCATTGGCAAAGCCATCCATATGCGAGAAGGAAGTGATGTCAGTATTTTTGCAACCGGCCATTTGGTTTGGCACGCACTGGAAGCCCAAAAAACATTAGAACAAAAAGGGATCAGTGCCGAAGTCATTAATATTCACACCATCAAACCTCTAGACGAAGAAGCTGTTCTGAAATCGGTAAATAAAACAGGCTGTGTGGTCAGTGCCGAAGAGCATGAGAAAAATGGTGGACTTGGAGATAGTATCGCACAATTACTGGCGGAAAAATTACCTGTTCCTATGGAGTTTGTTGCTGTAAACGACCGTTTTGGTCAAAGCGGAACAAGTGATGAATTGCTTAGTTTTTACGGACTGGATGCCCCAAATATTGTAGCTGCTGCAGAAAAAGCCATCAATAGGAAATAAATCTTCGTATCTGGAATATGCCACTGAAATTCACCAGATAAAGAGTGAAAACTTCTGCCAATAATTACCAATTAAATCACATCCCCAAAGATTTTTTAATTGCTGGGATGACCCGTTCTGCAGCAATTTCACCTGATTTAATAATTTCTGGTATATAACGTACCGAAGCCCAAGAAAAACGATGACTTGACGGCCTGATTACACAGTCGGCACCTCCTAATCTTTCGCGGGATAGTTGATAAGCCAGGATGGTTTGAGCCCGGTCAATAATACTTAATCCGTTTGCAAGTTCTTCCCGCTCATCAAGACTTTTTGTAACATCAACTGCAATCACATATTGCGCACCTTGTCCCCTGGAAACATAAACCGGAACCAGATCAGTAATTCCACCATCGCACATTTTGGTGTCCAGCATTTCAACAAGCGGAAAAACACCGGGAATGGATGAACTTGCAATAACCGCCTTTTTCAAACTTCCTTCCAATAAAACCGTTTCCCTACCAGTAACCATATCAGTTGCTACAGCAGAAAAACGAATTGGAAGATCTTTTATCTCCACCTCAGGATAGCTCTCAAATATCTTCTTCACCTGTGCTTTACTAAGCATTGACTCGTACCTCCATGCTTTAAACAGTGAAATATTTCGCTGGGTAGTTTTAATTAATTGTTTCCAATAACTAACACTTTTCTCGGGATCCGGGTCAAATACATCAAGATTTAATTCTTTAAATACATCGGTATTGATAAAATCGAACATAAACGCTTCAACCTTTTGGGCATCCCTGAAAACTGCATAAGCACCCCCAACCACAGCACCAATACTGGTTCCACTAATCTGATAAATAGGAATTTTATTTTTCTCGAGGACTTTCAATACACCGATGTGAGCAAAGCCCCTCGCGCCACCACCACCCAATGCCAATCCAATTTTCATATTTTTTTAGGGTAAAGTTAGGCATTCTGACGGATTGCAAAGTAAATATGAATGCTTTATTTATAATTTGCGAACTTTAATTATTTTTGATACCGGCAAAAACATGTCGCTATAAATAAACCAATACAGAATTTGAACAGAATTTATCTCATCGGATTTATGGGTGTGGGCAAAAGCACCTTTGGTAAAAAACTAGCTCACAAGCTGGGTTATCGATTTATTGATTTAGACATTATTTTCGAGAAAAAGTATAAAATCCGAATTGACGATTTCTTTGGGAAATATGACGAAGAGCTTTTCAGAAAACTTGAACATGACACCCTTAAAGAGAGCTTTTCTGCTGTCAAAACAGTCATCGCTACCGGTGGCGGCTCACCTTGTTTTTTCGATGCCATGGAAAAAATTAACCAAAAAGGAGTGAGTGTTTACTTAGAAATGACACCAACCGCTATTGCCCACCGCCTGACACATGCCAAAAAACCACGGCCACTCGTAAAAGGAAAAACTGGAGAGGAACTCCGTGAACTAATTAAGCAAAAGCTGGAAGAGCGGAAAGCATTTTACAAGCAAGCCCATTTTACTGTAGATGCAATAAATGTGAATGCAGAGGAAGTGGTGGATTTGTTAAGAGAAAATTCCAAATCTCAAAAAACAAATTTCAAATAAAAAGCAAAATCCAAAAAATTTCACAATTCAAACAAACTGATGCGGTTTGAATTTTGAGTTTTAATAATTGGAGCTTATTTGGGGTTTGGAGATTGGGATTTGCGATTTACCAGTAATACCACATTCTCAACGTGATGTGTTTGTGGGAACATATCAACGGGCTGCACTTTTACAATCTTATATTTCTCATCCAGCAATGCAATATCACGTGCCTGTGTTGCCGGATTGCAACTGATATAAACAATTTTTTCAGGCTCAATATTCAATATTTGTTTCACTACTTTGTCATGCATCCCGGCGCGCGGCGGATCAGTCAGTACTACATCTGGTTTCCCATGTTTTGAAATAAATTCGGGGGTTAGCAATTTGACCATGTCTCCTGCATAAAATTCTGCATTATCAACACCATTCAACTGCATATTTTCATTGGCATCCTGTACGGCATCTTCAACATATTCAAGGCCAATCACTTTTTTAACCGATTGTGCAATAAAGGCTGCAATCGTACCAGTTCCTGTATATAGATCGTAAACCAATTCGTCACCCTTAAAATCGGCAAAATCGAAAGCAGTTTTGTAGAGTTCAAAAGCTTGCTCAGGATTTGTCTGGAAAAAAGAAAGCGGGCCCACCTTAAATTTTAGTGGTTTTTGTCCTGGCAGGGGCGAAGGCATTTCCTCCATAATAAATGGATTTCCTTTAAACAAATGAACTTCCCTGTCAGTGATGGTATCATTTCTTTTCTCGTTGATGACATACATCAAGGAAGTGATTTCAGGAAAACGATCTCCAAGAAACTGCATTAAATCAGCCACATCCATATCGTCATTTCTGAATACGACGATAACCATTAAGTCACCGGTGCTGGTGGTTCTGATAATGAGGTTGCGTAAAAAGCCTTCCCACCTTCTCACATTATAAAAAGTCAGACCTTGCTTTAATGCGTATTCTTTTACCGCAAGGCGGATTGCATTTGAAGGTTCTTGCTGCAAATAACATTTTTCAATGTCGAGGATTTTATCAAACATACCCGGCAGGTGGAAACCCAAACCGTTGGTGTCTTCCGGTCCGCCTGCTTCTTTTGAAGGATCAAAATCCGTCAGCCAGCGCCGGTCAGAAAAAGTGAACTCCAGCTTATTGCGGTAATTGTAAATTTTATCAGCACCAATAATGGGGAGGAATTCTTCATAAGGCACTTTGGCTATTCGCTCGATGCTGTCCTTCACCTGTTTTTCCTTAAAAGCCAATTGGTATTTGTAGTCGAGATGCTGCCATTTACAACCACCACACAATCCGAAATGACTGCATTCAGGCTCAACACGTTGCTCCGATTTCTTGTGAAATTTCGTAATCCTGGCTTCGTAAAACCTGCGCTTCTTTTTATACACCTGCACATCCACAACATCGCCGGGAGCGGCAAACGGTACAAACACTACTCTTTCTTCGGTTCGCGCAACAGCTTTGCCTTCGGCTCCTGCATCCAATATTTCTAAATTTTCAATTAATGGAAGCGGTCTTCTTTTTCTGGCCATGATTTCTTTTTTTTTAGTGGCGGCAAAGGTAAGTAAAGAAGGCTTTAAGTCGATGGATATAGAAACTTGTAAACTTTGCATAAAATACAGTAGATAAAAGGAACCAAATTTACTAATCGTATCTGGGATATTGCTGTTATTCTGTATATTTGTTGGAGATAAAAGGAGTTACCTGCAAGCTTTGGAAACGAAAATTCAACTAGAAACAAAGGAATGAAAACCCACCGCTTAAATAGCCCATTTGGTTTTTGCCTGCCCGCAAAACCCGCCTTGAAAAACCAAAAGAGCTATTTCTTTCCTGCGCTCAGAATTAATAGTAAATTTGAACACTAATGAAAAAGAGAATCTGTTAAATGGGAATCTTTCAAAAATCGGTGATTCAAAAACATCTGAGTAATCTTGACAAAGAACTCGTTGAAAAGGCATTTCAAAAATTCAGAGAGAATTACAACCCAAGCAAGATTGAAAAAATCAAGGAACTCAAAGAGGAAGAATACCAGGACGGATTTCTAAGAGACTTGTTCGTTGATGTTTTTGGCTATACTCTAAAACCTAACGACGATTACAATTTAGCACGTGAATTTAAAAATCAGGGAGACGGAAAAAAGGCAGACGGTGCTATTCTCAAAAACGAAAAGGCAGTCGCTGTAATTGAATTGAAATCCACAAAAACGAAGGACTTAAAAAGCATAACAGAACAAGCTTTCAATTACAAAAATAACCAGCCGGACTGCAAATATGTAATCACTTCCAACTTTCAAAAATTACGTTTCTACATTGATTACGCAAACGAGTTTGAAGAATTCGATTTATTTCATTTGCAACGAACAGATTTTGATTTGCTCTTTTTGATTCTCAATTCAAACAGTGTTTTTTCAGATTTGCCGATAAAACTAAAAGAGGAGACCAAATTTCACGAACAAGATATTTCTGATAAACTTTACAAAGACTATTCAATATTCAAGAACAGACTTTTTGAAAACCTAATTAAGAACAACCCCGAAAAAGACAAGCTAACTTTATTCAATAAATCGCAAAAACTATTAGACCGTTTCCTTTTCATATTGTTTGCCGAGGACAGCGGACTTTTGCCCCCAAATTCGATTTCAAGGATAATTGACACTTACCATAAACTCGAAGAATTATATCAGGAAAAACTAATTTACGACCTTTATAAGCAGTATTTTGGGTTTCTGAACACTGGCCGAAAAGGAAAAACAAAAGCCGATGATATTCCGGCCTACAATGGTGGACTTTTTTACCCGGACGAATTATTGGACAATCTGAGAATTGACGATGAAATTCTTATTGATGATTTACGCAAACTTTCGGAATATGATTTCAATACAGAAGTCGATGTAAATATTCTCGGACATATTTTTGAACATTCACTTTCTGAGATTGAAGAAATAACTGCCGAACTATCGGCATCAAGGGGACATGTCCCCTTGACAAGCAAACGAAAAAAAGACGGCGTTTTTTACACCCCAAAATACATCACACAATACATTGTTGAGAATACAATTGGAAAGCTTTGCAATGAAAAAAGAACGGAATTAGAAATTGAAGAAATCGAATTCGATGGAACGTACAGAACCAAAGACGGGAACCTTTCTGTAAAAGGAAAAAAGTTGTACAAAAAACTGAACGACTACAAAGACTGGATGCTTTCTTTAAAAATCGTTGATCCTGCCTGCGGCAGTGGTGCTTTTCTAAATCAGGCTTTGAACTTTCTAATCCTGGAACATAAAACTATTGATGACATTATTGCTGAACTCACCAACACAGCTTTACGCTTGTTTGACACAGAAAAATCAATTTTAGAAAACAATCTTTTCGGTGTTGACATTAACGAAGAAAGTGTTGAGATTGCCAAACTTTCACTTTGGTTGCGCACCGCCCACAAAGACCGGAAACTCTCAAATCTGAACAACAATATCAAATGCGGGAATTCACTAATTGACGACCCGGAAATTGCCGGAAACAAAGCATTTGATTGGAATTTAGAATTTAAGGAAATCATGCAAAATGGTGGTTTTGATGTGGTTATTGGGAATCCGCCTTATGGCATGGATAATACCGTAAAGCGGAAAGTTTATTACAATAAAGAATTCAAGTTACTTGAAGGTAGATATGACTTATTTGAATTATTCATTGAGAAAAGCATTCATCTTATAAACAATCAAGGCCATTTATCCTTTATTATCCCTAATACTCTATTATCAAATCTTTACTCTAAAAAACTGAGAAGAAGCATTCTTGATAATTATAAGCTTGTAGAAATAACCAATTTCGGCATGGATGTTTTTGAAGACCCAACAATTCATACCTGCATAATAAAGATTTGTCAAAAAGATAATAAGACAAATAAAATCAGAATCAGAAAACAAGTGAACTCCCCAATAGAATTATCTATTGATTATGATTATACCATTGATGAAAAAACTTTTCTCTCATCTGAAAATTCAGCTTTTGATATTTTCTTTAACCCTGATGAACAAAAATTATTCAACAAATTATTAAGATTTGAGACACTTGGTAGCATCTGCCATATAAGACAGTGTATCAAAACAGGAAACGACAAAATTTATGTAAAGAAATCCGATGTGGAATTAGAAGCCCCTTGGAAAAGAGCACTTCGTGGCAAAGGCATAGGAAGGTATTTTATTAATGAATTTGACCTTTACTTAATGTATGGGGATTGGTTAGCAAGAAATTGGAAAAACAAATCATTTTACGAAACAAATAAAATAATAATAAGGGAAACTGGAAATAGAATAACTGCTACAATTGATACTGACAATCACTATTTGTTAAGTTCTCTATACTCAATATACCCCAAAACGAGTTTTACTAACCAATACTTGCATGCCTTGTTATCCGTACTAAACTCAAGTTTTGCGACATTTTTCATTAAAAAAATTGCCTTTGAATTAACAAAAGGAGCTTTTACAAAAGTCCGAACTAACCAGTTGGCTAGATTACCCATACCTGTCATTTCGGAAGTCAACATTAATGTTTTGTTTGATCATACATTGAAAATCTTGTCCCTAACGAAAGACTTAAATTCTCTAACACAAAAGTTTAGTAATTATCTTATCGCAAAAACAAAAATTGAGCTTAGTAAAAAACTACAAAACTGGTCTATTTTAGATTTCGCAGTATTCATCAAAGAACTAAACAAAGCCATCAAAAAAGCAAGTTTAAAAAAACTGAGCAAAACTGACGAGATGGAATGGATGGAGGTTTATGAAAACAAGAAACTAGAAATTCAAAGCCTTAAATCTGAGATTGAAAAGACCGACAAAGAAATAGACCAAATGGTTTATAAATTGTACGGTTTGACAGAGGAAGAAATTAAATTAGTGGAGGAAAGTGTATAATGGCTAAATCCGAAATACTACTATACCAAACCGAAGACGGGCAAACAAAAATTGATGTCCGATTGGAAGAAGAAACCGTTTGGTTAACTATTGACCAAATGAGCCAATTATTTCAAAAATCACGTTCAACAATAAATGAACACATCATCAACATTTACAAGGAAGGAGAACTTGAAAAAGAACCTTCGTTGAGAAAAATCGGAAATTCCGATTTTTCTACCAAACCTACTAATTGTTATAATTTGGATGTTGTGATATCTGTTGGCTATCGGGTAAAAAGCCAGCAGGTAACATGCGCTAAAAATAATGCGGGCATAAAAGTGAAATGAAACATACCCCAACAAATAAAAATATCGGAAAGCAGAAAGAGCAGTGTTCCAAAACCCGCACTCTTCTTAGCGCTATCCGTTGTGCTCAATTGAAATAAAAAGGATAAATTATTAACAACATCTTCTAAAAAGGCGAACTGAACGAAAAAGCATTGTGCAAGTTTTGCACATTAGTGGCTCGGACCATCCAGTAAAACGCTACATTTTTTTTAGTTGCAATAAAACATGAGTGAATAATGCGAATCAAGGGTTGACTGATGTTGATTATCAATAATTCAACCCTCTTTGGGGTTGATTTCACAACTTATATTGCAAACCCCGCGCTTCGCACAGGGCTATTATTATTTTTGTCCTTCGGACAAATTAATCCTGAAAGGATTTAATTTTAATAAGCATCCGTACGGATGGATAATCAAATGAATAAACACAGAACCCTGAAAGGGTTCAAATCTTGATTCGCATGAATAATAAACCCATGAAAAAATCAAACCTGATAATCCTATTTTTAATTGCATTAATTACAGGCAGTTGCAACAATAATCTAAACGAAGTTGTGGTTTATACAACAGTTGACCAAATATTTTCAGAACCCATTTTAAAGGATTTCGAAAAAGAAAGCGGCATCGTTGTAAAAGCTGTTTATGATACAGAAGAAACAAAATCTACCGGAGTTTTGAACCGGCTGATTGCTGAAAAGGACAACCCGCAATGCGATCTCTTTTGGAGTGGTGACCCTGTAAGAACCATCGTATTGAAAAACAAAGGCATTACTTCGCCTTATCAATCAGCCGCTGCCAATGATATTGATGTGGTTTTTAAAGACCCCGATAATCATTGGACTGGTTTTTCGGCAAGGGCAAGGGTTTTGATTTATAACAAAAACCTATTGGAAAAAGACCATATTCCGCAGTCTGTTTTCGATCTGACCAAAGAAGAATACAAAGGAAAAGTTGCCATTGCAAACCCTTTATTTGGCACCACTACATTTCACATAGCGGCATTATTTACTGCTGTTGGAAATGAAAAAGCAAAGCAGTTTCTTACAGATTTAAAAAGCAATCAGGTAGTAATTGCCAGCAGTAACGGGGATGTAAAAAAACGGGTAGTGCAAGGAGAAGTTTCCTGCGGACTAACTGATACAGATGATGCCTACGAAGCCATAAAAAATGAAGCGAATATTGGAATTGTTTTTTTAGACCAAAAAGGAATGGGCAGTTTGATTATGCCCAATACCATTAACCTGATAAAAAATTCCCCTCATTCCGAGAATGGCAAAAAACTGATGGATTATCTTTTAAGTAAAGAAACAGAAGCCAAATTAGCAAAATCATGTGCGCAGATGCCTTTGCACAAAGGGGTAGCAATTCCTGATAATATTCCATCTTTAGATAACATTGTCCCAATGAAAATAGATTATGATAAGACTTCACAAAAATTAGAAGAAATTCAAAAATATCTAAAAGAGTGGTCAGAAAATTAATAGCACATCCATTATACAAAATAGTATATCTGTCGTTTGTTTTCTTCGCAGTAATTCCCGTTGTTTACACACTTGGAACAGCGTTGTTTGCCAACAATTCATTTACCGATAATTTACTATTATTAGACAAAGCCACATTTCTTCTCTTAGCTAAAAGTTGCGCCATTGCTTTTTCCATCGCTCTTTTCTCTACATTATTTGGAACCGTATTGGGGTTTTTACTTTATAAGACAAATATTTTATTTCGTGGTTTTTTCAAAATATCCCTACTAATCCCCTTGTTTATTTCCCCTTATATTCTGGCAGTTGCCTGGAAAGACATCTTCTACTTCTTCTTCAATAACACAAGTTTCTTATCTTCATACATCGGCGTAATAATGGTATTGACTATTATTTTTACTCCATTATCGATGCTTATAATCGGCAGTGCATTATCCAATATCAATGCCCAATTAGAAGAAAGCGGTTTTATGATTACGAATTTCCGCACTGTGGTTTTGAAAATTATTTTTCCTTTAATAAAACCGGCTTTGATTAGCTCCTTTGTACTTGTTTTCATTTTTAGTATTTCCGAATTTTCGGTTCCGGCATTTTTCGGGGTCAAGGTATTTACTACGGAAATATTCACTCAATTTTCGGCATTTTATAATCACTCCCTTGCTATTTTGCAGTCTGTTTTATTGGTTTTCATTTGCATTTTACTATTGTTTTTAGACAGGAAATACATTGCCGATGCACCATTCTTATCTGTCAGCGATA
>QMPA01000054.1 GCA_003650365.1 Bacteroidota bacterium | reverse complement strand
TTATTTGTATTGAGCGTACCCCGAATTAAATGAATGTAGTTTCTTAAGGTATCTGCATCATCCAGGTCCAGTCCGTCCAGTAAAGTCCATTCTCCACCGAAACCATTAAAGAAGACGGAGTTTTTTATATTGTGTAGCTTATTGCCATTTGTTTTTATTGTTTTTCCCGGTTCCGACGATTCGAAATGAATTGCCCCCTGAAATCTAAAGGCCATATTTGGTGGCAGGGCGAGGGATCCAAATATCCACAATGCAGTGTATTGATCTGCGCTGAAAACCGGAAAATCAACAGCATCAGACCATTTTAGATCGTAGGCAAACGCGTTTCTCTTGTCTACTGTTATTCGGTCGCCCCTTCCTGAAAAAGAGTTTTGATCGAAGCTGACGATATCCTGTGTTGTGGGCACACATTCTCCCCCTGCTCCATTGCTAGACAATGACCAATGTTGCTCGTCGTTCCAGTCACCGGGACCCCCTACCCAAAACAGCTCTCTTTTTTCTGTACCGGATATTTCTGTCCATCCAATATTATTTCCCAAATCGACAGCATTTTTGGCAATGTAAACAGCTGGTGAAACTACCCGGATATCCCGAAGGGAAATATGCTCTAACAATAAAGTGTCACCCTGCTTTTTTAAATTTGCCGCACTACCATTGCTAATGGACTTTAAAATTAATGTTCCCTCGCAACTTACCGGCGCAATTATTTTATCGTTAATTGTTTGCGTTCTGCCCGATTGAAGACTGTAAACACAAGCTTTTGACAGGGACATTATGTCGAACATATTGTTTCCGTAAATACTTGCATTACCTGCAAAAACAACCTTTTGAAATATTGAATAGCTTGAAAGGTTCCATAACCATGTAGATCCATTGGTGTTGGTAAAAGACAGTTGATGGAAATGGATGGTGTCGCCACCATAGACTTTAAATTTTGCCCATTCACCTGTCATTTCTATCTTTAGCTTGCTTTGGTTGAATTGCAGGTTTTCATTATTCAGACTAAGTCCAGGTTTAAGCTTTGACCTTGATGAATTATTTATTTTAAGGGTGGATTCCCCCAGGTTTAATGTTCTTGAAAAGGCAGAATCAGAAATAAAACTGTTGCAGGAAATAGGGTAACTGTTGCTGTTAAGCGTCCCTTTTTGAAAGTTGATTATACCATCGGTTTCTAAGCCATCCTTTAATTCCCAACTTCCGTTTTCTCCAGAAAAATCAATATCACCGGCAAAGGCAACACCATTGGATTGGATAAAGGAATTACCTATGGTGTCGCGAAATGAGAACTCGCCCTTGTAATTATTCTGCATTTGTTGTGCAAACTGAAGTGAACCATAAACAGTTATTTGACTGCTGTCGTATAAATTCACAAGAACTGCATTTTCGCTTGCGTTCCAAAACAAATCATTACAATTTGCATCAATCAGGTCGACTTTAACTGTGTCTGTTCCTGAAAATGAGTTTCCATCAAATACAATATTGTCGTAGGGCATCGGAACACATTTCGAATTGTTTACTTTATTAACAGCATTCCAATGGGTTGTATCCGACCAATTTCCTGTGCCGTTTTCCCAGCGCATATTTCTTGGGTTTGCTGTAATACTGCAGGCCTGATTGTTGCCATCATCTAAAGAATTATAGGCGTTAAACTGTCCACCTGAACCCATATTAGCTTTGATGTTTTGTAAGCTAACAAAGGATACTTCAATATTCCCACTTCCTTTTTTGATAACGGCAAAATCGTCACCAGTTGATTTTATACGAATTAAACCTGCACATCCCCTTGCTGCAAAATTCTGATTAATGGTTTGTGTTTTTCCACTTTCGAAGGCACAACTTATGCCGGCGTTCAACTTCAGGTAATCGAAGTTGTTGTTTCCTAAAACAACAATATTGTTGTGGGTTTCGACGCGATAATAATTGAGTAAGCCTCCCTTAAATACTGCATTGGATAAAGGGCTGGGATTGTTAAATTCAATTTTAGCATTTCCTTTTTGTAGGATAAGGCTATTTGTAACGATCCATCGTCCATTATATCCGGTAATTTTCAGAGTTGAAGCATTGAGCTTAATTTCCCTGGTTTCATGGCCTGTGGAATAAAATGATCCACAGCTTAGATTTTTTCCTTTGGTATCGATTACACCTTTTATAAGCGTAACATCTTTTTGGCCAATGTCAATGTCATTTGTAAAAATCCATTTGCCCTTTCCATCAAAGTTTAAATTTGACTTCAATTGTTGACCAGCCAGGTCAATTACATTTTCATTTTTTTTGGCTTTGAAATAAATGTCTCCGGTAAAAAGAACCGTCATAGTTTCGCTCAATGTCATTGATCCATATACTGTAAGGGAACTTTGACCGACCAAACGGGGGGCTTTATCAACATCTGACCAGTCTATACTTTTACATACTGCATCCTTGTCAATTGTTACATTCTGCCCATTCGCAGAAAAGGAATTGATATCAAAAATAACGTTATCCAATGCTGTTGGGATTCCACCCGAAGATGAGGACCAATTTGCAGGCTCGGACCATTTACCGCTTCCTCCACGCCAGTAGAAATCCTGTGCATGCACAGAAAGTGTCCCAAGCAAAAGAAATCCAATGACCAGCCCTTTTAACAAGGGAAAATAATTGATGATTTTTGCACAAAACCGCAATGGTGAAAAACTATTATTAAACATAGTTCCAGATACCACAATGCCAATTGTAAACCAATTACAACGACACTAATGGGCTTGTTTGTTCTTAAAGTTGCTTTGTTTTCGTTGCGAATGTAGCAAAAATAAACATGCTTCAACATAATTGTTCCTTTTTGGTCTTTTTTCTTTCGCTATTCAAAAAAATAATCGGATATTTGCAGCCCGATTTTAAAAAATCATTTATTCATTTAAAAACGAATTAGTTATGGCAACAATGATGAGATTGCAACGATTCGGTAAGAAGAGAAGCCCTTTTTACCATATCGTAATTGCGGATGGTCGTGCACCACGAGATGGAAAGTTTATTGAGAATATTGGTAGTTACAATCCCATCCCGAATCCGGCAGAAATTAAATTAAACTTCGACAAGGCACTGGACTGGTTACAAAAAGGTGCACAACCTACTGAAACCATGCGTGCTATCCTTTCCTTCAAAGGCGTGCTTTATAAGCATCACTTGATTAAAGGATTGAAAAAAGGTGCATTAACAGAAGCTGAAGTTGAAGTTAAATTCCAAAGCTGGTTAAAAGATAAAGAAGCTAAAGTTGAGGCAAAGCTTAGTGGACTGGCTGAAAAAGAGCGTAACGAAAAGAAAGCTACATTTGAAGCTGAAACAAAGATCAATGAAGAGCGTGCTGCAGAACTAGCCAAGAGAAAGGCTGATGAGATAGATGCCAAAGCTGCTGCTGCTAAGGAAGCACTTGCCGAAGTAGAAGCTGCTGTCGAAGAAGAAGTTGTTGAAGAAGAAGTAGTAACCAAAGAAGCTGTTGCTGCAAAAGTAGCTGAAACTGTAGTTGAGGAGAAAAAGGAAGAAAAAGCTGAAGTAAAGGAAGAGCCTAAAGAAGAAGCTGCACCTGTAGTAGAAGAAGAGCCAAAGGCAGAAGTAAAAGAAGAACCTAAAAAGGAAGAGAAAGAAGAGCCAAAGGCAGAAGTAAAAGAAGAGTCTAAAAAGGAAGAGAAAGAAGAGCCAAAGGCAGAAGCAAAAGAAGAACCTAAGAAGGAAGAGAAAGAAGAGCCAAAGGCAGAAGCAAAAGAAGAACCTAAGAAGGAAGAGAAAGAAGAGCCGAAAGCTGAAGAAAAAAAGGAAACCAAAGAATAATTTATCCTTTTAACACAAACAAAAGCCTGGTTGATTAGCCGGGCTTTTTTTATGTACTTTAACTTGTTCCTGTCTCAAGTATTGGAAATTGACCCGCCGGCTTGCTTTTCTAGGTGGATTCCGTCAGTCCATCAGTAGCCACTGGGCTCCCCTGGGAATTGAACGAAGAATGAAGGAATCTTTGTTAACTTTGCAATAAGAAAGCAATGCCAATGAAAGAGTTCGATGACTATTATTATTTGGGAAAAATTTTCAAACCCCATGGCTATAAGGGAAAAGTAAATGCCTGGTTAGATGTAGATTCTCCTTCAGAATACGCGTCATTGCAAATGGTGTTCCTCAATATGAACGGTAGCCTGATTCCCTATTTTATAGAATCAATTCATATTTTGAATAACAAAGCCGTAATAGAATTTCAGGGTTTTGACAGTATTGAGAAAGCAGAACAAATTAACAATTCGGGGATGTATCTGCCACTGTCAGAATTACCCGAACTAAGTGGAACTGAATTTTACTTCCATGAAGTTCCCGGGTTTTCAGTTGTTGATAAAACAAGAGGTGAGATTGGTGATATTCGTCAAATACTTGATTTTCCGAGTCAGGCAGTAATGCAGGTTTTTTTTAAGGAAAAAGAGATTCTGATTCCTATTAATCCACAGGTTATTCTTGAGGTGAATCGCAAAAAAAAAGAAATTCAAATTGATGCACCTGAAGGATTGATCGATCTCTACCTGAACATTTAAAATGTCAAAACACCCAAACAACACGCGGCCTTTTCACTTCAAACAGTTTAGCCTGTTTCATCACAAATCGTCGATGAAAGTTGGCATAGATGCTATAATTCTCGGTGCTTGGTCTGATGTTGATGCGGTTAAATCGATCCTTGATGTGGGATCAGGTTCCGGAATTATTTCCCTTTTGCTTGCTTCACGAAGTAGTGCAAATATTGACGCCGTGGAAATTGATCCGGCATCGGTTAAAGAAGCTTCCGAAAACTTTAATAATTCAAGCTTCAGTAAGCAACTGCGCATAATTCATAGCGATTATACAGCCTACGCAAACACTTGCAAAAAGCGCTATGATTTAGTTGTTTCCAATCCACCTTTTTTTGTGGATTTTTCTTTCAAGCCAAAAGAAGTGTCGCGTAAAAATGCCAGGCATTCCGATACGCTTGATTTTGAACAGCTCTGCGAAGGGGTTTCGAAAACACTAAATCCGGATGGTAAATTCTGCCTTGTGCTTCCAAAGACCGAAAAAGAAAAATTCCTGAGAATAGCTTTACAATCTCAGCTTCATCTTCAAAAACAAATGTTTATTTCCCCAAAAACAAAGCAGTCGGCTAACAGGGTCAATCTGCAATTGGGATTCAATAAAAGGAAAGAGATACAAAATGAGTACTTTAGCATTCGGGAAAATGACCTTACTTTTACAAATCAATTCATCAATTTTCTGAAGGATTACTATATTGGTTTTGACTAAAATATTTTAATCAGATATTCTGACAGTTTTAAAGTAAAAACAATGAAACATTTTTACAAACATTTCATTCTGGTACTTGTTTTAAGTGCATTTATTTTTCAAGGTTGTGGCGATTCTATCCGGGAAAAGAAAGTGAGAATTGGTATTTCAAAAGAATACAAAGGTCAATATTATACAGGATGGTTGAAACGGTATAGCGATGGAGTTCAGTTGTTTAATTTGTATCCCATGGGGATTGATTCAGCGCTTCAATTCTTGGAGACCTGTGACGGATTATTAATAAGCGGAGGCGAGGACGTTTACCCGGGAGTGTACGGTAAACTTAAAGATACACCGCGTTGTGGCGCAATTGATCGTTATCGTGACAGCCTTGAACTGGCACTGATTGAAGCAGCTTTGGTCGACAATAAACCTATCATAGGAATTTGTCGCGGTGAGCAAATTCTTAATGTGAGTTTTGGCGGGACTTTACATATTGACATTCCTGTAGATTTCGATACCACCGTTATTCATCGCCAAAAAGATTGGAAAAATTGTTTTCATGCTGTACACTTAAAATCAAATTCATCCTTATACAGTTTAAGTGGTGTGGAAACTGCTGATGTAACCAGTAACCACCACCAGGGCATTGAGATACTTGGGAAAGGGCTTCGTATTTCAGCATTATCAGATGATGGTCTCCCCGAAGCTATTGAATGGGCAGAGCCAGATGGTAAAAGTTTTTTAATAGCAGTACAATGGCATCCAGAACGTATGGATACACTGCATCCACTTTCGGCATCTATTGCCAAAAAGTTTTTATTGGAAGCGATAGAATTTACTGAAAAAAGGTAGCTAATTGAAATAGAACTTATTTTTCAGGATTCTCGTGGTAGGTTATCGTAAACGCCTCACAGATAGTGCTTCAGAATTAATCGATCCAATATTTTTTCTACCAGAATGTAATATCTAAGTAAATTGTTTAATTACTTTTTTGCATTGAGGGAATGCTGCAATCAGTGTTTTTTGATTGGCCATTTCAAAGTCTGTGAAATCAAATCCGGGAGAAACAGTGCATCCGAGTAGTGTATATTCACCAAGTGAATGTGCCGCAAACCAATGTCCTGCCGGGACAGTAAATTGGGGGATTAATCCAGATGCTGGGTCAAGGCCGATTTGTACTTTCTTTAGGGTTCCATTAAAATCGATGATGAGTAGCTCGAGAGGAGAGCCATCGTAGAAATGCCAGGTTTCGTCCGATTTTATTTTGTGGAATTTTGAGTATTCGCCTTGCTTTAAAAGATAGAATATGGAAGTTGAGAAAGCCCTGTCACCAGCAAACCTTTCTGGCAAAGCCAAGCTTGAAATTGTTTCATCCGACCGATAAGCTTCTTTAAAATAGCCACCTTCAGGATGTTTGATTAAGCCAAGGTGCTTGATCCAGTCGTCAGGATTATTTGTTTTCATCGAAAGTGCGTTGACTTTGTTGCTCGTTAAATACCCAAATCAGTCTGAAACTGAAAAGGTTGTTAAACTGGTCGCGTGTCCATTTTTCTCCAGCCAGATTTTCAAATTCCCGGCTACGGATTTTTACCAGGCTGTATTGATACCGTAAATTGAATTTCAATTGTTTGTAAATCCGAATGCGGGCTTCAACTAAAATGCTAAAATCATTTTTGCTATACACGCCACTATTCAAAGTAGTGGTTTCCACCAGCCTTTCGTGTTCCCATTCTTTCACGCTAACCAGTCTTCCCCATGCAAAACCAGCGCCGGCAGAAATAAACTGTTTATCAGTGTACATAACCAATACCGGAATTTCTGCATAGTTTAATTCAACACGATAAGCATAATTAGAATCCGGATCATTGAATTGTGGTTTTTGATTGGCACCTTTTTGTGAGAAGATTGCTTCCAGTGAAACATCCCAGTTTTTTGCAAAAGGGATCAAGACACCGGCACCAATATTTAGTCCTATCTTTTTGAAGCCAAAAACTTCATCACCATCCACCTGGCTCAGGTTCATGCCCAAAATAGCTTCGCCTTTTATTACTTGCGCATTCACCTTTACAGCGGCAGAACCAATCAGAAAGATTAGTAAAAGTAAGATGAAGTTTTTCGACATTGCTTAAAAATGGTTTTAGCGAAAACGCAAAAGTAAGTGTTTAATTGCAAGCGTTCAGATCAAGTTTTAGCGATTTAAAGTTGATTTTAAAAGCGCTTAGAATCTTAAACTCAGACTTATTCGTTTTCTTTCCGCATCAATATCAATGATTTTTACTTTTAACTGTTGGTTCAATACCAGGTAATCAGAAGGCTTGCGAACGAATTCATTCGCAATCTGGCTTTTGTGCAGTAATCCGTTTTCGTGCAGGCCAATGTCCACAAAAGCACCAAAATCTGTAATGTTGGTAACAATTCCCGGCATAATCATTCCGGCTGCTAACTGATTTATACTTCGGATATTTTTATCGAATTCAAAAACACTAAAGGTTTTCCTGGGATCAAGACCTGGTTTTTCCAGCTCAGTTAAAATATCGTTAATGGTTGGAAGTCCGGCTTGTTCTGATATAAATTCGGATGCTTCTATCATTGATTTAATTTGCTTATTGCCCACGAGATTTTCAAGTGGTTCGCCAATTGATTTGGCCATTTTGGCAACCAAAGCATATTGCTCCGGATGTACCCCACTGGCATCCAATGGGTTTTCGCCATTTTTAATACGCAGGAATCCTGCTGATTGTTCAAAAGCTTTTTCGCCCAAGCCTTTTACATTTTTCAGCGCTTTGCGCAATTTGAAATCGCCATTATTATTTCGGTAAACAACAATGCGTTCCGCAAGGCCTGGACCTATTCCAGAGACATGCGATAATAATTCCTTACTGGAGGTATTGAGGTCGACACCAACCGAATTTACGCAAAGTGCGACGGTTGTTTCTAAACTGTCGTACAGCAACTTTTGATTCACATCGTGTTGGTATTGTCCGACACCGATGGCTTTAGGGTCAATCTTTACCAACTCAGCCAGTGGATCCATCAAGCGCCGGCCAATTGAGACTGCACCCCGTACTGTAATATCGTAATCAGGAAACTCCTCGCGTGCTGTTGCCGAGGCAGAATAAACTGAAGCCCCGTCCTCGTTAACCATAACGGCAGTTAAATCGCGATCAAAATGAATCCGCTTGATCATTTCCTCAGTTTCACGCCCTGCGGTTCCGTTACCAATAGCGATTGCCTCAATTTTATATGCGTTAACAAGGCTCTTAATTTTCTTGAATGCTGTTTTTGTATCGCGCTGCGGTGGGTGAGGATAGATGTTTTCGTTGTTCAGCAATTTACCGTTTCTGTCGAGACAAACCAGTTTGCAACCTGAACGAAATCCCGGGTCGATGGCCAGCACATTTTTTTGTCCCAATGGAGGTGCCAACAACAATTGTTTGAGGTTTTCAGAAAAGACTTTTACAGAGGCCTCATCAGCCTGCTGACGGATGCGGGCCTTCATTTCTGTTTCTAAGGATGGGAAAATCAAACGTTTCACAGCATCCTCGATGGCCAATGACTTTTGTTCAGCAACTTCTCCTAATCCCTTTACAATTTTATCTTTTAGCAGGGCAATTGCCTTTGATTTTTCCGGTTCAATTTTTAATCGCAAAAACCCCTCTGATTCTCCCCTAAGCATTGCCAAAACACGATGGGCCGGTGCTTTTTCTGCTTTCTCTTCCCAGTCAAAATAGTTGCGGAATTTCTCTCCTTCACTTTCTTTTCCTTTTACTATTTTGGACCGAATGCTTGCTTCCCATTCGAATAATTTACGCAATCTACGCCTTGTCCAGGCATCCTCAGCATACCATTCTGCTAGAATATCGCGTGCAGATTTCAGGGCATCTTCACAGGATTCAATTCCTTTTTTTGGATTGATAAATCGCTTACAAGCCGCATGTAAATCTGTAATATTTTCCGACTGAATCATTTTGGCAAGGGGCAACAGACCCTTTTCCCTTGCAATCGAAGCTCTTGTTTTCCGCTTGGGTTTAAAGGGTAAGTATAAATCTTCAAGCGCAATGATCGTTGTGAGTTCGTTTATTTGCTTTTCAAGTTCAGTCGTTAAATTTTCTTGATCTTTTAAGGCTTTAAGGACTGTTTTCTTCCTTTCCTGAAGTTGTTTATAAAGATGGTATTCTTTATCAATTTCCAGTAATTGGATGTCTGTTAAACCTCCAGTGCGTTCTTTGCGGTAACGGGCGATAAATGGAATTGTGGCCCCTTCATCAAACAGGGAAACCGTATGCTCAATCTGCCAGTTAAGCACACCAAGAGTTGCGGCAATATTTTTTATAAAATAATTCAATGAAAAGAAATTAACAAGGTACTACGTTCAGTAAAGTCTTTATCGAACAAGTGTCACACTTCCACTTTTCTTAAACTTCTGCGCTTCTTGCGCTCCGCTTTCAAAACTTGTAAAAACAGCAGTGTAAACGTAGGTTCCCATTGGGGCGGGCTCTCCTTTATAAGTGCCATCCCAACCGTCATCAGGATTATCACTCTCAAAAATTAATTGTCCCCATCTGTTGTAAACATATAAGCTGTAGTCGGCAAGCGTGCTGGTTGTTCCCAATGGCTTAAATACTTTGTTTACAGTTATTGAGCTATTGGGATTGAAAGCCGAAGGATAAGACAAGTCAGCAAATACTATGTAAACCTCATCTCCGTTTTTACAGCAATTCGAGTCGGTTACCATTACACCGTAAAGTCCTGATTCGGTAACATCTAAATAACGTGTAGTTTCGCCTCCCGGAAACCACTCATAAAAATCGTAATCACCGGCATCGAGCCTTACTGATGAATTGGGCAGGATAAAAATGGTATCGGCCCCTTGTCCCAAATCGACAAAAGGAAGAGCATGAATCCGTATATTCTCAACATAATTGCCATAATCAACGCCATTGTATGTTTCTGTCAATTCCACCTGGTAGTCGCCAGGTTCAGTAAAAACAAAACCAGGATGTAAAGGATCGGATAGAAAAGCCTTTCCGCCGGCATCGTTAAACGCCCACGTTGCATCGTCAATATTTGCGGTATTTGTAATGCTAAACTGTGTTGTGTCGTGGTGGCATTGGTCAAAATAAGTGAAATGAGGAATGTCGAGAAAAGAAGAAACGAAAGCTGGTAAACCGATCAACCCTTGTCCTCCATTGAGGTAAAATCCGTTGTTTGGATGGTTGAGGTGGTTATAATTACAGGCTACTTTTGGCCTGTTTGGATTGTAAATAACGCTCAAATAATCTTTTCCAACAGTAGCAGAACTTAAATATTTCGACATATATATTTTTCCATCTACTGCCAATTGCAATGTACCCATTAAGCTATCCGATGCAGCCGAAAAAGTTTCAAGAACGAAAGTTTCGGTAGGAGAGAAGGGGTCGCTATTGTTCAGGTCATATTGAATAAGTTGACAATCTTCGCTTACTTGTGGAGGAGGAGCTGTTGACACATAAAGCTTGCTGTTATCGGTTGAAAATTCGAGCGACATGGGAAAGGAAACCTGTCCTAATGTCGTTGCACTTTTAAAAGTCAAGGTTCCAGTTTCGTTGTTGAAATCAAACAATTCTACCAAACCAAGTCCGTAAGAAACAAGTGCGATTTTACTACCATCGGGAGAAACTTTCATGCCGCCAACGCCATTGTAATAGGTGTCCAAATCCAGCGTATGATCAAATGGGTCTGTACTGATTACTGTTTTTGTAATGGTATCGCTGACCAAATATGCATAGATTTTTTTTCCTTTATTATTCCCCAATCCATGTGTAACTACCCAAAAGTCGCGGCCATTGGCATGTTGAACACCACAAATTTTCTGTGCATTTTCTTTCAGTATAGGAATATTTTTGTTAGTCACTTGCGTAGGTCCATTTCCTTTTTCAATGATTGAAACATTTATTCCATTTTCACGATATCCGGGGATAAAAATATCCACTGTAAATAAATAGTACTTATTTATATTTCCAGGCATGGGAATAAAAAGTGCCGAAGGTGTAGAAGCAGGATGCCCCAGCAAACCATCTCCATTAATTATTTTGTAGTAAAGGCCACTATAAACAACCATTCCATCTGAGAACAGCTTTAACTCGCCATTGTTGTCTGAAATTGCTGCAAGACTCCAGGGCATTTCAGGCAGGCTGGATTTGTAGCTTGCGATTGGTGGGGCTGACAGAAAATCAATACTCGCATTCTTTCCAAAAACCCATTGATCAGCCTGATGCGGTCTTACATAACTACATTCGTTCTGTGCACTGACTTGGAAAATATTAGAAAATATGAATAAAAACGCCAGAGATATGGCAATGGTGAATTCGTTAATTCCTTTCATCCCGCAAATTTATATTAATTCAAAGAAAATACAAGCTTTATTTTATGACAACTTTTTGGGTGGATAAACGTCCATCAACTTTAATATGCAGGAGGTAAACACCTTTTGGCTGGTTGCTTAGATCGATGGTGTCATCCCAGCCAATCTCAGGAATATGATGATAGATTTTTTCGAATATCGTCAAGCCATACAGGTTTGTCATTTGAACTTCTAAACTTGTGATTGCACTTTCAGTTTCAATAGTAAAGATGCCTGAATTTGGATTGGGATGTATCTTTATCGGAACTTCTTCAGTGATGTTTTCATCTACGCCGATCTGACATTGATTAAAATCGAAAACGATGGTTATTTCAGAGCTGTTTGAACACGAAGTGAGGGCATTTGTAACATCAACCGAATAGCTTTGAAAATCAATCCAGTTCCCATTTGTTCTGGCAATAAGGTGGCGGCCCGAAAAACCATTCGACCACATATATTGCATTTCGGGAGGGTTGTCGGCGTTTCCTGCATCCAGTATAACTGTATCGCGAACACAAACAGTAATGCTGTCTTGACCACTCTCGGGTATTCCAGAGGGAACAAGATTAATAACAGGCAAAGGATGCACAGGAACAATCACATGCGAATTGACTTTTGTAAAACCATCAAACACTTCAAGGTAATAGGTGGTCTGTGTTTCGGGGCTAATCGCAACACTATCACCAGTGGCAGACCAACCAGACTCTGAACTTGTCCAATTGTAGGTGTAATTTCCACCACCGCCTACAGCATTCGAATACAGGGTTGCATTACCTCCAAAACAGATCTCCATGGGGTCGGATTGAGGGAAGGCGGAAAGCCCGTCACCTGCAGTATTAATAAGAACAATGTCTGGTTCGCCCGGACAGCCATTTGCATCGGTAATAAACAAGGTGTAATTCTCAGGTTCTGTTAAAATAATTGTTTTTGGCCCCGCAATATCGTTTGCCCCATCAATCATATACGAAGGTTCCCATAAATAATCATAGGGTTGTTGGCCACTGGTAGCAGAGCCTGACAGTGTTGCTACAGTTCCTACATTAATTACCTGGTCGGTACCTGCATTTGGAATTGGTTTAGCAAAAACATTGACGGTTACCTGTGCATTAATTATTGTAAATCCATCGTCTACTTTCACAAAATAGGTGGTAGTGATCAAAGGATTTACCGAAGGATTTTGAATGTCGGAAGTGAAACCTACAGGATCAGAAGTCCAAACATAGATAAAGTCACCACTTCCACCGGTAACATTGGCATTCAGGTCAGCCTGGTCGCCGGCACAAACTGATGCTGGGCTGGCGATGGCATCAACACTCATTGGGCCACCAACAATATTGACCATCATGTCGTCTGTACTTCTGCAAGTAGAATTGTCATCGATTACCGTAACCATAAATCCTGTACTTTCTGTAAGGTTAATGGTTGTAGGGTCTTCCATATTTGGGTCTTCCAGTTTATCGACGGGCGTCCATTCGTAGCTGTAATCGCCGGTCCCACCGGTTGCTGAACCATCCAGAGTTGCAGCACCGGAATAAGCTATGTCGATATCGTCACCGGCACTGGCAATGGGTGAATCAAGTTCTACATCAAATGGAAAGGACTGGGACGGGGCATTATTTCCACAAGCATCCTGAATAAAACTTAGCGGCCTTACTTCCAAGGCATATTCGCCATCTTCATAAATGGCAGGTAAAAAGCTCAGGTGATAAGTTACTTCCATTTCGCCACCAACTTCACAGTCATCGCCATATACATTCGTAATTTCGTATGGGCCACCGGGTCCCGTGAATTTGAATTTCCCTGGTGTCACCGTACTACATTTTACTTTTTCTGTAAAATCGAAAGTAATCTGAGTTGTTCCACAAATAATATCATCATTATAAACTTCTGCAATTTCGGGTGCTACATCATCATAAATTTGCGCAGTTGAGCCTGAAAAATCAAGGGTATAACCTGATTGTGAACTTGAGAAATTACTAATGTTGATTACATAAGTTTCTCCCTGTAAAACGGGTATCTTGGCACAATAAGGGCTTCCACTAGCACCTTGGCAACTGTAAGTTGAATTGCCATTTGGGCCTGTAACACCTTTCGTTCCAGAATAGTTGCAGCTTACCTGCATTTGACTAACGTGCCCGTAAATATCCTGACATTTGTATTGGTTTAAACTATAAACAGCCCAATCGTAATCGTCATTTAGGTTGTTCGGTGTAATATCAAAGCCTAAGTCTCCACCAGTTTGTACAGTAAAAATATACCATACATCATTTTTCTCTCCACTGCTTAGGCAGTTTCCAGGACAAGATCCAGATGTTGGAATTTCGTTGGTATAATTTCCGGTACCTGAATATGAATTGGCCTGAACATAAATATCCTGACAAACAGGAATGGCTCCCAAACAATCTTGATCAGTGGGTATTTGCGCCCATAAGGCAGTAGTTGTGAGTAGTATGGTAAAAAGTAAAATATTTTTCATGGCCGGTTGGTTTTTATAATTAATCCGCTGTTAGAACAGTTCAGCATCCTAATCTATTTGATGCTACAAAATTACACTAAAAAACGCCTGTAGTCAAGCAGAAGAGAATAATGAATTTGTTATTCTTCGCAACTCGCTGTCTTAAATACCTCTTTTTTTTCAATTATAAATCTTTTCAGCAATCTCGTTAGCTGCAATTTTTAAAGAAAAGACCTCAATATTTTCTAAATTGTATTTTTGAACAATCCTTTCAATAATACTATTTCTGACAGTTATTATAAGATTACAATTGCTTTGTTTCAGCAATTTCTGAAATGCAGCGTGCCAGATTTTATTATCTAATTCAAAAATCCCGATTTCATCAATGACAATAAAACCGGGTTGAGAAGTACTGCTTTCCCTAAGCCACTTTTCGCCCTTGGCAATGGCATCCCGATTGAAGTAAAAGCGGCCTGATTTCAGCCAATTATTTTTGGCAGTACTGCCGCAAAGGGGGATTGATTCACCAGACTCAATGTTGACTAGGGTGAAGGCGCTGCGTTTATTGTTCTCCCAACTTCCTTCGGCAACAAAGCCTGCGATGCTTTTTCTTTTTTGTTGTAGTAAACGCACGACCTCTTTTAAGCGTGTGGTTTTTCCCTCACCTTGTGCGCCTGAAATAATAAATACTTTTTGACTCGCCATTGGGCAAAGATAAGACATGCAAGCAAAGCAAAGGAAGCTGTCTGAAATTTGACGTTTAATTCTTTGTCAAATTATTAAGATAAAAAGACCTTTTATCTGTTTAATAAAATCGAAAACATAACACAAATTTAATATCGTGGATTCCCTAAAACTCATTTTTCCTTTTCTTTGCATTATGCAATGGAAAACAAACAAGTTGTTTGACTTGAGAAAACAGTATATGCAGGAATTGCTTGCTTATTATGATCAGCGTGAAGCCGAATCGTTGTTGACTATTTTGGTGCAGTATTTCTTTGGTTTGTCCCAGTCGGGACTTATTACAAATGCCGACTTTCGTTTGTCTGAATCGGAAATGTTGCAACTACATTTTGCGGTGAAAGACTTAAAAAAATACCGGCCTGTACAATACATTATTGGTGAGACAGAATTCTTCGACCTGAAAATAAAAGTGAATAAAGCTGTTTTAATTCCCCGTCCCGAAACCGAAGAATTGGTTCAATTGATTATTAACAATGAGAAACAAAGAGATTTAAATATTTTGGATATTGGAACGGGAAGCGGGTGTATTGCCATTGCTTTAAAGAAAAATATACCATTTGCACAATTAACCGGTATTGACATTTCAGATGCCGCTATAGAACTTGCTTCCGAAAATGCTGAAAATAATAAGTTGAATATTGCTTTTGCGGAGTTAAATATTCTTGACCAAAGGCAGTGGAATTTACTTGGGCAGTTCGATATTATTGTAAGCAATCCACCTTATGTAACAAATGCCGAAAAAAACAGGATGGATAATAATGTATTGAATTACGAACCCCATCAGGCCTTGTTTGTTGCCGATAATGATGCCTTGGTTTTTTACAAAGCGATCTTTCATTTTTCTGAAAATCACCTACGGCAGAATGGCAAGATTTATTTTGAAATTAATGAAGAAAAAGGAAACGAAATTGTCGAATTGGCGAAATCGAAAAACTTTGTAAACGTTAAACTTCACAAGGATATAAATGGAAAGAATAGGTTCGTTTCTGGCAGTAAAGTTAGCGTTATTTAAACGGTTTCCTGATTAATAATCATTATTTTTATGCGCTCGTTTTCAGAAGTTTTCAAGCATATTGGTAATTCAAAGAAACCCCAGGTTAAAATGAAAAGACTTTTTTTAATTGCATTGCTGTTTTCATTCCTTTTCACCTCGGCACAAAATAAAAATAGTTTTACGACTTATTGGAAAGATGGGCTCCGGATTGAAAGTGCCAACAAGGATTTTAAAATCAAGATGGGTGGGAGAATACAGTATGATGTGATGTTTATTTCACAGGATGATTCCTTAAACGCGTATTTTGATGCAGAAAACGGTAGCGAGTTCAGAAGAGCCCGATTATACACTTCCGGTACAGTTTATAACAACATCAAGTTTAAATTCCAAGTTGATTTTGCCCCGGGGAAAGTCGTGCTAAAAGATGTTTATATCCAGTTAATAAAAATACCGGTTGTTGGCAACATCAGGATTGGTCATATGAAAGAACCATTTGGGATGGAGATGCTGACAAGTTCCAATTTCATAACCTTTATGGAACGCTCCCTGACAAACCAGTTCGATTTTGATCGCAGCCTTGGCTTAATGATTTTCAATCAGCATTTTAACAAACGGCTTTCGTGGTTTGCC
>QMPA01000053.1 GCA_003650365.1 Bacteroidota bacterium | reverse complement strand
CATTCTTTTTTCTCAGTGTACCTCTGCGTCTTCTCTGTGAAACTCTGTGTCTAACCTGCCGGGGATGGGTAGGACTATGCCATAAAGGAACGCATAGGATGCATAAAGTTTCACAAAGGAAATGGAAAGTCTTTTTAGCCATTGAAATTTTTAGCTTTGCCCATTAATTCATTTGAATGAAGAAAGAAGAAATTACAGGAATTATTTTGGCAGGTGGCAAAAGCAGTCGCATGGGTCGCGATAAAGGTTTGTGCCAATTCCGTGGAAGAAAATTGGTGAGCTACGCCATCGAAACATTGAAGCCGCTTTGCGGACGCATTCTTATCAGTGCCAATAACGATTTTGAAGACTACAGTAGCTTTGGGCTGGAAGTGTTGCCAGACGAAGTAAAAGGCATCGGACCAATGGGTGGAATCCTGACTTGTTTGAAACAATCAGAAACTCAACACAACCTGGTGCTTTCCTGCGACACCCCTTTTGTGACTACCGCACTTTTTGAATTTTTACTCAATAATATCGAAAAACGGCAGGTTGTTGTGCCGGCTCACCAGACTTTTTTATTGGAACCCCTTGCTGCTTATTATGCTACGAATGTACTGGCTGAGCTCAATCGTATTGTACAATCAGGCGATTACAAAATGATGAATTTCTTTAAAAAGGTCAATTTTGGAAGTTTGGCTGTTGACGAATTGCTGCCCGCTTTTTCTGAACAACTTTTCAAAAATCTGAACACACCCGACGATTTGCTTCGATGTTAAAAATGGAAGTTAAAATATCGAAAGAAAAAAAAGACCTTTGGTTAAAAGCGGCTGTTGTTGGTGGTTTGTGGGCTTCGGTTGAAATTATTATCGGGAGTTTTTTGCACAATGCCCGTTTGCCATTTGCCGGAACAACACTGGCTTTTGCAGGGACGATTTTACTGATTGGATTTTACCAGATTTGGCCACAAAAGGGGCTCATCATTCGTGCAGGATTAATTACTGCTATCATGAAATCGGTTTCGCCCAGTGCCTTTATTATCGGACCCATGACAGGAATTATGTTCGAAGCAGTTTTATTAGAACTGGTAATTTTAATTGCAGGAAACAATTTAATCAGCCTGATGTTTGCCAGTTCGTTGAGCCTTTCGAGTGCCTTATTTCACAAGGTGATGACTTTGTTGATTATGTATGGTTTTGATTTGATAAAAGTCTATGTAAACATCATCAATTTTGCACTTAAACAATTTGGCATTCAGGATGCAGAAGCTCTGGAGATACTACTGGCTTTACTTAGTGTTTATGTTGTTTTTGGTATTGTAGCTGCACTGATGGGATATTTTATCGGCAGGAAGGCTATCAAATTAAAGGCAGATCAGAATGATTTCCAATGGGATGAAAATGCCATTCAGAAGAATGATTTTTTTGAAATCAAGGAAGGACAAACAACATCGATTACACTTTTATTTATTCATATTTTGGCCATTCCTGTAGGCCTGCTTTTGCTGAATTATTTTGATATTTGGATAGGATTGACATTTGTGATTATCTATATTTTGGTCTTCGGGACTCGTTATCGTTATTCGTTACGACGCTTGCGCAAACCGGTTTTTTGGATGCAACTGGTGCTGATTGTTGTATTGTCAGCACTTTTTTGGGATACGGGCAACGAAAGCAAAGAATGGGTAAGTATGCAGGGAATAATTGTTGGTCTCGAAATGCTGATCAGGGCATTATTTGTAGTGGTGGCATTCTCAGCCTTGAGTGTGGAATTGCGCAACGAGAAAGTCCGTAATTATCTTTTTCAGGTTGGATTTGGGCAATTTTACCAATCGATCGGACTAGCATTCAGCGCCCTTCCCATGATGATTTCCCTTTTGCCTACTTCCAAAGAAATTATTAAATCCCCCATGCGGTCAATGTTAAAACCACTGATTATGGCAGAGAAATGGCTGGAGATGTTTGAGGAGAGGGGAAAGGGTTAATTATTGATATGCACTGGTTTAAGTTTGCAACTTAAACCAAGTTCTAATCCAAAAACTCAATTTGGATCAAACCATTTCCACCCGTATAATCAATGGCACTACTATATGTATAATGTTCTGCATTATCAACAATCTGCGCTTTTACCGGATTATTGTGAAGATAATTGAGTCGTTGATCAATCATTTCATTTGTGCTTAATTCAACAGGATGATTGTCTTGTTGCCAGAATTGGAAAATTTGGTTGTTAGGGTTTTTGATTCCATGTTTTTTAAATATCGGAATCATCCAATTTTTTCTACTTTCATATTCATTATTTTCTATTTCCTTAATAATCTTCTTGGAAGTGAACTTTTTTAAATCCCTCAGAATATCTGAAAGCCTGAAACCTTGTTTAGCAGAAATAATTAAATGGGCATGATTGCTCATCATTACCCAAGCATGCAGAATTAATCCCTTCTTATCAATAGAATAAGTTAAACTATCGACGAGAATGTCTTTATAGATTGATCGGGTAAAAACATCGATCCAATCAACAACAGTCATTGTAATAAAATATGTTCCTTCAGGGTCGTGGAATTTGTATTTGGACGGCATAATTAGCGTATTGTAAAGCTTAAGTTGCAAACTTAAGCTAGTTCTACTGACAAATGTTACTGGTTTAAATTCGTAATGTTACTGGTTTAAGTTTGTAACTTAAACCCTTATCCTAACCAATTGTAGCAATATTTGTGGGTTTAAGTCACAGTATCTTAAGCCAGTGTATTTTTAATCCCATTCTGGTAAAACACATTCTCTACTCATTGTTTTTAATACTTCCTGAAAGTTAAGTAAACTCTCCTGCATAATTTCTGAATCTTCCGCATGACAAGTCAAACAAGCCCCAACGGTTAAAATGCTTTTTTGTTCCTCAACAGTAAATGGCCGGACATTAGAACGGGTGCTGACTTTTCCTTCCCTCTCCCGCAAAAACCCAATCCATGCATCTTCGGGAAGGCCATCGTGAATGTTATTTTGGTAGGCCGGATCGAATGTCCATTGGCCTTTTTCAAATTCCAATTTCCCTTTTCCATAACCCAAAGCGACAGAATTATTATGACAGGATTTGCAAGATCGGCCTTCGGCTGAGGTAGTATGCGGTGCAGCCGGGGCGAATAATCTTTGAAAGATTAAAGAATCGTGTTTTTGTTTGGTGAAACTCGAAACATCGATGGTGAGCACCATTCCTGGTACAACCGGAATGACCGACTTTGAATCTGCGCCAGTCCGAATACCGAGTGCTGGGGCATGTGCATTGTATTCGCCCACATATTCAACCCAGCTTCCGATTTCTTCTTTATTGGCGAGCATATTATAACCGGCTTCTTTCACATCGTATTCGTTGTGGCAGCCAATACAACTGGGTGCCCAGGAAGTGTGACAGGAAGAACAACTCAAATTATCGTGCGATTCTGCATTGGTGCAAATTTCGTTTGGTGGGCTGAGTGGAAAAAGCTGTTTTGAATTCTTCGTTATCAGAAAAGCAGTATCATTTTGATAATAAGTATTGATTAATGGATGATTACGTTCTTCCGTTGCGAGGAAATTTCTCCCGGTAATATTTCCAAATCGCAGGCTTGCAATAGTGGCTGATTCAGCATCCAATTCTCGCTGTTCAATCGTATTTGGCTGACCATTAAAATGACAATCGCTACATTGAATAACAGTCTGCTCTTCCTGGTGGGCATACAAATTTCCGTCTCCCATTAATTCATAAGAAGTGTGACAATCAATACAATCCATTCCCAAAGCATGATGAACATCATCTTTCACAAAACGAAAAACCCGCGAATCTTCAATCAAGCGGAATGAATTGTTGTTTGGCATTTCTTCTTTGGAAAGAATAGTTTCGTGCCAGCCCTCGTAATTGGTGGCAATGCGTCCCGAACGGCTATGGCAACCAAAGCAATGTTCGTTGGTAACTTTCAGGCTGATGGATGGGTGAAATCCTAAATAGGTTGTGTCTTTACTGTTGTTTTGGTGTTCGATTAATGCACTGACAGTGGTTGCGGCATAATTCAAATGGCAAGCCAGGCAACCACCACCACGGCTTTTCTGGTCAATAGCTCCCCACTCAGTTTTTGGATTTCCAAGATGGCAGCGCACGCACAAATTTTTCAAATGTTCATCGGCAAGCGAATTTCCCAAATGATGAATATCTGTAAGCAGATCAGGATTATCCTGTTCGTTAAACACAAAACGATCCACACTGATCATCCCACTTAAAGTGGACATTAATCCGGTATTGATGCGATCTGTAATTTCGGGATGGCAGTCCGTTGTTCCGCAACTTCTGCCAGCATCGGCAAGGTTTCCGGGAATGAGAATCATAGTTTCATGAGCAGCATCTTTGTCCGATTCCAAAGGGTTTCCCCCATGGCATGAAAAACAACCTATAGCCTGTGGATTATGAGAAATCGTCATTCCTAAAACATTATCATGGCAAATCGTGCAGCTTTCTTTTCGGCCATTAATTTGTGGCGAAGTTGCTACCTGCTCAGGAGCAAACTCCGGGCTGAAATTTACTTTTGGCATTTTAAAAGCTTGCAGCACTGAATAATTATAATCCTTCTCTCCCGGCCAAATCCATTGCCAGTTTTCCCCACGGAAAAACAAACCATCAGCAGATAACAACAAATAAATAATTGTGACTACCAATAAAGATCGCTTGAGGAAAAATGCATTTTGTTTTGAGAAAAACGGAACCAAATAAATAATGACCAATACCATTAAAACAAACAGTAGCGACAAAGTCGGTACGGTAAGCCAATGAAGAACTTCCTGCAATCCAACAAAATACCATGGGCCTTTTACAGCAGGATTAACATTGTCGTGTAATGGTGCTGAAAAATAGTAGCTGAGAATCAACAGAATAAACAATGTAACAACAAATTCTCCCCAACGCGGCCAGATTTTACGCGAATGCTCAAAAATCATCACGGCAATAAAAATGGTAAATGTGGCAATGTGATGGACGTAAATCAATTGGTAGCTACCCTCTTTCCCCAGCAGGGAGTATGCCAGCAGATTTCCAATAAACGGTATTCCTGTTGTCAGGCTCTCTAAAATCCGTCGGGCCTGTTCGCTGTCTGCATCCCCCTTCAAAAGGAAGCCCGTCAGCATAGCCAGGAAAATAATCAGTACACCAAAGCTCAGTCGCAGCCAAATACTTTTTTTCAGCTTGATTTTTTCTTTCTTCTTGAAATGATCCCACATATGCAAAAAGGTGAAAATCAAAAAAAGCTGGGCACTCCAATAATGTAGGTTTCTAAAAAGTGATGCAGCCGGATTGGCAATTCGCATGCTGCTGACAGATTCGTAGGCATTGGAAACATCGTAAGGAATAGCCACAAAAACACCCGAAACAACACAAATCAAAAACAGGGCAATGGTAAGTTGTCCGTAAGTTGTTTGGGCGAGTATCTTTTTAATGGCTTTCATTTTTTAAGCTAAAGGACGGAAGGAAAAATGGAAGCATGGAAGTATGGAAGAGGTTGCCGACTGGCCGACTGCTGACTGCCGACTGCCGATTGAAGACTGCCGACTGAAGACTGAAGACCCATGTCCAAGTCTGCCCACACGCAGTCCAACGCTAAGACTTGAACCAGTGGGGATTGTTGACTGAAAACTACCGACTGTTTTAAAATTCCGATCATCACTTAAACTTCTACAGTAATCTGACTTGTTGCTTTGTCAATAGAAAAAGACTTCGAGTCCAAAGGACGAACTGCCGGCCCTTTTATTGCATTACCATCTGTATTGAAGGCTGATCCGTGACAAGGACAAATCAATTTATCGCCTTCTGTTTTGTTGATGTTACATCCCAAATGAGTACAATGCGATGAAAATACTTTGGTTTGTCCATCCTTGTTTACAACAATAAAATCGTCTTGAAAACTAATTGTTTTGTTGGGATTGAATGGAAGGCTAACTTGCTTTTGGATTGCAAGTTGATTTTCTGTTTTAAGCAGTTTGTCCCACAAAATCCCAACTGCCAGCATTAATCCCAATCCGGCAGATTTAATAAAGTAACGACGGTTTTGCTTTTTCTGTTTCACCAGCTACCAATCCCTTCCAGAAAGCTCTTTTGGAATTCTACCTTGATTAATGGTTTCAGAACGCAAACGGCGGCCAAGAATTCTTTCAACCATTTTTCCGGTTTCGAGAATTTTGTCAATATCGAGATTGGTTTCAATGCCCATTTCATCCATCATCACCACCATATCTTCCATAGAAACGAGGCCAACATCTTTAGCATCTTTATAATAATAGGCGCCTGTTCCTGACACCGGAACGCCACTCACAAAATTGGCAGGTTGTCCGCCGATTCCTCCGAGAGTTGCTTCATAATTGGTCATGCCGGCTTGCAGGGCAGCCAATACATTGGCCAGACCCCAACCGCGGGTAGTATGAAGATGAACAATATGTTTGTCAGGATTGTCAATTTTATCCATCAACATGGAAAAATATTTAAAAACCCTGTCGGGAGATGCGGAACCGTCGTGATCGGCATGTTCCACATCATTGGCGCCAATATCCAGCCAACGCTTGGCAAACACAATGGCATCTTCCATTTTAGTCGGACCTTCGAGTGGGCATCCCCAAATGGTCGAAACCGTACCATTAACTTTGATGCCGGCATCATGGGCTTTGGGAATCCATTCTTCTGCCATTTTCCAATATTCGGCAAGTGTTAATCCAGAATTTGTTTTGTGATGAGTCTCACTGGTAGAAACCATAAGTAAAATTCGGTCAGGACCATAACCATCTTTTTTTGCCTGAATGGCTCGCTCGATGGCTCGCTCTCGAATAGTTACGGCAGTTAAACTCACATCATCTAACTTACCTTTAAGCCGTTTACTGTTCCTGATGTTTTTCATCAGGTCATCAGCATCCTTAAATTGTGGCATCCCTTTGGGGTTACCAAAATTCGTCAACTCAAGATGCTTAAAGCCTGCAAGTACCAACTCTTCCGCCACCCACACTTTGGCTGGGGTAGGAACAAAAATTTCTTCATGCTGAAAACCATCACGGACAGTAATATCTCCAATAACAACTTTTTTCGGGTAATTCATATTCGTTTTTGTTTTAGAAAAAATGACTGCACAAAGCAGAAAATTTGGAAGGCTAATTTAGGCAAAAAATTGATGCTGGGAAGAACAAAAATCTTTTTTTTAAATGCAACTTCTTTGTGCCTTTTCTAAATTAGCAAAACCTGAGAATTTTGAAAAATTGAAGTTTAAATCTGGCTTATTTTTCTTATCATTGCATACTGTTGTTAAAGATATAAAAAGTGCATGTTAAAAAACTTAAATAATTCGTAAACCAAAGAAATCACAAAACTCAAACACCAAGCAACAAATAAAATACAATATTCAAAAAAGCCAATGTTCTAAATGGTTTCTGTTATTTGAAAATTGAGTATTAGAAATTATTTGAGTTTTAATTTTTGTGATTTGGAGCTTGATTATAAGAAGTGTTTGACATAATTAACTTGCGCTATTTTATTAATGACAGATGTTTGATAGAAATTAAAATAACAAACAGTGTTTACATTAAAAACCAAAATTGATACCGCTTCCAACGAATTCAAATCCAATAAAAAAGAATTTGAAAAGTTGCTGAAGCAATTCAGAGAACGGCTGGAAAACAGCACACGCGGAGGCTCAGAAAGGGCAATCAACAAACACAAAGAAAGAGGGAAATTATTGGCCCGCGACCGGATTAATTTACTGGTCGATCCGAATACGCCCTTTCTGGAAATGTCGGCGCTTGCTGCTTTTGGACAATATGACGACGGATTTCCTTCTGCCGGAATTGTAACCGGAATTGGTGTTATCCACGGTCGCGAAACGGTCATTATTGCCAACGATGCTACCGTAAAGGGCGGTACCTACATGCAGTTTACTATCAAAAAACATTTGCGGGCACAGGAAATCGCAATGAAAAACCATCTGCCTTGTGTGTATTTAGTTGATTCGGGGGGGGCATTTTTACCTGAACAGGACACTGTTTTTCCCGACCGCGACCATTTTGGGCGCTTCTTTTACAACCAGGCACAAATGTCGGCACAGGGCCTTCCACAGATTGCCATTGTTATGGGAAGTTGTACTGCCGGTGGTGCTTATGTCCCGGCGATGAGCGATGAAACAATTATTGTACGAAATCAGGGAACAATCTTTCTTGGCGGCCCTCCATTGGTAAAGGCAGCAACTGGCGAAGTCGTAACTGCTGAAGAACTGGGCGGTGCAGAAGTGCACACCTCCATTTCCGGAGTTGCCGATCACATGGCAGAAAACGATACCCACGCCATTCAGATTTGCCGGAATATATTTGAAACACTGGAATTCAAGAAAAAGCAACAATTAGATATTCTTCCTATTGAAGAACCTTTATACGATCCCAAAGAATTATACGGCATTGCCCCGGTTGACTTGCGAAAAATGGTTGATCCACACGAGATAATTATGCGGATGGTAGATGGCAGTCGTTTCCAGGAATTCAAATCCAAATATGCCACAACCGTTGTAACGGGTTTTGCTTACATCATGGGATTTCCTGTCGGTATCATTGCAAATTTCGGCGTGTTGTTTTCTGAATCGGCACTGAAAGTTACGCACTTTATCGAGCTTTGTACTTCCAGAAAAATCCCTTTGGTTTTCTTACAAAACATTACAGGATTTATGGTGGGCAAAGATTTTGAACGCGGCGGCATTGCCAAAGACGGCGCCAAAATGGTGCATGCAGTCTCCAATGCCAATGTGCCGAAATTCACTGTTATTTTCGGAGGTTCATTTGGTGCAGGTAATTACGGTATGGCCGGAAGAGCTTATGATCCCAACCTGCTGTTTATGTGGCCCAATGCCAAAATCTCGGTGATGGGTGGCGAACAGGCTGCCATTGTACTGACAACTGTAAAAGAAGATCAGTACCGTGCGCGGGGAATGAAACCACCAAAAGGTGAAATTGAAGAGTTACGACAACGGATATTGGCAAAATACGAATTAGAGGGTTCAGCGTATTACAGCACTTCACGCTTGTGGGACGATGGAATTATTGATCCGGTTGATACCCGTAAAATATTGGCGATGGGGATCGCAACTTCTTTGAACAAGAAATTCCCGGAACAGAAATACGGTGTGTTTAGGATGTAAACGATGAGCATGAAAGATTTCCAAACTTTAATTATCGAAAACGATATTGTTATAACTGTCTGGTTGAACCGGCCGGAACTACACAATGCCATGAACGATGTCATGATTGCTGAAATGACTCAGGTATTTCAGCAAATTCCCGAAGATAAATCTGTCCGATTAATCGTTTTACGAGGTAAAGGAAAATCCTTTTGTGCCGGTGCCGATCTAAATTATATGAAAAGCATTGCCCAATTTGGATTTGAAGAGAATGTAAAAGACGGCAAGAAACTGGCCGCATTGTTTCAAACAATTTACGAATGTCCGATTCCTACATTAGCAGTAGTACACGGTGCTGCTTATGGCGGTGCCAACGGACTGCTGGCTGCCTGCGATATGGTTATGGCAGATGAAAGCACAAACTTTGCGTTTAGCGAAGTAAAACTCGGAATTGCACCGGCAACCATCTCTCCTTTTGTCATTAAAAGAATTGGCGAATTTGGCGCCAAAGAACTGATGATGACAGGCAAACGTTTCAAAGGAAAAGAAGCCGAAAAATGGAAGCTGGTAAATCATGCTGTGGCAGAAGGTAAACTGGAAGAAGAGGCCGAACGATTGATAAAACAAATATTAAGTAGTGGTCCGGAAGCAGTAAAAGCAACGAAAATATTAATTGACAAAGTGGTGAACAATGAAAAAAGCATGAAGGACACCATCGGCTACACAGCCAAACTGATTGCTCAATTGCGGGCATCCGATGAAGGGCAGGAAGGAATGGCCGCTTTTTTGGAAAAGAGGAAAGCGAATTGGGTAGAGTAAGAAATTACACAACCCTATCTTTAATATTACGTAATTCCGTAATATTAAAAAAGGTCTTCAACTAGCGCGCGCATTTTGCGCGTGCTACGAAATAATAAGGCACGCGCAAAATGCACGCGCCAGTAAAGTAACGAAAGTGTGAACATGAAACTATTCCAAAAAATACTCATCGCCAACAGGGGCGAAATTGCAGTGCGGATTATTCGTTCAGCCAAAAAGCTGGGGATACAAACCGTTGCTATATATTCCGAAATTGACCAAAATGCACTGCACGTAAAAAAGGCCGACGAAGCATTCTGCATTGGCAAACAGGAACTCAGCGAAACCTATCTCAATATTGAAAAAATTGTTGAGGTTGCCAAAAAAGCCAATTGCGATGCCATCCATCCCGGTTATGGATTTCTTTCAGAAAACCCTTTGTTCATTGATGCCTGTGAAAAATCCAATATCACTTTTATCGGACCACACACCCGTGCCATTCAGTTAATGGGAAACAAAATCGAAGCCCGAAGTTTTGTGAAAAAACTGAAAATTCCAATGACGGAAGGCATCACCGGCAGTCCGGCCCAATTGCTTAAAAATGCCCATAAAATTCCCTTCCCCATTTTGGTAAAAGCTGCTGCCGGCGGCGGCGGAAAAGGCATGAGGATTGTTTACAAACCAGAAGAATTGGAAAGTGTTTTAGAATCAACAGCCCGCGAAGCAAAAAACTATTTTGGTGACGGCACCATCTTTATCGAAAAATATGTGGAAGAACCACGTCACATTGAATTTCAGGTTATTGGTGACAATTTCGGAAATGTAATTCATCTTTTTGAAAGAGAATGTACCATCCAGCGCCGCTATCAAAAAATTATTGAAGAATCACCCTCGGCAACACTTACACCCGAAGTCAGAAAAAAAATGGGTGATGCCGCAGTCGCCATTGCCAAAGCCGTAAAATACAACAGTGCCGGTACCATTGAATTTCTTGTTGACAAAAATCTGGATTTTTACTTTCTGGAAATGAACACCCGCATACAGGTCGAACATCCGGTTACTGAAATGGTTGTGGGTGTCGATCTGGTTGATGAACAAATCAGGGTGGCTGCCGGAAACAAACTTCGATTCAAACAATCGGAACTAAAGCAAAACGGCCATGCTGTCGAATGCCGGATTTACGCCGAGGACCCGGCCAATAATTTCATGCCCTCACCAGGCGAGATGTCTTTCTATAAGCAACCCGAAGGTGAAAATATTCGTGTTGATTCAGGCCTGGAAAAAGCAACCACCATCCTTAGTTTTTTCGACCCCATGCTCAGCAAGATGATTGTCTGGGGAGACGACCGGCAAATAGCTATCGAAAAAAGTATTGCTGCCCTGAAAGATTACACCATCCACGGTATACAGACGAATATTCCTTATTTGTTGGAAGTTTTGAATCATCCGGCCTTTGCCGAAAATAAAATCTCCACAAAGTTTTGCGATAAGCACACGCCTGAAATTCTTGACAAAATGCAGAAGTCATCAACTGATTCGGATATTTTTATTCTGGCTTTTGCGCTTTACAATCTCAACTCGGTAAACATCACGGGCGCAAAAAATGTTTGGGAAACTATTGGCTTTTGGCGAAGCAAAATGAGTATTCCTTTCGGGATGGACGGAAGTAGTAAAGAATTAATTATTGAAAACCAGATCGAAAATCAATACGAAGTAAAACTCGACAACAATCATTGGTCGCTTAGCCTGAAGAATATTGATAAGAATAGTATTCAATTCCGTGCCAACGATCGCTTTTTCAAGGCCTATATTTCGCAAGATGAAAAAGGGCAATCCTGGATTTCTATCAATGGAATGATAAAGAAAATGGAGCGTACCGACTTGCTCAACGGAAGTGAAGACCACAGTTCAACGGGGCAGGGAGACGGCGAAAACAACCTGTATACACCCATGCCGGGGAAAGTCATCAAAGTAAATGTAGCGGCGGGCGACCATGTAAAACGTGGAACAATAATGCTGGTAGTTGAAGCCATGAAAATGGAAAATAACATTGTCGCATCTTCTGATGCTATTGTGGAAAAAGTAAACGTAAAAGAGGGTGAGATGGTGAATACCGATTTACAATTACTATATTTGCTGGTTGAAGAATTGAAAGAATAATGAAGTAAAAAATTTCATTATTAAGCAATAGAATTTTTCAACATTAAAATAAGAATCGAAAAAAATAGCATTAAAAATGAATTTTGATTTAACCGAGGAACAAAACCTGATTCGTGAAACAGTTCGCGATTTTGCCGAAAGAGAAGTTAAGCCCCGTGCTCAGGAACTGGATGAAAAAGCTGAATTCTCCTATGATTTAACAAAACAAATTGGAGAATTGGGATTGTTTGGCATGAACCTTCCCGAAAAATATGGCGGACAAGGATTGGATACATTGTCCTATATTATTGCCGTAGAAGAACTTGCACGTATCGACGGCTCACAGGCAGCAACACTTGCGGCTCATAATTCGCTGGGGATTTTTCCACTTTATGCTTACGGTACGGAAGAACAAAAAATGAAATACCTGCCGCAATTGTGTACAGGTGAAGGGCTGTGGAGTTTCGGATTGACTGAACCCGGTGCCGGTTCCGATTCGCGTGGCTCAAAAACCACTGCCGTTTTAGATGGGGATGAATGGGTAATAAACGGTTCAAAGATTTTCATTACCAACGGTTCAGTAGATATTGCAAAGGGCTGTACTGTACAGGCTGTTTCGGCTGATGAGAATGGCAAAAAGACATTTACCACCATTATTGTTGAAAACGGAACACCCGGTTTTACAGCAAAGTCCATGCATGGAAAAATGATGTGGCGCGCTTCTGATACAGCCGAGCTGTTTTTTGATGACGTGAGAGTCCCAAAAGAAAATCTGCTAGGAAAAGTTGGGCAAGGTTCGAAAATTATGCTTCATACTTTGGACGGCGGGCGTCTCTCTATTGGGGCCATGGGTTTGGGTGCTGCTCAAGGTGCTTTCGACCTGGCACTGGCTTATGCCAACGAACGTAAACAATTTGGAAAACCGATTTCTAAATTCCAGATTAATGCTTTCAAACTGGCCGATATGGCGATGAAAATTGAACTCGCACGCAACCTGCTTTATAAAGCCTGTTGGCTAAAAGATAACGATCGGCCGTACTCCAAAGAGGCTGCCATGTCAAAACTTTACTGTTCTGAAACTGCCAAAGAAGTGGCTGACGAAGCTGTTCAAATCCATGGTGGATATGGTCTGATGAAAGATTATGACGTGGAACGCATCTTCCGCGACCAACGATTATTACAGATTGGCGAAGGGACTTCGGAAATTCAACGACTGGTGATTTCACGTTTAATTGGCTGTTAATCCCTCTCAAAACGTAGATAATCAGCACCTAATAAATTGATAGAAACAAAATATTAACTTATGAATAAGGTAGTAAAAAATGCAAAAGAAGCAATAAAAGGCATGCAGGACGGGCAAACCTTTATGCTTGGCGGATTTGGTTTGTGTGGTATTCCCGAAAACACCATCAATGCGCTCGTAGAATCAGGTTTAACCAATTTAACCTGTATTTCGAATAATGCCGGGGTTGATAATTTTGGCTTGGGATTGTTGCTCAAGAAACACCAGATAAAAAAAATGATTTCATCTTATGTGGGTGAAAACAAAGAGTTTGAACGTCAGCTTTTGTCAGGAGAACTGGATGTGGATTTAATTCCACAGGGCACATTGGCCGAACGCCTTCGGGCTGGTGGAGCAGGAATTCCCGCTTTTTATGTCCCCGCAGGTTATGGAACCGAAGTAGGGGAAGGCAAGGAGTCCCGGGAGTTCAATGGTAAAATGCATTTGCTCGAATACGGCCTTACTGCCGATTTTGCAGTAGTGAAGGCATGGAAAGGTGATGCTATGGGCAACCTGATTTATAGGGAAACAGCCAATAACTTTAACCAACCCATGGCGATGGCAGGAAAAATTACCATTGCTGAAGTTGAAATACTGGTT
Source organism: Bacteroidota bacterium (assembly GCA_003650365.1). Taxonomy (GTDB): domain Bacteria; phylum Bacteroidota; class Bacteroidia; order Bacteroidales; family F082; genus B6-G9. The sequence continues at coordinate 2,594 of QMPA01000053.1, read as the reverse complement.
CCCATAGGCGAACTGAACCCCAACGAGATTCATACACCCGGAATTTTTGTACAAAGGATATTCCAGGGAGTGGACTATGAGAAAAGAATTGAGTTTGAAACAGTAAGAGAGTAACCATTCCCAATAACCTTTCTTGGTTTTCAATATTTATTTAACAATTTAAAGAAAAAAAAATGAGTCTCGATAAAATTGGAATTGCAAAAAGAATAGCACAGGAATTAAAAGACGGGTATTACGTAAATCTCGGTATCGGTATCCCTACCCTTGTTGCCAATTTCGTTCCTGAAAATATAGAAGTTGTATTGCAGTCGGAAAACGGATTGCTTGGCATTGGGCCTTTCCCCGAAAAAGGTAACGCTGATCCCGACCTTATCAATGCAGGAAAACAAACGGTAACTACCATCCCCGGCTCTTCCTTTTTTGATTCCTCGCTCAGCTTTGCCATGATACGTGGTGGCCATGTTGACCTTACCGTATTGGGTGCGTTTGAAGTAAGTGATAAAGGTGATATTTCCTCATGGAAAATTCCCGGTAAAATGGTGAAAGGAATGGGTGGTGCGATGGATTTGGTTGCTGCGGCAAAAAATATTATTGTGGCCACAACCCATACCGACCGGCACGGACAGCCTAAACTTAAAACATCTTGCGATCTTCCTTTGACAGGTGTAAATTGTGTGAAGAAAATTGTGAGTGATCTGGCTGTAATAGAAGTGACCGACAAAGGATTCAAACTCCTGGAAAGAGCACCGGGAGTGAGCGTAGAAGAAATTCTGGAAAAGACTGGTGCCCCAGTCATTGTGGAAGGAGATATTCCGGAAATGAAATTATAAATCAAACCCCTTTTTAAAAATATTACTTATGGAAGAATATACTGAATTTTACGGAAGCAATGGCTTTTTCTTTGTCATTTTAGTTGCAGTTATTTATATCGCGGCCCTGTGGCGGATATTTGAGAAAGCCGGAAAACCAGGTTGGGCTGCAATCATCCCAATTTACAATGTCCTTATCTTATTGGAAATTATTGGAAAACCATGGTGGTGGCTGTTGCTTATCATGTTTGTTCCTTTTGTAAATATTGTGTTTGGCATTTGGGCCATTAACCTCCTTTCAAAGAGCTTCGGACAAGGAGTTGGGTTTACCCTGGGATTAATCTTTCTCGGATTTATTTTTTATCCCATTCTTGGGTTTGGAAATATTGAATACAAGGGTCCTGCAGGGTCATAGTTGATTTTATTCACGGTTTTTTACTCAAAAACCTGGATAACTTTTGTTTCACCAATTTCTAGATCAAACCAAAAAACCACATCATCACCAATAACTTTTTGCGATGGTCGTAATCCGTCAACTAACAGAAAACTTGATCGTGTGGCAAACGAAAGTCCGCTAATTTCAGTATTGGAATTGTTGGCTATTTGTATGCTGCCGTCAGAAAAAATTTCATAACTGATTTGTTCAACGGCCAGTTGGTAATTAAAAAAATCACGGATGGTCGTGACATTGAGTTTACCCTCATCGCGCAGAGCAGCCATGCGTTGGAGCGTACGGTTAAAGCCAGGTGCGGCAATAATAGTGCTGTCGTTTCCCCAAAGCCAAAATCCTTTAGCGGCGTCAACCCATGCAGGGTAACAATGGTTGATTTCTACCGCCCAATCGTCCACAAAATGATTGAGTACCTGCGCACTAAAATAATAATCCCACAAGCGATTTTCAGGTACAAACAGCACGCTCGTTGTGGGCCAATGGTAAACGGAAGCTGTCCGCGAAGGATGCTGCCAAAAATCGGGTTTTGGGTAAGAATCGCCAAAACCGGAATAGGGTTTCTCCAGATTGTTGCTGAAATGCATTTCCGAGAAAGGGAAATATTCCTCGTAATAAGCATTCCAAAAATACTTTACTCCATACTCTTTCCAGAGATTGCGTACAAAATAATCTGACTTTTCAATACTCCCATCACAAATCAAATCTTCGCGGTTATTTTGGCTTTTGTTGTTGTAACCGTGGTCGATCCAGCTTGGTGAAGCAAAGTTGGATTTCATAAATGCAAGTGCATCTTCCAATCTTTTAGGAGTAGTTGTAAATTGTTCAGGAGTGTGCAAACAAATTTCGTGTCCGAGGGAATGAATCTCTTGTAGAAATGTATGAAAATCCGCATCATCCATAATTGTACTTTCCTGACTATTGAACTTTCCATCTGATATTTCTGCATTTGAAATCTTGTCGGGATTGGCCCAGAATACACTTTTCGTTACCGGAATATTATAAAACACAAAGCCGCCGGTAGCATCAGCTGGACTGCTGATTTTTTCTGAGCCAAAAAAAGTTGCCCGATTCGTTCTGATATCAGTCCAGTCGGCATGTTCTGTCCAAATATAAGTCGCGAGAAAACCATTGGAATTCTTCATCAAACGGGGCAGATTCCGGGCTTTTGTTCCAACGTAAATTGAGAACGAAAACTGACTTGAGAATTCAGTTTCATATTTACTCGACGACCAATCCACTTTCAGGTCAATGGTATCATTGTCCAATGGATAATGCAGAAAAGGATGGTCTTTTTCATAATCCAGATTGATTGCCAACAGACTATCTGCCGGTTT
>QMPA01000052.1 GCA_003650365.1 Bacteroidota bacterium | reverse complement strand
AGCCTGTTGTAAATATTACCGATGTATTTTGCGGTGGCCGGTTTTGGATCTTGTGCGTAAATCTTTTTAAAGTAGTTTAAAGAAGTTTTGAAATCTGAGGAAACAACATCAAGGGCCCTGAGTAATTTTTTATACTGCTTATTGGTTTTGTTTTTTTCGTAGGCTTTCAGCTCATCCTGGTAACGGTATTCGGCCTGCCAGAAATATTTTTTTGCCATCCAGTCCAGCCCGGTTAAATTGTTTTCATCTTTCCCAAGTAGATTTGTTGCAATTACATCGCAAACCGAATCAATATCAAGTGCTTTGTTTGCAGTAAAGTAGCCTTCAAGCAAATTGATTTTTTCCTGTTCATCTGCTGATAACTTTCCCCAAAGGGTGACAGCCTGTTCCCAATTTTCACTTTCAACATACACTTCAAATAGTCTGCTTTCAACCTTTTCCAGTTCTTTTCCTTCCGGGAATTTATTCACATAAGCTTCCAGTTCATCGAGTTCTTTTGAGAGGTTATCAATTTCCCGGTACAACAAAGCCAACTGATAATAGGTTTCAGCATTTACAAAATTTGATCGCTGGTCTTTTTTGAAATACCCAATGGCTTTGTCGGTTTCTCCCAATTGCTTCGCAGCGTAAGCAGCATCCCCATAAACAGGGCATTCCTTTTGCTGATTTTTTTTCTCGTAATAAACAATTACTTCTTCAAATTGTTGCAGCGCGTTTTCATAATTTCCTGTTTGAAAGGCCGACTTCCCATTATCGATTGAACTACTCATCTGTTTGCTGCTGTTGCAAGCTGAAAAAAGAACTGTTAAGGTAAACAGTATTAATATATTACGTATTTTCATTATAAATAATGGTTTGGTTTGGCCGGCAAAAGTAGAAATATACATGAGAATAAAAATTGAGCTGAACTAAATTGTGCACTGTTCGTAGGCTTATGTTATTTTTGCATAAAATTTTTGACAATGGATTTAAGTAAGATATTATCAATTTCCGGTAAACCCGGATTGTACAAAATGATTGGCGAATCGAAAAACGGATTGGTTGTTGAATCGTTTGCCGATGGAAAAAAAATTCCCGCCTTTGCACACGAACGCATCAGCTCCTTAAAGGAAATCAGTATTTACACCGAAAGTGATGACATTGCTTTGTGGAAGGTGCTGAAAAAGCTGAACGAACTGCAAGAAGGAAAGCCTATTGAGAATCCCAAGAAAGCAAGTTCTTCCGATTTGAGTGCACTGTTTGAAAAGGTTGTTCCTGATTACGACAAAGACACGGTTTATATGTCGGACATCAAAAAAGTTTTTAGCTGGTACAATCAGTTGCTGGAAAACGACATGTTGGATTTTAGCGAGCAGGAAGCTGAGGAGAAGGAGATGGAAGAAGCTGAAGCAAAAGCTGAGGACTTGGAAGACGGAAGTGAGGAGACGGAAGAAAAGAAAGAGAATAGTGAAGGATAACAGTCAGCAGTCTTCAGTCGGCAGTCTTCAGACGCAAACTCCCAACTGACAACTTCTAACTGACAACCCCCAACCAACCGATGAAACACGTTCAGGATTTCAAAGTAAAAACTTACCGCTGGCTCAATGATGAAAACTACATCCTGACTTTGCAGGGTGAAAGTTTGGAAACAGAAATCCTGCCCGGTAATTTTGCTGAAATCCGTGTTCCGGGAATTGCTGATGTTTTCTTGAGAAGGCCCATTTCAATCCTTGATTTTAATCCTACCGAAAACACCATCAGTTTTTACATCAAAGCAATCGGTAAAGGAACCCGTCAACTCGGTGAATTGCAAATAGGCGAAACTATAAGTATTGTTTATCCTTTGGGCAATTCGTATTCAGTAGTCGAAGAAGGAAAAGCTCTGTTAGTCGGGGGCGGTTCAGGCATTGCACCATTTATTCAATTGGGCAGGGAATTAAAGAAAAGGAATATCCAGACCACTTTTCTCATCGGTGGACGAACCAAAAATGATGTATTTCTAACTGATGAATTCAGTGAATTTGGAGAGGTGCTGGTAACCACCGAAGATGGCAGCCGCGGCGAAAAAGGCTTTGTCACCCACCATTCTGTTTTTAGTGGCGATTTCGATTTCAACAAAATCTACACCTGTGGCCCCGACCCCATGATGAAAGCCATCGCCAAAATTGCCGGCGAAAAAAACATCAACTGCGAAGCTTCCCTTGAAAATATGATGGCCTGTGGAATTGGTGCTTGTCTTTGTTGCGTTACTCCGACTGTAAATGGAAATAAAGTGGTCTGTACCGAAGGGACGGTTTTTAATACAAAGGAATTGGGATGGTAGATTTAAAAGTAAATTTAGGAGGACTGCAACTAAAGAACCCCGTAACTACCGCTTCGGGTACTTTTGGCTTTGGAACGGAGTTCGCAGATTTCTTTGACCTGAGTCTGCTGGGTGGTATTTTCGTGAAAGGCATTACCCTGAAGAACCGTGAAGGCAACGACTATCCCCGCATGGCAGAAACAGCTTCGGGCATGTTGAATGCTGTCGGTCTCCAGAACAAAGGGATTGATTATTTCATCGACTCTATTTATCCCGAAATCAAACATTACAACACCGAAATCATTCCCAACGTAAATGGTTCTACTGTTGAAGAATATATTGAAGTCACCGAAAAGATCAATGAGGTAGAAGGCATCAATGCCATAGAACTGAATATTTCCTGTCCCAATGTTAAAGAGGGAGGCATGGCCTTTGGCGTGAGTTGTCCGTCAGCGATAGCAGTTACCGAAGCCGTTCGCGAATGTTTTGATGGCACACTCATCGTTAAACTCTCCCCCAATGTAACTGATATTACCGAAATTGCCAAAGGTGTTGAAGGTGCTGGTGCCGATGCCGTTTCACTGGTCAATACTTTTTTGGGAATGGCCATCGATGCACAAACCCGCAAGCCCCTGCTTTCAACAATTACTGGCGGACTGTCGGGGCCGGCCATTAAACCCATTGCGCTGCGCATGGTTTGGCAGGTTTTCAATGCTGTCAAAATCCCCGTTTCGGGAATGGGCGGAATCATGAATGCCACCGATGCCATCGAATTCATGCTCGCTGGCGCCACTTCTATTCAGATTGGTACGGCCAATTTTATCGATCCACAAGTCTCAGTGAAGGTGATTGAAGGAATTGAAAACTATTGTAAAGACAATGGATTTGATTCTGTTACCGATTTAGTGGGAGCACTTGAGGTTTAACCTTTTGGGTTGAACTAATCTATGCTGTCAGCTTCTCTTCTTGCAATTGGTAGATTTCATTAATTTTATCCACCAATAACATCAAAATGAAAACTCTCTACATTGTACGCCATGCAAAATCTTCGTGGGATAATTTTTCCTTAGATGACCATGACAGACCCCTATCGAAAACAGGCATCCGAAAAACAGATCGGATTATTAAGTATCTAAAAAAGAACAAAGTTAAGCCTGAGATTTTTGTGAGCAGTTCGGCTTTACGTGCCAAAGAAACGGCTTTTCAAATTGCTAAGGGACTCGGTTATCCCATCGAAAAAGTAATTATTGAAATACCGCTTTACCATGCAGATACCAACACTATTTTTTCAACACTTTACGGTTTGCCTGATGATACTCATTCGGTAATGGTTTTTGGGCACAATCCGACGCTGACTTATTTTGTCAACGATTTCCTTAGTCCTGAAATTGACAACCTGCCAACTACCGGAGTTGTGAGTATTGGTTTTAAAACCGACAAATGGGAAAAAATATCGGAAGCCAAATATCTCATTAACTTTGTGGTGTTTCCAAGGATGGTAAAGAGTGACTGATTGCTTGTTGGAATACATGATTTTGAGCAGTGAAATACACATGCATTCAAGCATATCCGTATTTTATCATTACTAAAACAAGAGCTAAAAATGGCAAAGAAAAAACAATTCATCAACCGCGAAATATCCTGGCTTCATTTCAATGAGCGCGTATTGCAGGAAGCTATGGATGAAAACAATCCAATCATCGAACGCTTGAAGTTTCTGGGAATATTCTCCAACAACCGCGATGAGTTTTTCAGGGTGAGGGTTGCTACTTTAAAACGAATTGTTCAGGTAAACAAGCATGGCGAAAAAAGCCTAAAAAATAATCCGGAGAAAGTCTTAGAAGAAATCCTTGATATTGTTCAGGAACAGGAATTTAAGTTTAACCAGACATTTTTCAGGATACAAAAAGAGCTTAAAAAGGAAAAAATAATATTTCTTGATGAAGCGCATTTAGACGAAAAACGGGGAAAGTTTGTACGCCAATATTTTCACGACAAAGTGCGTCCCTTTCTTTTTCCTATCATGCTAAAAAGTCTGAACAGTCCTGACTATTTAAGAGACAATGCCATTTACCTTGCCGTAGAGTTGAAAGATTCGACAGGCAAAAAGGAAAACGACTATGCACTGGTGTTGGTTCCTGCCAAAAATGTTTCGCGCTTTGTAATGCTTCCTTCAAAGGGCGATGAAAAGTATGTTATGTTTTTGGATGATATGATGCGTTTTGCAATGATCGAAATTTTCCAGCCTTTTGGTTTTGACTCCTTAAAAGCTTATACAATAAAGTTTACAAGGGATGCTGAACTGGACATCGACAATGATATTTCTAAAAGTTTTTTGGAATTGATGACAGACAGCATTAAAAAAAGAAAAAAAGGAGCGCCGGTGCGTTTTGTTTACGATAACGAAATACCCGAAGTGCTGCTGAAACGTCTTATTAGAAAACTCAATATAACACAAACAGACAACTTGAGAGGTGGTGGTAAATACCATAATTTCAAGGACTTTATGGGTTTTCCAAAGGTGGGTGCGTCTAATTTAAACAACCCAAAAACCCTTGCTTTATCCCACCCTTTGCTTAAAAAAGGTAGCAGCATATTATCAGCAATAAGGAAGCAAGATATCCTTCTTCATTTTCCATACCAATCATTTCAATACATCGTTGATTTGTTGCGCGAAGCTTCAATCGATCCAAAAGTGAGGGCGATTAAAATGACTTTTTATCGGGCAGCCCGCGACTCAAATGTTATTAATTCATTAATTAATGCTGCAAGGAATGGTAAAAATGTAACGGTATTTTTGGAAATTCAGGCACGCTTTGATGAAGAAGCCAATATTTATTGGACAGGGAAACTGAAAGAAGAAGGAGTGAAAATCATCAAGACCTTACCGGGTTATAAAGTCCACAGCAAGCTGTTGCTAATACGTAGAAAAGAGCAGGGCGAAAATATTTACTATACAAACCTAAGTACTGGAAACTTTAATGAATCAACTGCAAATGTTTATTCAGATGACAGCCTGTTGACGGCTAACCAGGAAATTGCCAGAGAAGTTAACAAGCTTTTTCACCTATTTGAATCTCCTTATAATCCACCACGTTTTAAGCATTTATTGGTTTCCCCCTACTACATGCGTAATTTTTTTATGAAGCTAATTAACAATGAAATCCGCAATGCGAAAGCTGGAAAAGAAGCATGGATTATCATTAAGCTAAATAATATTGTGGATGAGAAAATTACACGGAAACTTTATACTGCTTCCAAAGCCGGTGTAAAAATCAGTATTATTTGTAGGGGAATTTGCGTGTTGGTGCCAGGTATAAAGGGGCTTAGCGAAAATATTAGTGTTATTAGTGTTGTTGATAAATACCTTGAGCATTCTCGCCTGTTTGTTTTTGCAAACGATGGAATACCAAAGTATTATATATCCTCAGCTGATTGGATGGTCAGGAATTTTAATCATCGTTTTGAAGCCGCTATTCCCGTCTATGATAATGCTTTGCAGGAAGAAATAATGGATATTCTCCAAATCCAATTGAACGACAATGTAAAAGCCCGATTGGTAAATGTAGAGCCCAATAACGGTTATCGGAAAACCAATTCAGAAACCTCCATCCGTTCTCAAATTAAAATTTACGAATATTTGAAAAAGCGACAGTAGGAGGGGGGTAGTCGCCTGATCATTTAATGTTTGCAGTTCATAAAACCCATTCCCAAGGTGTATAAAGCCAAAGCCAATATAGTGGTTTTTATTCTATTTTTGCCGCTGTGATGAAAGAGCCATTTACAAAACTATATATGTATCAGACTGTCGCTTTGACGCTTCTCCTGTTTTTTTCTTTGTTTGCTAAGGGCCAGGTTAATTACGAACATTTTCTTCATGCAGGACAAATTGACCTTCAAAAAGAAGATTACCTGAGTGCTGTTAAGAATTTTAATACAGCAATTTACTCCAAAGCAGATGGTTTTGAAGCCTATTTTTTGAGGGGGATTGCCAAATTCAGTTTGGGTGATTTCCAGGGGGCAAAGAACGACTTTTCGGAAACGATAAGAATGCATCCTTTGTATGTAAGGGCTTACCATTATCGGGGAATATCTCTCGATAGAATGTACGATTTCCCCCATGCCATTAACGACTTTGACAAAGCCCTTGAAATTGATCCGTTCAATCCACAAGTTTTTATGGCAAGGGGCGATACAAAACTGCATTTGCACGATTATTATGGAGCAATAGCCGACTATTCATCGGCAATTGAACTCGATGCAGATATTGAAAGGGCATGGCTTAACCGGGGAATTTCCCATCACCTTTTAGGTGAAAACGAGGCAGCACTTAAAGATGTTGATGAAGCCATTTTTCTTGATTATTTTAATCCCGAAACCTGGGCAAAGCGTGCTATGATTAAGTATGAGATCGACAGCCTTCAGTCTGCGCTGGATGATTTTAACCATTCTATTTCAATTGATGATGACAACCCCTTTGTTTATTTTCAACGCGGACTCACTTTTTTGAAAATGTCTGATACGCTTGCTGCACTTGAAGATTACGACAAAGTGATTGAAATGGAACCCGATAATGCGCTGACTTATTACAACCGGGCATTGGTGAAATCAATGCAGAAAGATTACGATGGTGCTTTGCGCGATTATAATGTGGTTGTGGAAATTAACCCAATGAATATTTATGGACGTTTTAACAGGGGAATTCTCTTTTTTGAAATGGAAAACTGGGATGCTGCTGAACAGGATTTTACTACAGCCATTGAAATTTTTCCTGATTTTGTTGGCGCATGGATCAACCGTTCGGCTGTTCGTGAAAGAAACCACAATAGAAAAGGTGCACGTCAGGATCAGGAAAGAGCAAAAGAAATTATTGCTATAAAGAATGCCGATGACAAAAGTCCTGAAGCACTTTACCAGCGCTATCAGGATTCGGTCTATTTTAGTGAAGTGATTGAGTTTGAAGCTGACTTTGTGAGTGGTAATATAAAGAAAGGACGTGTTCAGTTCCAGCGGGTTTCTATCAAACCGAAACCTAATTTTCTTCTCATTCATACCTTTCCATTGGTCGATTCAATTGCTGAGGAATATAGGAAAAGTGAATATTTTGATAAAAACATTTCGCAATTTAATGCCAACAGCAAATTGGATATACGTTTTGCATTTTCAACAAGTGAATGGCCGGTTACAACTCAGCAAGCAGTTGAAAAACTGAATTATATTGATAGCGCGGTTTTGGTAGTGGGTCGTGATACTGCCGGAGCTTTTTTTATGAAAGGAATGATAAATGGGATGCTGCAAAACTACAATGAGGCCATCCACGCTTATGATGCTGCTATTGAAAAAGACCCTGAAATTTCTTACGCTTATTTGAACCGGGGTACCACAAGTTTTGAACTCGGTGAGCTGGTTTTCTCGGAGCAACAGTACAGCAGTTCCATAAGTATTAGCCGGAGCACATTTGGTAATCAGCAGCCAATCGTAAAACCGCCAGATCATAAAGGTACACTTAAGGATTACAACAAGGTAATCAGTATGAATCCTGAGCTGCCATTCGTTTATTACAACAGGGCCAATGTTAAGCTAAGCCTTCAACAATTTCAACGCGCAATCGATGACTATTCGCAAGCCATTAAGCTTGATCCTGAATTGGCCGAAGCTTACTACAATCGTGCGCTAACATTACTTTTCTTAAAGGAAAACAAACTCGCTTGCAAGGACCTGAGCAAAGCCGGAGAGTTGGGAATTTCCGAGGCCTATAACGTTATTAAACGGTATTGTAATAAGTAAAAAGCTTGCAGATTTTGTAAATTGGATTTTGAGATTTGAGTTTTAAATTTTGTGCTTTCACTTTTAGTGGTCGGACGACTTTTTGACCCGGCGTATAGTCGTCAGACCACGGTCTCATTCTCAACCCCAGCCTTTATCTCAACCTCTTTACTCATTAATCCCCAGTAACATCAGCATAAAAGCATCTTCCATTGCTGTTTCTTTGTGGGCTTCAAAACGTCCTGATGCACCACCATGTCCAAAATCCATATTGGTGTGAAGCAATAAAATATTGTTATCTGTTTTATAGTCTCGTAATTTTGCAACCCATTTTGCGGGTTCCCAATACTGCACCTGGCTGTCGTGAAGCCCGGTAGTAATAAGCATGGCCGGATAATCCTTTTTCTCAACCTGGTCATAGGGCGAATAGGAGAGAATATAATCGTAATACTTCTTCTCATTCGGATTGCCCCATTCGTCATATTCTCCGGTGGTTAGTGGGATGCTTTCGTCAAGCATGGTAGTAATCACATCTACGAAAGGAACAGCGGCAATTATTCCCTTAAAAAGTTCTGGACGATAATTTACAACAGCACCCATTAGCAATCCTCCGGCACTTCCGCCCAATGCAAAAAGTTTGTTTTTGGAAGTGTAGTTTTCTTCGATGAGGTATTCGGCACAGTCGATAAAATCAAAAAAGGTATTTTTCTTTTTCAACATTTTTCCATCTTCATACCAATACCTGCCCATTTCTTCGCCTCCGCGAATGTGAGCAAAAGCAAGTGCAAATCCCCGGTCAATCAAACTCAGACGCGATGAACGGAAAACAGATTCAATGCTATAACCATAACTTCCATAGCCATAAAGTAAGAGTGCTTGTTGGCCGTTTTTCTCAAATCCTTTTTTGTAAATAATAGAAATAGGCACTCTTGCGCCATCGCGTGCAGTAGCATAAACCCTTTCGGTAATGTAATCGTCAGCATTGTAACCACCAATCACTTCTTGTTGTTTGAGCAAAGTTTTGCTGCGATCAGAAATATTGTAATCGAATACAGAATTTGGTGTTTTAAGTGAAGTGTAACCATAACGTAACAAGCGACTGAAATAATCAGGATTGGCTGTTGTGTATGCATAATAATCTGCCTCTTCAAAAGAAAGGTAATGTTCTTTATTTTTTCTAAGGTCGAAAATGCGGAATTTCTGCAGCCCGTTTTTTCTTTCAGTAAGCACGAAAAAATCATTAAAAACATCAACATCTTCAAGCAATACATCATCGCGATTTACAATAATACTTTTCCAGTTTTCGATGCCGGTTTTGTATTCCGGTGTTTCCATGAGTTGGAAATTTTTTGCTTTGTGGTTGGTGAGAATAAGGAAGCGGTCTCTCTGGTGATCGATGCTGTATTCCAGTTTTTCCTGACGTGCCTGGAAAACTATAAAGTTTCCGTTGGGATTGTTGGCATCTAAAATTCGGTATTCGGATGAAAGGGTGCTTTCAGAACCAATTACAAGATATTTCTCAGATTTTGTTTTGTAGATATAAGTGGAGTAAATGGGATCATTTTCATGATAAACCAATTGGTCGTCTTCAACGGAAGTTCCTAAAATGTGCTTGTAAATTTTATACGAGCGGAGTGTCTTGTCTTTCACCGTATAAAAAATGGTTTTGTTGTCGTTGGCCCATACAGCTTCTCCCGTTGTATTCTTGATGCTTTCCTCAAAAATTTCCCCTGTTTTCAGGTTCTTGAAAAAGATGGTGTACTTACGCCGGCTCACCGTATCAACACCATAGGCCAAAAGTTGGTTATTCGAACTGACCTCCCATCCGCCAATTTCAAAATAGGGATGTCCTGCTGCCATCTCGTTGCCGTTGAGCATAATTTCTTCTGCGCCTTCCCCGGTTTTTAAACTCTTCCGACAGTAAACCGGATATTCTTTCTTTTCTTCGAAACGTGAGTAGTATTCATAGCCGTTTACCTAGTAGGGAACAGACATATCCGTTTGCTTAATACGTCCGACTATTTCATCGAAAATCTTCTTTTGCAAAGCTTCGGTGGGCTGCAATACTTCTTTGGTGTATTTGTTTTCTGCTATCAAATAATCGATGACTTCGGGATCTTCCCTTTGGTTGAGCCAGTAATAATTATCGATGCGGGTATTCCCGTGTTCGCTGAATTCGACAGCTATTTTTTTTGCAATTGGAGGATTCATTTTAATGTTATTTTTTTGTTGACATGATTGGGTGATTAGGATTACGGCTAAGGTTGAGGTTAAGATTAAGGTTGAGGTTAAGGTTGAGATTAAGGTTGAGATTGCTGTGGCAATGGTTTTTACAATATTCTGGATTGTTTTCATTGGTGAATTATTATTGTTTGGAAAGGGGATAGCTAGGACTACAATCTTTTTCTAAAAATAAAAGTTCAGACCCAGGCTGGGCATAAATGGCAATTGGTACACCACTTCGCTGGTAATCAAGTCCACATAGAAAACATTTTCACGATTGTAGAGGTTGGTGATGCTTAAGTCGACGACAAGCTTGGTGCGGGCACTGAAATAGAAATTTCTTTTCATATCAACATCCAAACGGTGATAAGTAGGTAAACGCCCACCAAATAATTCTCCATAAATAATTCCAAGATTACCATTTTCTATCAGGTAATCAGTGTTTACTCCACCGGGGAATAGCAAGTATTCATAAAAACCCTGTACCTGTGTAAAAGGGAAACCGCTACCAAAGTTCCAACGTGCGCTAAATTCCCATTGTTTCTTAGGCCCGGTGACATATGACAATACTACATTTACGTTATGTCGTCTGTCGTAATGGGGGGTGTAACTTACCATTTGTCCATCAACAGTTTCGTATTCCCGGTTCACAAATCCCAGCGAATAAACAAACCAGACATAGATTTTCTTATAATCGTATTTCATTGATAAATCGATGCCATAGGCATTTCCCCGTTCAATAATAAAGTCTTTGGTTTGTAGGTCAGTAGCGTCTTGTGGGGCATCACCATCGTTGTAAATTTTAAAACGGTTGATATTGGTAAGCTGCGGAAAATTTTTATAATAGCCTTCGACATTGAGGCTAACGAAACGGCCAATATCGAATTCGGCACCAAGAATGATATGATTTGATTTTTGCAACCTGCTTGATACAGCTTCACCATCAAAAGTTCTGGGCAAATTTTCAGGTCCTGAAAGGAAGCCGTAAAAAAGGTTCACAACGTCTCTGTCGGAAGTGGCTGCAATTAAATTCTGAGAATACATACCTGCAGCAAACTTTAATCTGAAACTTTCGCCGGCATTAAATTTAATACCAATCCGTGGCTCTGGGGAAACTTCGGATAGGGAAGCATACCATTGTGCCCTAAATCCGGGTTCGATGATAAACTTGCCGAATACAGCTTTGTACTTAATATAAAGGCCTAATTGTGTTGTGTTTTCAATTTGTTTGATACTCTTTCCCAGAAAATTGGTAAAACGGTAATCAGTCTTGTATCCTTCAATTTCGATACCATATTGTAATTTGTTTTTACCAAAAAAATAGGAGAAGTCAAGTTTTCCAGTAAAGCCACCAATCATACTCGATCGGTCATTAAGCGAAGTGGAATTTATTCCACTGTTGTATTGCGAGTAAGCAAACAGGCCTTCGACCAGTACGGGTGATTTTCCCGGAATAATTACAAAATTAAGTCCGCCTCCAAACGATCTCCAACCAAAATCGGAAATGGCTTTGTAGTTGTTTACATCATCAGTAAAGTTAAATCCAAAAAAACTGACTTTACTACCATTGGCAGCATTGATTGATATTTTCCCATAAATATCCATGAAATTAAAAGGAAGTCCATCTTCGTCGATGTATTTGTAAAACACTTTCGAACTTTCGGCGAGGTAAGAATTTTTAAAAGATAAGATTAAGGAAGAGCTCCCTTTTTCGGGAGATTTTTGTTTAACGATGGGTACTTCGAGTACAGCTCGCATACCAAACGTTGAAGCACCAACCGAACCGGAAACCCTTCTTCTATTCCCATCTTTATAACTAATGTCCATTACTGACGAAATCCTTCCACCATATTCGGCATTAAATCCGCCGGTATAAACATCGGCATTGCTTATCAGGTCGGTCTCGAAAACAGAAAAAAGACCGATGGAGTGGAAGGGGTTATAAATGGTCATACCATCAAGAATGACTTTGTTTTGAATGGGCGTTCCCCCCCTAACATAAAATTGGCCACCCTGGTCGCCGGTAAAAATGATTCCGGGTACAACTTGTAAATATTGTGCAAAATCGGCCTGTCCACCGATGGAAGGAATTTGCTTGATTCCTTTGGCCGACACCTGGGTTACTGAGGTTCTTGTTTCTGTTCTGGCTGCAGCACGCTCGGCACTTACTGTAACTGTCTCGAGTTCAAAAGCCGATTTTTTTAGAAATAGTTTGTGGTCGAGAATTCGGTCCTCCTGTAGACTAATTTCCTTTTGAATTGTGTCAAAGCCAATATAAGTAACGGTGAGTGTGTAATCTCCAGGTGGTACTTTGGAGATAATAAAGAAACCGTTAATATCTGTCGAGGAGCCATAGGTTGTCCCCTGAAGAAAAACATTGGAAAAAATAGCCGGTTCCCCACTTTCTTCTTCATAAACGAAGCCTCGTACGGCTGCTTGTTGCGCATTAATTCCTGTCGTTAAAAACAGCAATGCTGCGAAGAATAGAACAAATGATTTGTACATGCGATTCTTAATTTCGGACGGTAAAAAAGAACGCGCAAGGTAATTAAAAAGTGCTTTTAACAGAAGAACAAAAATAGTTATCGATAAGCGACTCAAAAGCGTCGACGAATAACAATTTGGAGAGCCTGAAAAAAACCCGGCGTATATCCCACAGCAATGGAATCATTCACCGGGCTAATAAATAGCAAGTCTTTTTTGTGGGTTTAGTACCTGATTATTTTATAGCTTGATACTGCCGCATTTATTTCCAAATACACTTTGTTTGCAGCCGTATTGAAGTTTGATGTTTGATAATGTCCGTGGTCAATTTTTTCAAAACCATCAAGTTTTTTACCTGAGAACACCGCACTAACTTCCAGTTCACATCCTGATTCTTTTGGGATTTCAAGAACTATTTCTGAAGCTCCAGCCTCAATATTAACGCGTGTTTCAGGATACTTATCTCCCATCTTTAGCTTTACTGAAGCAGCACCAGTTTCTACATTTAGTTTCTTAATTTTAAATGGTGTTAAATCAAATTTTACAGCGGCAGCACCTGCTTCCAGGTTGATAATCCACAAGGGGTGCTCATTCAGTTTTATGTGGACTTTATTGTTTGATTTATTGTTGAAGCCCACATGGCCTTCCGATGTTTCGATATTAATTTTGACCCTATCATCGGTTTTCTTCACAATGTATTTGTATTGAAAACCACTTTCGGTTTGGGTAAAATGAAGCAAGGAAGTTGTTGTGTCGCGAAGATTAAAAGCACCAGCAGCAGCCTCCATATTTAAAGTGGCAAATTCAGTACTGTCTTCATTCGTAATATCAAAATCCTGATAGTTTGTTACATCTTCAATTTCAGGCAATTCCACATTGTAGGTACGATCGCTTCCCCATTCTACAGTTCGATCAAGCATAAAGAACACCGAGCCGGCAAGTACAAGCAGTACCAGGCCAAGCCTTATCCATTTATCGACCGGGATTATTGAGATACCCCACAAGACAAGTACTACCGGCCACAAACGCCATAGTTCTCTTACGTTAAAATTGATGACGTTTAAATTTTCCAAGGTGAAAAGTATCCCGATCAAAATCAAGATTACTCCCCAAAATATGTTTCTGTATTTCATGACAATTGTATTTTATTTGATTGAAAAACGCATTGTATTTTTTACTCTTGCTTGTTTGAAGGTTCAACATTATTATTGCTCCTTAATATTTCCGGTTTAATAAGCAGTACACCAAACCCTACAAGAATTAATGGCCACAGGTCGATGATGTGAGAGTAAGGAATAAGTCGGTCGGCGAGAAAGAGAAAACCAACTACAATAAGTATTATTCCGGCAATCATACTACTGTTCGCGTTCTTGTTACTACTGGTTCTGGGACTACTTTCATCAGGACTTTTTTTTTCAGAAAGGTCTTCGTAGCTATCAAAATTCCCGCGTTGTGCCGGTATCGCAATCCACATGATTACGTACACCAAAACGCCACTTCCTCCAAAAAGAAATAACAAGACAAAAGCAACCCGCAGCAGGACGACATCAATGCTCAGATAATCGGCAAGTCCACCACATACACCTCCAATTACTTTTACTGAATTTGAGCGATATAATCTTTTTCCATTTTCCATTTTACAAATATTTATTATTAGTTTTCATTTTTCTGTTTGATACGGCAAATATATTGCGTCTGCTAAGGCTCGTAAATAGCTAATCGGTGAATGGTGGAATTTAGTCGGTAAATGGAGAAGTTTATTCTCCTGACAGCTACATATGCCGATCAAAGTCTTAGACTGCGGTTGATCTGGGTCAAACGTGCAATTTTCAAGTCATTCTAAATACGTTCTAAATAAGCTAACATGCAAGAAATCATATAATATGATAGTCGAAAATTACTATCTTTGCACATCCTAAAATAAGATATGTAGCCAACTTAGATATATCAGGTAATTTTAGGTGATAAAGAGAAAATTTAAAACAGGGAAATTATTTAAAACAAAAGGTTTCTTCTTTGTACCCGATAAGAAATTTCAAAATAAATTAAATAAATTTATAAAGCACAAGTTATGAGTGGATTAAAAGATAAATTATTCGAAAAAATTGAAGCCCACCGTCCGCGGGTGAAAAGACTGCTGAAAGATTATGGAGATCATGTAATTAGCGAAGTTACTGTCCAACAGGCCATTGGAGGAATGCGTGGTATCAAAAGCCTCATTACAGATATTTCCTATTTGGATCCTTACGAAGGTATCAGATACAGGGGTTTTACATTGCCTGAAGTATTTAAAAAGTTGCCCAAACCACAAGGTTCTGAAATGCCATATGTTGAGGGTCTGTATTATCTATTGCTTACCGGTGATATTCCAACTGAAAGTGAAGTTGCAGATGTAATTTATGACAGTATCAACAGACGTCAGTTGCCTAAGTATGTTTATGAAGTTATTGATGCATTCCCCAATCACAGTCATCCGATGGTTATCCTTTCGGCTGCGGTTATGTCGATGCAAAGGGAGTCGATGTTCAACTTGAAGTACCAGCGCGGAATGAGCAAACTGGACTATTGGGACCCAACTTATGAGGATGCCATGAACCTCGTTTCAAAACTTCCTGTTATTGGTGCTTATATTTACAACAAGCTTTACAATAAGGAAAAAAGTGGTTATCAGGATCCTACCCTTGACTTTGGAGGAAACTTTGCCTATATGTTAGGAAAAGACAAGCCTTACGATGATGTTGCAAGGATGTATTTTATTGTTCATGCAGATCATGAAGGTGGAAATGTAAGTGCCCATACAGGCCACTTGATTGCCAGTTCCCTGTCGGATGTTTATTATGCAACATCAGGAATGATTAATGGTTTGGCAGGTCCTTTACATGGATTAGCCAACCAGGAAGTACTGCGTTGGATTCAGGAATTGAGAACTAAAATGGGCGACAGAGTACCTACTCATGAAGAGATGAAAGAGTTTGTTTTGAAAACCCTTAATAGCGGACAGGTTATTCCGGGATTTGGTCATGCAGTACTGCGTAAAACAGACCCACGTTACCAGATTCAACGTGAGTTCTGCTTAAAGCATATGCCTGAAGATCCTTTGTTTGAATACGTGAACATACTTTTTGATGTAGTTCCTGATATTTTACTCGAACAAGGAAAAGCGAAAAATCCATGGCCTAATGTGGATGCACATTCAGGTGTTATTCAGTGGCATTATGGACTTACACAGTACGATTTCTATACAGTGCTGTTCTCAATTGGACGCGCATTGGGTGTGCTCTCGAATATTATTTGGGACCGTGCATTAGGTTATCCTTTGGAAAGACCAAAATCAATCACAACAGATATGCTCGAGCAGCTTGTTGGTTTGAAAAAATAGAAGAATTTGTTTTCGACAATAAAAAAGCCCTGCAATTGCAGGGCTTTTTTTATTTTAGCGACTATGATAAAGCAAAAAGAAATAGTGCTTCCGGCTCTGCGGAAAGGCTTTCATAAAATAGACCATATTGTAATCGATGCAATTGGCCCTCTTCCTGAAACCGGATTGATCAATGTTTTTGTTAAACATACTTCGGCTGCTTTGATGCTTAATGAAAATGCCGACCCGGATGTGCAAACAGACTTAGATGCATTATTAGAAAGGGTGGCTCCAGAAAATGCGCCCTTTTATAAACATACCATGGAAGGTGCTGATGACATGCCAGCACATTTTAAATCGGCAGTATTTGGCCCTTCAATTACTATTCCTGTAAGTAATCACCAACTCAATCTTGGGATTTGGCAAAGTCTTTATT
>QMPA01000051.1 GCA_003650365.1 Bacteroidota bacterium | reverse complement strand
GGGGGCGAGGGGGTGAGGGGGTGAAAGGGCGAATGGGCGAGGGGGCGAGGGGGCGAGGGAGCGAATGGGCGAAAAGGGGCGAGGGGGTGAAAGTGGTCAGACAACAATTTCGTTTTGGAAGAAAGTCGTCCGACCACCCAGCAATTCAAATTAATTACTTCTTTTACGGTTTTCCAGCTTCACGGTTTGCATTACATTGCCCACTTCGTCAAGCACTTCATCGCTAATGTCAAATTTTGGGTTGCCATACAATAGGGTCATTCCTCCGGCTTTGTCAAATACAAAGGCGAAGTTTCTGGTGGTTGCAATGGTTTCAATTGCATTAAATACTTTCTCCTGAATTGGCTGAATCAATTCCTGTCTTTTTTTGAACAACTCGCCATCGGGTCCAAAATATTTGCGCTGTAATTCTTTAACATTTTTTTCTTTTAAGACAATGGCATCCTCGCGTTTTCGTTTCACATCATCGGGCAATAAAACCGCTTCAGCCTGGTATTTTTTATACATTTCTTCAACCTCGGCATATACAGTTTCGATTTCTGTTTGCCACTTCGCCGATATACTATTCAGTTCTTCTTGTGCATCCAAAAACTCAGGAATATTGTCAAGGATGTATTCGGTATCAACATAAGCATACTTTTGACCATAAACTGTTGGTGCCACTGTGAGTGTAAGCACAAGAACGATTGTACTTAAACCAATTCTCATTATTTTTTTCATAAGTATAATTTATTGTGTGGGCAAATATATTCAAATATCTTGCCGGAGTTTTTCTGTTAATCCAATGATTGATTCAGAGAAAAATGGAAATGACTTCCATTGGCAGAAGGATTATTAGGAATATCATCAAATCCATAAGCCCAATCAAGACCTAACATGCCAAACATCGGTAAAAACACCCTGATACCCAAACCTGCCGATCGGTATAAATTAAAGGGGTCGAATTTTTGCGAGCCCTGCCAGGTGTTGCCTGCTTCGACAAAAGCCAGACCATAAATAATTGAACTTGGATTAAGCGATAAGGGGTAACGCAATTCCAGGGTGTTTCGTGTATAAATAGTACCTCCAAATGCTACAGTAGCATTGGCTTCGGGTATTCGATAATAAGCAACAATTGACTCGTTAGTATAACCACGCATACCGATAATTTCCCGCCCGTCAAAATTATTGTAGCCCGACATACCGTCTCCACCAAGGAAGAAACGTTCGAAAGGTGTTGTTCCTAAAGTGGCATTATAATGCCCGAGGTATCCGTAACGCAGACGGGCAGTAAACACCAGTTTTTCTACCACTTCAACATACCAAAAAGCTTTGATTTTGATTTTGTAATACTCAATCCATTTATACTTTTCATCAGCAGTCATCTCGGGGTTTGAATAATCCTTATTGTTAAGCAAGGAATAAGGAAGCGTAAATTCACCGTCAATAGAAATATCGGAGCCACGGCGTGGGTACATGGGTTGGTCAACAGACGATCTGCCCAAAATAACATTGTAGTTAATGTTATTAAATCGGCCGGTTCCGGAACCTACCGGGAAAATATTGGCATAGTTTTTCAGGTTGTAAAGTTGGAGGTTAATGCCTTGATATAAAGTAAAGAAGTCATCGGGCCATTGCAATCTTTTACCAAGGCCAACAGTAATACCATCCGTAGAAAACGAGCTTCTCAGGGTGTCGGATTTTGGTCTTCCATTTGAGTAAATAGAATGGAAATAGGAAACAGATAGTGCATTTGGTTTTTTACCACCCAGCCAGGGTTCGGTGAACGAAATACTCCAATTCATATAACCCACACCGTAGGTTTGAAAGCGCAACGACAGCTTTTGTCCATCTCCTGAAGGTACCGGCCTCCAGGCATCTTTCTTGAAAACATTCTTGATTGAGAAATTGTTAAAGCTTAATCCCAGGGTTCCCATTATTCTGCCGTAGCCCCATCCTCCCGACAGTTCAATTTGGTCGGCCGATGTTTCTTCAACACCCCACTCAATATCCACTGTGCCTTCGGATGGGTTGGGGCTTACATTTGGGGTAATGGTCTGGGCATCGAAATAACGTAAGTTGGCCAATTCGCGTTGTGTACGAATAATGTCGCTACGGCTAAATAATTGGCCTGGCTTTGTTCGTAACTCCCTGATAACTACATGGTCGTTGGTTTTTGTATTTCCTTTTACCGTTACTTTGTCGATGCGTGCCTGCTTGCCTTCAAATATCCTGATTTCCATATCGATGGAATCATTATCAACATAAACCTCGATAGGATTGGCACTAAAAAACAGGTAGCCATTGTCCATATAAAGCGAACTAATATCAAGGCCTGTAGGGTTGTATTGAATATTGGTTTCGATGAGTTCTTTGTTATAAACATCACCTTTTTTAATTCCCAATACAGTACTTAAAAAAGCAGAAGTATAAATGGTATTGCCCACCCAGGTTATGTTTCGGTAATAGTATTTGTTGCCTTCTTCGATATTAATATGAATACCGATGGTTGATTTGGTGATATCGAAAACAGAATCGGAAACAATATGGGCATCGCGGTACCCCTTTTTGTTGTATTTTGCAATAATAAGGTTCAGATCGTCTTTGTAATTCTGTTCAATAAATTTTGAGCCTTTAAATATTTTCAGCTTGTAATTATCAGTCCAATAGTTTAAAAAGTCGTCCCTGAATTTTTTATATTTAAAGGTAACAGCATCCACAGTCAGGTCAATTACCAGTGGCCCCAAAGGTTTCAATGGATTGAAATAACCTTTCTGTTTGGTTTCCTTCATGGCTCCTTTTACTGCCTCATCGCTCAATTCGGTATTACCAATAATATCGATATATTCAATTTTTACCTTTTTATTTTTCTTGATATTGATGACGAGTTCCTCAAAATTTTCATGTGTCTTATCGGGCTTTTCATCAATGGTAACAACTGTATTCAGGTATCCTTTTTCGGCATAATGTTTTTTAATGATATTGCTTGTTCTGGTCATCAGGTGATCATTAACCACATCGCCTCTCGATAGATTGATAATGTCGCGAATATCGTCGGCAGCAGATTTTTTAATACCGGTAAATGAAAACCTGGAGAGCCGGGGTCTTTCTTTCAGGTTCAGATTTATAAATACACTGTTTCCAACAAATTTTGAAGCTGTAATACTGATGTTATCGAAGAGACCCTGTTCCCATAATAAGCGAATAGCACCTGAAATTTCGTCGCCCGGAACTTTGATTTTCTTTCCGATTTCGAGGCCGGAAAGCATAATGATTACATTCTTATCAACGAACTCAACTCCGTGTACTTCAATGCCTCCAATGATGTATTCTGTTGGGTGTTCATAATCGATTTTCGATAAATCGCTGCCGACATCAATTTGTGCTTGTATAAAACCCGGTATTACCAGGAATGCAATGAGCAACAAAACCAAAACCAAAACGCTTCTTCCTACTTTTCCTCTCATCGGAACTAACTATCTTTTAATTTGCTCACTGGTTAACCCAAACCTTCTTTCCCTCTCCTGAAAATCCACGATGGCTTTATAGAATTCTTCTTTTTTGAATTCGGGCCATAATTTTTCAGTAAAATATAATTCTGCATATGCAATTTGCCACAAAAGAAAATTGCTGATTCTCAACTCTCCGCTTGTCCTGATGAGCAATTCCGGATCGGGCAGGTTTGCTGTATTTAAATAACTAGAAAATACTTCCTCGGTTATTTCATTTGCACTGTTGTGCTTATTGGTTTTAATTATTTCCCGAACGGCCTCTACAATTTCATTTCTTGAGCTGTAACTTAAGGCAAGGGTCAATGTCATTCTTTTGTTGTGCGAGGTGCGATCAATTGCCTCTTTGAGTTTGTTGTAGTTTACCTCGGGCATACTTTTAATATCGCCAATGGCATTTAAACTGATATTGTTCTTGTTGAGTGTAACGATTTCCTTTTCGATGGTTTCAACAAAAAGGGTCATTAGTGCGTCTACTTCTGTTTTTGGGCGATTCCAGTTTTCTGCCGAGAAAGTATAAAGTGTAAGGTATTTAATACCTATTTCTGCTGCAGCCTCAGTAATTTCGCGAACAGATTCGACCCCTTGATAATGTCCAAAAACACGATCGTATCCATGTTTCTCAGCCCAACGCCCATTGCCATCCATAATTATGGCAATATGCTTCGGAAGCTTTTCTACATTGATTTTGTCTTTGAAACTCATCTACTTTTAATGTTAAAACTTCGTTGTTATAAATTGAATTTTCACAAAAATATTTAAAAACTGTTTCTAAATTAAACTCTAAAATACAAATTATAAATCTCAAATAAAAACCAAAATGCTCATTCTCAATTAAAACCCTTTATTATTACACTTGGTTTTATTCAGCAGGTTAAACTTATAGGTCAGGGTAATGCCTGTAAAGTTATACCAGTCCCAGGTTGAAGTTTTGTCGTTGCCCTGGGTATTTAACCCGCTCTGGTAATCAGAAGCATTGACACCGTCAATATAATCAGAAAAGGTTTTTCTCATTCCCCACTCAAAACCTAAACCAAAGCGTTCGGAAATACTGTACTTAAAACCAAATCCGAAAGGGATAGCGATTCCGCTTTCCAGGTCTGAAATATAATACGCTAAGCCTGCAAAAAGGTAAGGTGTAAAATAACTTCTTTTACTTCCGGTAAAGTAATCCCACCAGTTGAATTCGCCTACCAGCGAAATATCGTTAACAACAGATGAGAAACTATAATCTTGCGGAACAATGCGCCCCGGTTGCGAATCCTCTCCTTTAATTGAGCCCCGCGAATAGGATAGCTTAATGGCGGTGCGGTCGTTAATGTTGTAGCGGGCAAGTGCACCAAAAGCCAGTTGGGTATTTACAAAAGGTATTGCCGGATTCATTTCTCCCACATAATAGGAGCCACCTCCAAAGAGGCCGAGCTCAATGGTTTTCTGTGCATTCAAGTTTAATGAAAATATTATCAGAACAAAACTGGCAATCCCGATTTTTATATACTTAATTTCCATATTTCCTTTTCGGTTTTACTTCCCGTTTTAGCGCGGCAAAAGTATTACTTTTTTGTGAGTTAAGAACCTCGATTAATCAATTCCTGTTATCAACTCCCCACAGTAACTTATCTCTGATGGTTGAGAAGAAATCTTTGTTGTTCATTTGTACAAGATTCACGCTAAAATTGCATCGTTTTACGATCAACTCATCTTCTTTGTTAATAGCAGAATGGCGCGAATCGAGTGTTAATAAATACTTTTCTTCTCTCCCCTCAATACGGATATTGATTTCGCTACTGTCCTGAATAACGATGGGTCGTACCGTTAAATTGTGTGATGCAATTGGCGCAATTACAAAATTTTGGGATCCGGGGGTGAGAATAGGTCCGCCAACACTTAGCGAGTAGGCAGTTGAACCTGTCGGTGTCGAGACAATCAGTCCGTCTCCCCAATAAGAATTTAGGAAAACACCGTCAACATAAACATGTACCACGATTAGTGAAGTTGTATTGTTTCGGTAGATTGTCAGGTCGTTTAATCCATAATTTAAATCCCCAAAAATCCCTTCTGGTTTTTTGAGGGTCAATAAAGCTCTTTTATTGATTGTATATTCCTTTTTAGTGATGCTGGAAACAGCTTGTTTGATTTCGTTTTTCGAGATGCCTGATAAAAATCCGAGGCGACCCAGATTAATCCCAAGAATAGGAATACCCGAATCGCGAACAAAAGGAATCGTATCTAAAAGTGTTCCATCTCCGCCTATCGAAAAGAGCATGTCGGTGTGTTTTACTAAATCTGCATGTGAAGTAAAAAACTGTAACTGCTCAGGCAGTTTTACCGTGATTGCCATTTTTTCAAAATAGGGCCTGTAAATCAATAGCGAAATCTGATTGGCAACAAGTTCGTCAATCAACAATTGAAGATACGCGCGGTGTTCAGGAATAAATTCTTTTCCAAATATTGCAACTTTCATAATAGCAATGTATTGATCAGCAAATCTAAAGTAAAAAACCGTGCTGCAATTACATTGTTCTGCTCAATCGGGCAAAGGCAGCAATTCTTAACTTTTTTTAACGGGTTTTTAAATAAAAGAGAAGCCATTAAATGGGTGCAATCAGGCCTATTCTGAAACCTGTCTCGCCTTGTTTGTTGACAGAAAACTCGAAACGAAACACCAGGTCATAATAGGTAATAAAATCAATGCCCAGCCCGGTTCCAAAAAGTAACTGGTTGGTGAGCGGATTGTTTTTGTAATACAATTTATCGTTGGCATAACCCATATCAAAAAACAAATTGGCATACAGCGCATAAAAAACCTTGCTGAACTTTTCTGTTTTTATCCATGAAATATTGTGCACCCTCCGGGGAATAATCTCAAATTTGAAATTCGATTTTATAACACCAAGACGTTGCCCATCGATAGCGTATAATTCATAACCCCTGATATTCATACTGTTGAAACCAAAACCGGTAGTTAAAAAATAGGGCTGAAAACCATCGTTGCTGTACATTACCGAAAGGTTGTAAGCAAAATACCAGCGCTTATGAATATGAATGTATTGATCGAAAACAAAGCGAAAGGTCCAAAGGTTCACGTCTTTACTTAATATTCCCAATCCGGTTTTTTCTATTCCGACATCAAAATAATAACCATTTAAAGGGTAGGGCGCATAATCGCGAAAATCGTGTTTATATCTATAAGCAATTTTAAAGTAATTGTAAATTGTATCTCCATAAGTAAAATTAGGGTTTAGCTCCAAAAGCGAATCGTTAAAATGTGCGTAATTATAGGAAATGGAAGCTGTGTGCAGAAAATTGAACTTCGGTCTGAAAGTAAAATCAAGCTGGCCAAAATACTGTTGTGCAGCGTACTCACTACCGGCATCAAAATAGACGAGTTTGTTATTTTCGGTAGCGTAAGCATACAGTCTGTTTAGTTGTACGCCTGCCGAGGTTCCCATTCCAAAAATCTGATTTTTTGTTAGATAGGGAATTGTCCATTTCACTTCAAATTTTTTATCGTAGCCCCCTTGAATTATAAAATTAAGGCGCTCCATTCTGCCCCTGAAATTTTCAACCCGAATATCCAATCCATAATTTAACCTGCCGAAATCTTTCGAATCTAACCAGGCATTTATATTTCTGTCGGCAAACGAAAAGACAGGAATAGGCCAAATATACCACCGCTCAATTACCTGTAAATAAATATCCAGATTGCCATTGTTTTTTTTTGTTGTGATGGTAACAAAATTAAAAAGTGACCTGTTCATCAGGTTTTGCTGACTCCGTTTTATTCTGCCCTTTAGATCTGTCAGGTTTAGCTGCTCGCCGGAAATAAATTCCAATTCGCGAAAAATAATATGGTCTTTGGTTATTTTATTTCCTTCAATAGAAATATTTCCAACAACAACAACAATACTGTCGTTTTGTGTATTTGAGGTGCTGTCCGCTTGTGTGATATTTTTATTGGTTTGCGCCTGAACACCAGCTGCAAAAAGAAAAAAAAGCAGGCAGAAAAAGCGCATGATTAAATATTCAGGTAATTCATTAACGAATCAAATCTTTCTTTCAGGTCTTCTTCATTTTCATCGTTACCAAAGGAAGCTTTGATGGAATAGCCAAAACGATCGAATGTTTGCAAAATGGGCCCGATTTCGATGGTATTGAGTTTAAGTACGACTTCGATCAGAGTGGAGTTGTTGTACGTATTAAGGAAGGTGCTCAAGACTTTGCTGTTGTTCGATTCCACAATGTTGGCAATTTCGGTAAGGCTATAGTCGTTTTCGCTCATTTCGAGAATAACAAATGCGCCGGGAGAATCTACGGAAAGTGTTTCGGCAAGTTTGCTCAATAAACTTTGTAAAGTAATGCAGCCTAAAAATTGTTCATGCGCATCTACTACGGGAATAACACTGAGTTTGAATTCGTACGCAAGTTTTAATGCATCAAAAATATATTGGTGCTCAGTAATATAGGGGTTCTTCAGCGTGAGCTGATGATTGCCAAGTGCTTCGTTTACATTGTTGTAATCAATTACATCTTGTTCGGAAATGAGGCCGAGAAAGTTTTCATTATTTACAATTGGAAGGTGTGCAAGTTTGTATTCATCCATGCGCTTAAGTGCATCTTCTCCGGTATCAGACGTTTTAAGGGGCAGCAGCCAGGTGCTTATCAGGTTTCGTGCAATCATTTTTTCGTTTTTGCATGGGAATAATACTCCCCGTATAAAATTAATTTGGTAAAAATATACATTAAGAATAAATTAAGCATTCAATCCCTGCAACATATTCAAATAATTGGAGTATCTGAAGGCTGCAATTTCCCCTTTTTCGACAGCCTCAATTACAGCACAGCCCGGTTCGTCGAGATGCAAACAATTGTTGAAACGGCAATTGTGCATTCGTTCCCTGATTTCAGGATAACGTTGCCCCAGTTCCGCTTTTTCAAATTCAACCAGTCCAAATTCTTTGATTCCGGGCGTGTCAACAATAAAGCCCCCAAACGATAGTGGGTGCATTTCGGCAAAAGTAGTGGTGTGCGTACCTTTGTTATGATAAGCCGAAATACGGCCTGTTTTCAAATTCAGGCTTTTGTCGATGGCATTGATTAGCGCTGATTTTCCAACACCCGAATGTCCGGCCAGCAAACTTTCCTTGTCTTTGAGGATACTCTTAAGCAGGTCAAGATTGTATTTTTCGGGTACTGAAGTCAGCAGGCATTGGTAACCAGCTTGTTCATAAGTATTTTTGAAATAAGTCAATTGCTGACGAAGCTCCCCTTCATATAAATCGTTTTTATTAAAGACGATAATTGATGGAATGTGGTAGGCTTCGGCAGTTGCCAGAAAACGATCGATAAATCCAGTTGAAGTTCTGGGTTTTATTAAGGAAACAACAAGCACGGCCTGATCGATATTGGCAGCAATAATATGTGTCGATTTCGAAAGTTTTGTCGCTTTGCGGATGATGTAGTTGTTTCGTTTGTGGATATTATCAATGACCCCTGTAGTGCTGTTGGGTTCAATCTGGAAATCAACAACATCTCCAACAGCAACCGGATTTGTTGTCCGAATTCCTTTTGTCCGGAACCGCCCTTTGAGTTTACATTCAAAATGCTTCCCCGAATCAGATAATACAGTATACCAGCTTCCTGTCGATCGGATGATCCTTCCCTTTGCTTTTTCCATTATGGAAAATTATAATATTTTTTTACCGGCGATTTAATATCCCAGCTACACTTTAGCCCATCCGAAAATATTACAAAATCACCCGGTTTTATTTGAACAGTTCCTTCATCGGTTTCTACGAAAAATTCACCTTCAATAATGTAACACTCTTCTTTACCTGCATAAGTCCAGTCGAAACGGGAGACTTCTTTGGTCCAAATTGGCCAGGAAGAGACTCCCTTGATTTTCAATTCCTCCGGGCTCATTTTTTGAATACTTATTTTTTTCATGAGTAATTATTTTCCATTTTTTTTTATTAACAAAGGTTAAAAGTACAAACAATTGCTATATTTGGGCAAATTTTAATCAAATCAAATTTCAATATGTCCATCTTACAATATTCTTCTTTGGCAGTTTCACCGGTACTTCTTATTATTGGTATTGTTTTTTTGAAAAATAAACTTGCAATGACGAGTCTGACAAACATTCGCAACGGTATTTTATTTGGAATGGTAGCAGTATTGTTGATGTTGCTGGCAGATTATTTGGTTGAAATGCGGTGGCATGGGAATTTGCGCAATATGCGCCGAATGGCATTTTTTGTATTTGTTGGTATTGCTTTCAGTTCCGAATTGGCAAAATTTATTCCTTTGAGAATGGTCAGCTATAAACTACCAGCGTTTAAAGGACCCATTGAAGGTATTATTTACAGTATTGCTATTGGCTTAGGATTTTCTACGGTTGCAACCTTTTTGTTTGCATATGGAATTGTAGGCACTTCTATTAATAGTCCAATTACTTTTCTGTTCCTTTATCCTTTTGCCACTATTGTCTTTTCAATAGTGTTGGGATTTTTTACCGGTATGGGAAAATTGAGGAAAAATGGGCTGATTGATCATTCAACCGGTATTTTTCTGGCTACTTTTTTACATGGCTTGTTTTATTTTAGTTTTATCACAAGCGATATCCGGCTTCTGATTATTACGGTAATTGGATTTGTGCTGATTTCTATAGCCCTTATATACCGTGCCCTTCAGTTGTTTAACAATCGCGAGTAAAATTATTATTAGAAATTTCCTTTATACAGTTTGCCCGGAAGGCACTGAACAATCCCTTCAAATTCAAGATTCAGTAAGGCAGCAGCCACTTTTGAAGTTGTCATCCCTGTTTTAATTACCAATTGGTCGATTGGAATTTCACCAGCTTCGCGGATTGTTTCCATGATGTTTTTTTCATCTTCTGAGAAATCGACAAACAGCTTTGTCTGTTTTCCTGAAATGATGGGTTTGTCGTCCCAGCCCATGATGTAGGCAATGTCGTTTCCGGTTTCTGCCAATGCGGCCCGGTTGGTTCTGATAAGCAAGTTACAGCCTCTGGAACTATCATCACCCACTTTACCGGGAATGGCAAAAACATCCCTGTTATAAGAATTGCCCAATCCTGCAGTAATCATTGCGCCACCTCTTTTATCAGATTCAATTACTACCACTGCATCACTCATTCCGGCAACAATGCGGTTGCGCTTTGGGAAGTTTTCCCTGTCAGGTTTTGATTGTGAAAGAAACTCTGTTAATAGGCCGCCTTGTTCTAACATGCGTTCGGCAAGTTTCCGGTTCTGTGGGGGGTAGATTCTATCGAGGCCATGAGCCAATACACCAATCGTTTCCAGCTCGCAATCCAATGATTTTCGGTGCGCACAACTGTCGATTCCATAGGCTAATCCACTTACTAGCAATATGTCTTTGGCTTTGAGATCTGTAATGATTTTCTCGCAAATATTCCGTCCATAATTCGTGGCCCTGCGCGTGCCAACAACGGAGACAACACGCTTTGCGTTTAGCTCTGCATTTCCTTTATAATACAACATCAACGGACCATCTTCACAATTCAGCAGACGGGCAGGGTAATCGGGATTGGTATAAAAAAGTGATCTGATTTTAAACTTTTCAATAAAGCGTATTTCCTGTTCAGCCCTTTTAAATGTGTTTTGGTTTTGGATTTTATTAACAGTAAACAATCCAATCCCCGGAATTTTCATCAGTGCAGCTTTTTTCTCTTTAAAAACAGCCTCGACACCACCACAATAAGCAACCAGTTTTTTGCCATTTACATCTCCCACTCCCGGAATAAGGGTCAAAGCAATCTGGTATAATAGTTCATCGACCATGAGGCGAAAATAAGGATTTACTTCTTTTAGATTTAAAGATTATTAAGAATACCCAAAAGCAAATTGTCGTTTATTTGGTATGAGACTATTACATTGTGATTTAAACTTAAAACAGCTATAAAATGGAAACGACCTTTAGAGGTATTTTTTTGATGGGATTGCTTGTCTCATTATGCAGTAGCAGCTTTTCCCAAAACAATAAGCAAATCAATGAAAAGTATGTGCTTATTATTGATGTTCAAGAGGATTATACAAGGGGTGTATTTGATACAAATTCTACTACAGAATTAATACGAACTATAAATTCCGTTATTGAAAACTCAAATCCTGACAAGATTATCTACATTAAACAAGTACATCGTGTGCTTACGCTTTCGTTTAAAGGAACTACTGTTGACACGCTACCAATATCTAGTTTGGATAGCAGATTGAAAATCGTTGGCAATCATGTTTTTTATAAAAGTGAGTCAGATGCTTTTTTATCTGATGAATTGGTAGAATTTCTGTCTTTTAACAAAGTCAAAGAAATTATTATTGTTGGGCTTATGGCCGAAAAATGCGTTTCAAAAACGGCAATGGGGGCGAAAAAACAAGGGTACCGTGTATTAATTATTCCGGAAGCTATTATAGGCGAAACGAAGAAAAAGAAGTCAAAAGCAATAAACAAGCTTGAAAAAAAAGGAGTTCTAATTATGCCTTTGAACGAATTGCTGAAGTTTATCTAATCAATTAACTTTGTCGGGATTTGAAGAAGAAGAAAAACATATTTATTTGTCCGTTGGATTGGGGATTGGGCCATGCCACACGAATGGTCCCCGTGATTGAAATGCTTGAAGACAAAGGGGCAAACGTAATTATTGCTGCGGATAACCGGCCTTTGGTATTTCTTCAACAACGATTTCCCGAATTGGAGTTTGTAAAATTCCCCGGTTTTGTACCGGCCTATCCTGAAAAAGGTTCCATGGCATTGTCTATGTTAATGAGCGTGCCCGAGATGCTAAGGCAAGCAAAACAATCAAATGCACTTTTGCAAAAATTGATTTTAGAGAAAAATATCGATGCTATTATTTCTGACAATCGTTACGAAATGTATTCGGATAAAGTCCCTTCTGTTTTTATAACCCACCAATTAAACATCCAAACATCGGGATTGCAAAAACTGGCTGATCCGGTCATTAAAAAAACAATAAACAACTACATTCGGAAATACAATGAACTTTGGATTCCTGATCTTGCAGGAGAAGAAAACCTTTCTGGTGAGTTGTCTCACCTTCGCAAAATTCCGTTGGAAAACACCCATTTTATTGGAGCTTTGAGTCGGTTTTCAAATCTCAAATTCAAGCCATCAACGGATAAAACTGACCTGCTTATTTTAATTTCCGGTCCGGAACCACAACGCAGTTTGCTGGAAGAAATGCTGACAAAACAGGCTTTGCAAACAGATTTAAAGACCATCATCTTACAAGGAAAGCCGGAAGATTCAGAAGTAATCGAAACCGAAAATATTAAAATTATTCCTCATTTGCCTGATGCAGAATTAGCAAGTTTGATTCAATCTGCAAAAGTAGTTGTCAGTCGTCCCGGCTACTCAACACTCATGGATTTGTCAGTATTTGGAAAGAAGGCCATTTTTATTCCCACTCCTGGTCAAACGGAACAGGAATATCTTGCTGGCAGGCTCTTAAAACAAGGGCTTGCATACTCACAGAAACAAAGCGAATTTAATTTGGAGATTGCTCTTTGTGAAGTGGAAAAGTATTCGGGATTGCCTCAAATTAATAATGACGAAACTTTAGAAAAACAAATTGATTTGCTGTTGGGATAATCAGTAGGGACAGACGCTCTTTCAGATTTGTAATCTGAAAGTTAAGGCATTGGTTTTTTAATCCTTGGAATTGAAGACATAATATCTTTTGTTTGAGTGTTCAGATAATAAATCTGGACGAGCGGGATATTCCATATTTTTGCATTCCAATATTTCAACATCATGCTCATTACAAAAGAAATGAAACTTGCCGATGTGGTTCACCACGATCACATGCTGATACCAGTGATTAATCGTTTTGGGATTCATCTTGGTTTTGGTGATAAAACCATCGAAGCGGTTTGCAAAGAGAAACAAGTCAATATTGGCTTTTTCATTACCATCATAAATGCTTTTCACGACAGTCAATATTTCCCTAAACAGCATTTGCAAAGCTTCCCGGCAAGTATGCTGGTGGATTATCTGCTCAAAACACATCAGTATTACATCGAAGATAAAATACCTGAAATTGAAGGTTTAATAAGGAAAATGACTGTCAATGCCAAAAGTAACGAAGCGTCTTATTTGCTGGCGCAGAATTTTTTTACTGAATACAAAAATGAATTGACAGCCCATGTTGAGCGCGAAGAAAAAAGAGTTTATCCCTACGCAATTACATTGGAAGAAGCGATAAAGACAGGGCTTGTTTCCGATGCACTTCTTCAACAAATGAATGCCTATTCGATTACTGAATACGAAGCCGAACATGAAAATGTAGAAGAAAAATTGTTTGATCTCAAAAATATCATTATCAAATATTTACCGGCACCCTCAAACGATCAACTCAGCTTTCATATTTTGGATGAACTGTTCATGTTTGAAAAAGATTTAAACGAACATGCGCGTATCGAAAACATGATTTTAATTCCCAAAGTAGAAGCGATGGAATTTGAATTAAAAAACAGGGGACAATAAAATGATTGCGCATTTAACAGTTGTTTTGGTGGAAAGTACTTACTTGATGCGTGCCGGTATCGAGAAGCTGCTGTCGGAACTTCCCGGATTGGTATTGCGTGAAGTTTTTGATGGAACAGAAAAAAACTTGTCCGGTAAAATAAAGGAGATTAAGCCCGATCTCGTTATTGTCAATTGCCAAATCGATCAACAAATACAGATGTCATTGGTTAATTCGCTGAATGCTGAGCATGGAATTGTCCAGATCGGATTAACAAATGAAACCACACCTTTAAACATAAGTAGTCGTTTTTCTCATATTCTCAACTCCAATGAAGGGAAGTTTGAATTGTTGGAAGCCTTGCGAAAAATAATCGGTAAGCGTGGAATAAAAAATGAAGCAGAAAAAGATCAGCAAAATCTGACTGCCCGCGAATTGACCATCCTGAAAAAAGTAGCACTCGGACTGACCAACCAGCAAATTGCGGATGAGTTGTTTTTAAGCATCCACACAGTAATGACGCACCGAAAAAATATCACAAAAAAATTAGGTATCAAAACCGTTTCGGGCCTCATTGTTTACGCCCTCATGAATAAACTGGTTGAAATGGGTGAGATTGAGAGGAGTAAGAAATAAGGATTGTATTTGGTGCTCTTTCAGATTTGTGATGTGAAAGTGAGGGTATTGGATTTCTAATCCTATGGACACACGGAAAGATAGTAGCACGTTTACCAATCAAACAATTCAATTATTTTTGCCGCGATTTAATATTACATCAAACAGCTTATAAATGGAACCTATTGGAATATTTTACGGATCAACATACGGCATGACAGAGAAGTCGGCCGAAAATATTAAGAAAGCTTTTGGCAGGACAAAAGTGGACGTTTACAACCTGGCCACTGCTACTATCGAGGATATGAAAAAGTACCGCAACCTCATTTTTGGCACCTCAGCCTGGGGTATTGGCGAAATGCAGGACGACTGGGAAAAATTTATCGATCATTTATCGGAGATGGATTTTTCGGAACGCAAATTGGCATTGTTCGGCTTGGGCGACCAAAAAGAATATCCTGAAAGTTTTGTCGATGGCCTTGGAACTTTATACTGTCGCCTTCCTGACAAATCAAGCGTTGTGGGGGCATGGCCCATTGAAGGTTACGATTTTTATTTCTCGCTCGCCAATAAAGAAGGTGAGTTTGTGGGATTGGTTTTGGACGACCATCACCAAAAAGAATTGAGTGCTGGACGCATCAAAAGATGGGTGACCCAATTGAAGAAAGAATTTATTTAATCTGATAAAATGCTCAACTACATTGTTTGGTCTGTAAGACCCGAAATATTTACGCTGCCTGAAGACCTTTGGCTTATTGGTGGTTTTTCTGTCAGGTGGTACGGTTTGCTTTTTGCCTTCGCTTTTATTTTCGGCTATATTATTATGCAGAAGATTTTTAACAAGGAAGGTGTCCCCATTAAAGTGCTTGACGAACTGACAACAACCATGGTTATTTCGGTGATTGTGGGTGCACGTTTGGGCCATTGTCTTTTTTACGAACCCGCATATTATTTATCGAACCCCATTGAAATCCTGAAAATCTGGGAAGGTGGCTTGGCGAGTCACGGTGCGTCGATTGGTATTTTGATTGGCTTGTATATTTTCTCCCGAAAAAACCACAAACCCTACATCTGGATAATGGATCGGATAGTTATTGTAGTGGCATTGGGTGGGGGTCTCGTTCGTTTAGGCAATCTGATGAATTCGGAAATTTTTGGAGATATAACTACCATGCCATGGGGATTTGTTTTTGAAAATTATTATGACGCATTCTATGCAACCGACCCACGCCATCCTACCCAGCTTTATGAAGCACTGGGCTACTTCACCATTTTTCTGATTACCGGTTGGATTTATAAAAAACACGATGGTCATCCCCGACCAGGACAAATGTTTGGTATTTTCCTAATCCTTTTATTTGGTTCGCGATTCTTCATCGAATTCATTAAAATTCCACAGGTCGGTTTCGAAGAACAAATGACCTTAAATATGGGGCAATGGTTGAGTATTCCGTTTATTTTGGCTGGAATATTAATATTGCTTTGGTCGCGTAAACAAAAAGAACAAAAGCTTTAAACTTTAGGCATTTAAGGCACTCCTAATTTTAGGTACTTAATTTGTATTTTTGAACTCTAATTCAAGTAGATTCTTATGGCACAAAAACCTTCTATTCCGAAAGGTACACGCGATTTTTCCCCCACCGAAATGGTGAGGCGGAATTATATTTTTGACACCATCAAATCCGTCTTTCAAAACTATGGCTACCTGCCCATTGAAACACCGGCCATCGAAAACCTGAGTACGCTGATGGGGAAATATGGTGAAGAAGGGGATAGGCTTTTGTTCAAAATTCTGAATTCAGGAGATTACCTGAAAAACGTAACACTTAACGAAGAAACTTCAAATCAATTGAATAAATTGACCAGGACTATTTCTGAAAAAGGATTGCGTTACGACCTTACTGTCCCATTCGCACGTTACGTTGTACAGCACAGAAACGAAATTACTTTTCCTTTTAAACGCTACCAGATTCAACCTGTTTGGCGCGCCGACCGTCCGCAAAAAGGACGCTATCGCGAATTCTATCAATGCGATGTTGATGTGATTGGCTCAAATTCTTTACTCAACGAAGTGGAGTTGATTCGGATGGTTGATGCTATTTTTAATGTGTTGAACATTGAGG
>QMPA01000050.1 GCA_003650365.1 Bacteroidota bacterium | reverse complement strand
ATTATGTGTTTTAGTTTTAATGTTCATTTGAACATCCACAAATCTAATGAAATTATTAATTGTTTTGAAAATGATGCCACATGCCTGATAATACACATATTATGTGTTTTAGTTTTAATGTTCATTTGAACATCCACAAATCTAATGAAATTATTAATTGTTTTGAAAATGATGCCACATGCCTGATAATACACATATTATATATTTTAGTTTTAATGTTCATTTGAAATCCACCTTCTTTGATGGTGGTTATGTTCTTTTTGTTATACATATTATTTCTTAACTGGAAGGATGGAAGGGTGGAAGAAGTCACTAAATCATCCATCCTTCCTTTTTTCTTCCATCCTTTCAGTCGTATTTCGATGAAGTGCCCTATGGGTGCAATTCAAGTCCACCTTCTTTGAGGGTGGATTCTTTAATGGATGTAAAGATATTTGGCATGCAAAGTGTTAACAATTATTTAGTGGACCAACATAGAATACAGCTGATTTGTTTTTACTTTTGTGAAAAACAATAATCATTAAATAATTAAGCGATGAAAAAACTTTTACTTGTAATTTTTACCCTTTTTCTAGGCAGTTCTTTATTGGCACAAGACTGTTCCGATCTTTTTATTTCAGAATATGTTGAAGGCTCGGGAAATAACAAAGCCGTCGAATTGTACAATCCTACTAATGTAACTGTTGACTTGAGTGACTATAAACTTGTCCGATACAGTAACGGCGGGTTTCAAGGATATGATGTGGGCCTGACTGGAAGTATTGAACCGAAAGGTACCTTTGTTGTTGTTCTTGACAAAAGAGACCCCAACGGAGTTGACCTTGAGCAACCTGTTGATAGTGCACTCCAAGAAAAAGCGGACCTTTTCCTTTGCCCCGTTTACAGTGTAAATAGGATGATGTATTTTAATGGTAATGATGCGGTTACCCTGGAAAAAGTGACAGGAGAAATCATTGATATTTTTGGCCAGATAGGAGGCGGAATGCTAAGCGATGACAATGGCTGGGGCGATCTGAACGATACCACAATTACATACAACAGTGGCGGAAATCCAACAACCTACACCATTCAAAATTACATCGTTGGACCTTTATTCTGGCTTTCCTGGTCGAAGGACAATACACTGATTAGGAAATTCGAAATTGAGCAAGGTGTGACAGCTAATCCTGATCCTTACTTTGAGGTATTTCAGCAATGGGACTCCATACCTAGTAACACATTTGATTCTTTGGGCTTTCATAAATGCAATTGTGGAACACTCGGCATGAACGAGAATATTTCTTTAGCTACTATTTCTTTTTATCCCAATCCTGTAACAAATGGTGCTTTTATAATTGAATCTGACAAAGCAATTATAAGCATTGAAGTTGTTAATTTGTTGGGAAAAGTTATTTATCGTCAGCAATTCGAAACTCTTACCGAAAGCTACAAATTCAATTTGGACAACAACCTGAAAGGTGTATTCCTTGTCAGAATAAAACTTGATTCAGGAGAATCACAAACCAAAAAACTCATTTTTAATTAAAACAACTTGAAGAAGTTGTTGAATTAATATTTGTAGCAATGGGGAAATCCTATAGTGGATTTTCCCATTGTTCATCTCATATCGAGAGCTTTATGAAGAAAGAAATAATCTTAATCCTCACACTATTGTTGTTTGTATCAGGCCTTTTTGCACAAACCAAAGTTGTTAGCGGTATTGTTTCTGACGACCTTGGTGAACCCTTGCTTGGTGTTAATGTTATTTATGAGCCAGGTAAAGGCGGAGTAACTAATTTTAATGGGGAATACCAGCTTAAATTAAAACCAGGCGAATATGATCTTGAAGTATCTTACGTTGGTTTCGAAAGCCAGAAAAAGCATGTAAGAGTAGCTGACAAAAACTTATTCGTTAATTTCAAGTTAATCCCAATCACCCTTTCTGAGGTTGAGGTTGTGGGTGATGTGGCCAAAACAAGAGAAACTCCAATTGCTTTTTCCAATGTTTCGCCTGTGCAAATGGAGGAGCAATTAGCTGCACAGGATATTCCACTTATACTGAATGCTACCCCTGGAGTTTATGCCACGCAATCCGGTGGAGGTGATGGTGACGCACGTATTAATATTCGCGGATTTAGCCAACGAAATGTAGCTGTAATGCTGGATGGCATTCCTGTGAATGATATGGAAAATGGATGGGTGTATTGGTCCAATTGGTTTGGGCTGGATGCTGTAATGCGTAATACACAGGTGCAACGTGGATTGGGTGCTTCAAAACTGGCCATCCCTTCGGTAGGAGGAACCATTAATATTACAACAAAGGGAATCGACAACAAAAGAAACATCAGTTTAAAACAAGAAGTGGGGAACAATGGTTTTTTACGGACTTCACTTGGACTGACAACCGGACGTATGGCCAGTGGCTGGGGAGTTACTTTTGCCGGATCATATAAAAGAGGTGATGGTTGGGTGGATCAAACCTGGACAGAAGGTTGGTTTTATTTTTTACGTGTCGACAAGGAATTTAAAAAACATACGCTTAGTCTGTCAGCAATGGGTGCGCCTCAAAAACATGGTCAACGTAGTCATAAAAAACACATCTCGACATACGATACTGAATATGCTTTGGAAGCAGGAATGTCGCAACATGCCATTGATAGTTTGCAAAACAATGGGCTTCCTACAAATATGGGTTTAAGGTACAATCCCAATTGGGGATACCTCGAAAGGGTTTCAGTGACAGCTACTGATACCATTTACCCAGGTAGTAGAGCAACCAGTACGGCCAACAATTTCTACCACAAACCTATGTTCAGCCTCCGTGATTTCTGGACAGTAAACGACCGTTTGTACATTTCAAATATTCTGTACCTCTCGTTGGGGAATGGCGGAGGACGTGGTTTTTCAACTACACCCGAATACGATCAGAATTTTCAGCAGGATTTGCAAAGCCCCTACAATGCCAATAATAATTTCCCTTATGCTTTTAACGATCGAAAAGAGTCAACCAATATCATGAGAAATGCCATGAACAATCATTTTTGGTTGGGTCTGCTTTCTACCTTTGACTACAATCTAAGCAAGACATTTACCATATCAGGAGGTATTGACTTGAGGACATATAAAGGGGAGCATTATCGTGAAGTGGACGATTTGTTTGGGGGTAATTATTATTTAGATGATGGCAATCAAAACGAAGCAAAAGATACAGCCTACAGAAAATATGAAGGCGATAAAATAGGTTACAACAACGATGCTCAAGTAAGGTGGGGTGGTATTTTTGCCCAACTTAAATACCAGGAAGGGAGTTTTACTGCTTTTTTAAATGTAACCACATCACTGTCGTCATACAAGCGTATCGATTATTTTCTGCCCAAACTTCTTGATGTGAGTGATTCTACCTACAGTGTTGGTTATGCTGATACTGTTTATTACGATGGGGAGATGTATACCCGGGATTCTCCCCAACTCCGAACCAATGAAACTGCTTGGAAAACACTTCCGGGATTTACAATAAAGGGAGGGGTAAATTACAATATCAACGAAACGATGAATGTATTTGTAAACCTAGGATATTTATCCAAGGCACAGCGTTTTAGTAATGTGTACAACAGGGAAAATGAATTGTTTAGGGATATTGAGAATGAAAAAGTAAGAGCCATCGAGTTGGGTTATAGTTATGCCAAACCCCGGTTTACGTTCAATTTTAACACTTATTTTACATCCTGGATTAATAAACCTGCCGACCGACCGGCCCCGGTTGAAATTGATGGTGAGTATTATAGTGTGAATATTAATGTCATGGACGCACTGCACATGGGTGCCGAATTTGAATTTGCCTTCAGAATAACGAAAAACTTGATGTTGGAAAGTCTGTTGTCATTAGGCGACTGGAAGTGGACTTCGGCAGATACAGCCTTTATTTATGATGACAATGGACAACTGAAAGAAAAACGACCTTTTGATGCAAGAGGACTTTATGTTGGGGATGCTGCACAATTTCAAAACAGAGAAAGTTTACGCTGGGAAATTATTCGAGGATTGTACGTAACTGGTGTTTTTACATGGTTTGGAAAGCATTATTCTGAATTCAATCCACTTGATTACAACAATCTTCCAGAAGATGAAGGAGGAAACCCCTGGGCTTTCGATGAAAATGGTGATCCAATACAATCATGGAAAACGCCAGCATACTATATTGTTGATTTCCACACTGGTTATTCGTGGTATATTAAGAAGGTTGGATTTCAGGTCAGGGCCAGTGTGTTGAATTTATTGGATGCTAAATTCATCACTGATGCCAATAATAACGATCAATATTTAGGAGGAAAAAGTTTCGATGCCAACTCAGCCGGTGTGTATTTTGGTATGGGCCGCAGATTCAACTTGTCATTAAGAATTAACTTATAATTATTAAGCATATTAATCAATTGCCCTGTGCTTTAGCACAGGGATATAAAAGAATAAAGAATGAAAAAACTATCAACAATCTTAATTGCCGTGTTAATTTCGGTCATGGCATTCGGCCAGCAAACAGGCTATTACAATGGAACTGAAGGAAAAAGTGGTGATGAATTAAAAGCCGCATTAAATGGAATCATCAGTGGGCACACGCCTTATTCCTATTATTTCGCGAAAGAAATATTTAAAATCTCTGATGCTGATCCTGAAAATGCCGACAACGTTATCCAGGTTTATACCGGATTCTCACACGACAACACTGATTATGGTAACAGCGGACTGGAGCTAAACCGTGAGCATGTATGGGCAAAATCGCATGGAAATTTTGCAGATATGCCACCTATGTACGGCGATGTGCACAACCTGAAACCCGCTGCCGCGACAGTCAATCAATCGAAAAGCAACCTTGATTTTGACAATGGTGGTGTGCAACATGCTGTTGCTACGGGCTGTTATTATACCGACTCAACCTGGGAAGCCCGCGATGATATAAAAGGTGACATTGCACGCATCATTTTTTATATGTCAACACGTTACGAAGGGAATGACGGAGAAATGGACTTGGAAGTAGTAAACTGGAACAATACTTACCCCAATGCACAGCATGGAAAACTGTCTACTTTATTGCAATGGAATCTTCTGGATCCTCCAGATGCCTTTGAAAGAAATCGCAACGATGTTATTTTTACCTTCCAAAAAAACAGAAACCCTTTTATTGATGATCCAAATTTTGCAGAATTAATTTGGGGTGAAGCAACGCCAAATGCCATATTAATTGGCGATGTTCAGCTAATACCTGAATTGGCGGTTGCCGAAGAACCGGTAGATGTAAATGCAACAATTACTTCGTCTACAGAACCAATTACAGCAGCAACTTTAACCTGGGGAATAAATTTCGAAGCCTTAAACAATGAAATTGTAATGACTGCGGACGGCAATGTTTTTTCAGCCCAAATTCCCGGGCAAGCCGAAGATGCAACTGTTTATTATAAAATAGCGGCAACAAATGTCGAAACCACCAACTCATCGGTAGTGTATAATTATTACGTCCCGAAAATATTTACAGGAACAATTGTTTCCATTTACGATATCCAGGGACAGCAGGATGATTCCCCTTACGACGGTCAGGTAGTGAGCACTACAGGAGTTGTTACTGGTAACTTCGGATCCAATTATTTTATTCAGGATGGAACCGGTGGATGGAATGGATTGTTTATCTACGAATCTGGCAGAAATCCTTCAATTGGCGACAGCATTGTATTAACTGGTAAAATAACTGAGTATTATGGAAAAACAGAAATGGCAGATATTTCTGACTATTATTTTATTTCCGGAAATAATACGCTTCCTGAGCCGGTAATCGTTACAACAGGTGGAGTGGAAGAACAGCACGAAAGTATTTTGGTTGCTGTAAAAAATGCCATGTGTACCGATGATAATTATCAGGCAGACCACTTTATGTGGAAGATTGATGATGGTTCTGGAGTTCTCAAAGTACACAATACTTCAGTTTTCGAATACGACCCTACTCAAGGAAACTCATACAATGTTACCGGTCCCATGAATTACGATTTTGATGAATGGAAAATAGAACTCCGTTTTGAAAGCGACGTTGCCGGTGGATCGGACGAAGATGGCCCGCTGCTTGTTGAAGTTGTGCCAATAGTAAGTACCAATGTCAAAGTTATGTTCAACGAAGAGGTGGAGTCTGCTACTGCCGAAGACGTGGCAAACTACAGCATTAACAATGGTGTAAACATTGAGGCTGCAACACAACATGCATTTAACAAGGCCCAGGTAAATCTTACGGTTACTGAATTATCCGGTGATTACGAAATAACCATTCAAAATGTAAAAGACCTTTCGGGCAATATAATGGAAGAGCAATCAATGGCATTTAGTTTTGTGGGTATCGAAGACCTGTTTTTGAATGGGGAGGTAAAAGTGTTTCCAAACCCGGCCATTCAGCAGGTGAATATTTCATTCAATGCTTTAGAAAATGTTGATATTGAAATTCAATTGGCCGATGTAAGTGGAAGAATTGTAAAGCATGTTGATTACCCTGCACGACAAGGTGAAAACAATTTCACCTTCGATTTGAACAATGTTTCCAAAGGAATTTATTTTCTAAATATTCAAGGCAACAACAGCAGTTTGAGGTATAAAATTGTGGTAAGGTAAATATTTAGTCCTAAAGGAACGATAGATTACAGTCTGTCAAATTTATTGGTAGAACATATTTTTCATTGCCCATGCATGAATGTAAGGGCTGTTGTCATTCTGTCCCTCCGGGACGAAAACATAGTCCCGTAGGCATCAGACTTTCCTGCTGTAAGCGTCCACACTTGCAGTTTAGGTTTTGCTTTGTGCAATTATATTTCAAGCGTGGATGCTTGAAACGGGAGTGTATCTTCTAATTTCTGCCTCACCACTGCTTCAAGTCTTAGCGAGAGACATTGCGTTGGCAGACTTGGACTTTATGTACTACCTGCCTCAGGTCCAAAGTCTAAAAGTCTCTATACATACTATCTCAAGCCTTATTTTGTTAAAGCATTGCCAACAGCATCATTATTTTTTATTTTTGCAAAAAAAAGCAAATAACGTGACTGACAGTTTAGTAATTATCCCAACATTCAACGAAAAGGAAAACATCGAAAAAATCCTCAGGACAGTATTTAACTTGAAGAAAGATTTTCATGTTTTGGTTGTTGAAGACAACAGCCCTGACGGGACAGCAGATATTGTAAAAAGACTGATGAAGGAATTTCCTGAAAGTCTGTTTATCCATGAACGCAAAGGAAAACTCGGCCTTGGAACCGCTTATATTGCGGGATTCAAATGGGCACTCGAAAGAGGCTACGATTTCATTACCGAAATGGATGCTGACTTCTCGCACAATCCCAACGATCTGGAACGCCTTTATCATGCCAATGCTGTTGAAGGTGCTGATGTTGCCATTGGTTCAAGGTACATCAAAGGTGTCAATGTTGTTAACTGGCCCATGGGCAGGGTGCTCATGTCTTACTTTGCCTCATCCTATGTGCGCATGGTAACACGTCTCCAAATTATGGATACTACAGCAGGATTTGTTTGCTGGACGAGAAAGGTGCTGGAAACCATTGATCTGGATAAGATTAAATTTGTTGGTTATGCATTTCAGATTGAGATGAAATATACGGCTGTAAAACTGGGTTTCAAAGTTGTTGAAGTGCCCATTATTTTTACTGACCGTACCGAAGGCACATCCAAAATGAACAAGTCAATATTCCGTGAAGCCATTCTTGGTGTAATGCAATTGAGATTACGTGGCATGGCTGGGAAAATAAAACCCGTAAAGTCGCTCTAACCATGGCATTTTCTTCTGACAAGAAAGTGATAAAAAATGCTTTTATTGTTAACGAGGGCAAAACCTTTAAAGGTGATGTTTTTGTAGATGGTAAAACAATTGAGCAGATTGTTCCTTTCGGAAGCCGATCATCACAAATCAGCGAAAGCGATTATGAGCCCATCGAAGCAGAGGGCCTTTACCTCCTTCCCGGAGTAATCGATGACCAGGTTCATTTTCGTGAGCCCGGATTGACTTACAAAGGCGATATTTATACGGAGAGTAGGGCGGCAGTTGCCGGTGGTATTACGAGTTTTATGGAAATGCCCAATACCAATCCGCCAGCACTTACGCAGGAATTATTAGAAGAAAAGTACAAAATTGGCTCCCAAAAATCTTTGGCCAATTATTCATTTTACATGGGTACTTCCAACGATAATTTAGAAGAATTACTAAAGACAGATCCAACCAAAGTTTGTGGAATCAAAGTCTTTATGGGCTCTTCCACCGGAAATATGCTGGTAGATAATGAAAGCGTCTTGGAGAAAATCTTTGCCAACGCACCTACTTTAGTGGCCGTACATTGTGAAGATGAAGAAACCGTGCAAGCCAATAATCAAAAGTTTTTGAAAGAATATGGCGAAGATGCTCCGGTAAAAATTCACCCGCTTATTCGTTCGGCAGAAGCTTGCTACCTCTCCTCTTCAAAAGCTGTAAAACTGGCAAAAAAGCACAACACACGCCTGCACATTTTACATTTGTCAACAGCCCGCGAAATGGAATTGCTTGACAAGAATATTCCATTAAAGGAAAAAAGAATCACCGCGGAAGTATGCATTCACCACCTTTGGTTTTCGGATGAGGATTACCAACACAAAGGAAACTTCATCAAATGGAACCCGGCCATTAAAACCAAGAACGACAGGGA
The DNA here is from genome assembly GCA_003650365.1 of Bacteroidota bacterium. GTDB lineage: Bacteria > Bacteroidota > Bacteroidia > Bacteroidales > F082 > B6-G9. Next base: position 8,157 of record QMPA01000050.1, on the reverse strand, counting down.
TGCACTTCGCGAAGCACTACTGAATGGTCAAATTGATGTGGTTGCTACCGATCATGCACCCCATACTTTAGAAGAAAAGGAACGGGTTTATTTTCGCGCTCCTTCTGGTGGGCCAATGGTGCAACATGCATTGTCAGCCATACTTGAACTTTCCAAAAAGGGAATTATTTCTCTGGAAAAAGTAGTCGAGAAAATGTGTCACAATCCGGCCATTTTATTTCGGGTTCAAAAACGGGGTTTTATCCGAAAAGGCTATTTTGCCGATCTTGTTTTAGTAGATTTGAATGATTCGGTAGCAGTGAAAAAGGAAAATGTATTGTACAAATGTGGGTGGTCGCCCATGGAGGGAATTACATTCCACTCGAAAATAATAAAGACTTTTGTGAATGGCCATTTGGCTTTTAGTGATGGCAAAATAGATGAAAGTAAAACAGGGGAAAGATTGTTGTTTGACTTATGAGAATAGGGAAATATAGGAATAAGGGAATAAGGAAATAGGGAAGTATAGGAATAGGGAAGTATAGGAATACGGAAATAGGGAAAGCAAATTGCAACCCGCAAATTGCAACCCGCAAAAGATAATTAATTACAAAAAATGATAAAAATGAAAAAGTTAGCACTGATAATAATGATTGCCACAATTTTCACAGCTTGTGGTTCTGGTGGAGAAAAAAAGGAGGAAGATAAAACCGGGATTTCCGATAAGGAAATGGTGATGTCTAAATTTGCCAACGAGGTGCCACAGGTAACCTGGGAATATGGTGATGTTGATGGGAAAAGAGTTCCTGTTTACCAAAGGGAATATAACGAAGATGGGACATTATTTAAAGAAGGGCCATTAGAAAACCAGCGGCGTCATGGTGCGTGGAAATCTTATTATCGCGATGGAACACTTTGGAGCGATAACAATTATAATCATGGTGCAATTGATGGGAAGACAATTACCTATTTCCCCAATGGTAAAAAACGTTACGAAGGCTATTTCAAAAATGCCTCAAAAACCGGTGTCTGGAAATTCTGGAACGAAGCAGGCGAATTTGAGAAAGAAGTTGATATGGATAATAGGTAGTTGGTTTTGTTATATCCACTTGTGCGTGGATTCTCCACGTACTTGAAGATTTGCGTATCAATTACAAAGAATGAGCAGTAAACCATCCTTAATTCCTACTGCAGTTCTTCCAATAACAATATCCCTTTTTCTACTGTTCTTACTTCTTCAAATCTCAGCGTTAACCTTCCTTTTAGTTCTTTCAAAATTGCAGCATCAGGATTGTTTTGTATAAAAGACAGTACTTTTCCAAAGGCTTCAGATTGAAAATAGGGGGATTCCTGATCGCCGGCAAAATAGCCCGTCATCCTGTTGAATTTTATGGATAGTTTTTCAAAGCCAATTTTCTTTGCCAACCAACGCAAACGAATGGTATTAATCAGTGACTTGGCCGGTTGTGGTAAAGAACCAAAACGGTCGCTCAAGCGCGATTGAAAAAGCTGCAATTCAGTTTCGTCACTTATTTCGTCCAGTTCTTTATACAAACTTAGGCGCTCGGTAAAATTGCTGATGTATTCGCTGGGTATCAATATTTCAAGATCGGTTTCAAACTGGCACTCCTTTACGAAATCTTTGGCTGAAAGTTCTTCCTTAAACAGGGTTGCGAATTCATTTTCTTTTAATTCTATCAGGGCTTCATTCAGTATTTTCTGGTACATTTCAATACCAATTTCCGAGATAAAACCGCTTTGCTCAGCACCAAGAATATTTCCCGCCCCGCGAATATCAAGGTCACGCATGGCAATACTAAAGCCACTACCCAAATCGGCATATTCTGTAATGGCTTTTAGTCGTTTTCTGGCTTCATTGCTCAGGGCAACCAAAGGAGGAGCAAGCAAATAGCAGAAAGCCTTTTTATTCGTTCTTCCAACCCTGCCACGCAATTGATGCAAATCGCTCAGTCCGTAATTCTGTGCATCATTGATAAAAATCGTGTTTGCATTGGGGATATCTAAACCTGATTCGATAATTGTTGTGGCCAGTAACACATCGTACATACCATCAATAAAATCGAGCATAATTCGTTCAAGTTTCGTACCTTCCATTTGGCCATGTGCTACCGCAATGCGGATACCCGGAATAAATTTATTGAGCATGGCTTGCACATCCATGATATTTTGCACACGGTTGTGGACGAAAAATACCTGTCCGCCCCGTGAAACTTCATAATTAATGGCATCCCTGATCAGCACTTCCCCAAATGACCTGATTTCGGTTTGAACAGGATAGCGGTTTGGTGGTGGTGTATTGATGATGGAAAGATCGCGGGCACCCATTAACGAGAATTGCAAAGTCCGTGGAATGGGTGTTGCAGTAAGTGTAAGTGTATCGACATTGGCTTTGAATTGCCGCAGCCTTTCTTTTGCTGAAACACCAAATTTCTGTTCTTCGTCAACAATAAAAAGGCCAAGGTCCTTAAACGCAATATCTTTGCTTAACAATCTGTGTGTTCCAATTAAGATATCCAGCTTTCCGTCTTTCAGATTTTGCAAAGTTTCTTTCTGTTGCTTTGTGCTTTTAAAGCGATTAATGTAATCGATATTTACCGGGAAATCCTTCAAACGATCGCTGAATGTTTTATAATGCTGCAAAGCCAGAATGGTAGTAGGCACCAAAACGGCAACCTGTTTGCTGTCGTTTACTGCTTTAAATGCTGCACGTATGGCAACTTCCGTTTTTCCAAAACCCACATCACCACACACCAGCCTATCCATGGGATGGGAAGCTTCCATGTCTTTTTTAAAGTCCACGGTTGCTTTCAGCTGGTCGGGTGTATCTTCGTAAATAAAAGAAGCTTCCAATTCGTTTTGCAAATAAGTATCGGGCATATATTCAAAACCTTTCGATGCTTTGCGCTTGGCATACAGTTTAATCAGGTCGCGGGCAATGTCCTTGACTTTGCTTTTGGTTTTGTTTTTGAGTTTGTTCCAGGTGTTGGTTCCCAGTTTGTTCAATACCGGGGGCGTACCTTCTTTACCAACGTATTTTGAAATGCGGTGTAAGGAATGAATACTGATATAAAGCAGGTCGCTATTCTTATAAATCAAACGGATAGTTTCCTGTTTTTTTCCATTGTTGTCAATGGTTTGCAGGCCATCAAAACGTCCTACCCCATGATCGATATGGGTCACAAAATCCCCTGCTTGAAGATCGTGTAATTCTTTAATTGACAATGATTCTTTGCGGCCAAAACCTTCGCGCAGACGAAAACGGTGGTAACGGTTAAAAATCTGGTGATCGGTATAGCAAAGTAATTTGATGTCATCGTCAACAAAACCCGCACTCAAACTCAGGTTGATGGGTTTAAAACTTGCCTCGCCTGCCTTGGGATTGTCAGCCTGGATATCTTCAAAAATGGTAAACAAACGCTCGGTCTGTTTGGGGTTGTCTGACAGGATGAAATTGGAGAAACCTGCTGCTGTTTTTTTACCCAGGTCGTTGATGAGCAGATCAAAATTTTTATTGAAAGCAGGTTGGGGCGATTGTTTAAATTCGATGGTTTTGGCATCCTTAAAAAACAAAGTATTGCCAAATTCCACCGTATGAAAAGCCTTTAGTTTTTCAATAAAAAAATCGCCCTTCACAAACAAGCCTGCTGGTGGAAGTTGGTCTGTTTCTTCCGAAAGCCGATGATAAGTATCTTCGGCTTTTTTAAACTCTTCGGCAATGCGATCACGGGTATATGCTAAATCATCTAACCATACAGTAGTTTTTGGGGGCATATAATCCAGAAAGGAGATGCGTTTCTCTACAATCTGCCTGTCCTGTACATTGGGTAATAAAGTAATACGATTGAGATTTTGCAGTGAAAGCTGACTCACCGGATCGAAAGTGCGGATAGATTCGACTTCATCACCCATAAACTCAATACGGTAGGGATGGTCGTTCGAAAAGGAAAACACATCAACTATGCCACCACGGATGGCATACTGACCGGGTTCTGCAACAAATTCAACGGCCTCAAAATTATATTCGTGTAGCAATTCCACCAGAAAATCCAGGGAGATTTCTTCACCCTGTTTTAGTTTCATCAGGTTTTTGCTGAGGTATTGTTTGGTGATCACTTTCTCGGAGAGTGCTTCGGGGTAGCTCACAACAATGGTTCTTCGGTCGCCACTCAAAAAACGCTTCAACACTTCGGTTCGCGACAATTGGTAGGCTTTGTCAAGCTTTTCCGGTTCGTAAGGTCGCTTGTATGCCGTGGGGTAAAACAATACCCGTTTATTATTGTGGTCGGCTTTGGCTTCATCGAATAAATTTTCCAGATCGTTGTAAAAATAAGCTGCTTGCTCCTTGTCGGGAAGGATGACCAAATGCTGCTGTTTGCCCGAATGCTCAAAAATACCGGCTATGGTCAATGCACGGGAAGAGCCGATGAGTCCCTTCAGGTAAATAGCAGATTGCCCGCCTTCAAGTAAAGCGGAAAGCTCATTTAAGCGGGGATGATTCTGGTAGTATTTTAGGAGTTTATCAGATTTCAAAATAATTTGTTTCTTCAAATGGCATGCGAAAATACAAAATGATTGAAGGGAATTTTAAAAATCATTTCTTTCAATATTTGTAAATACCGTCAGTTGGGTGACGGAAATTGAATATATTAAGGCGATTGCTAACTGACGCTTGATACTGGCGTGCGGATGCTCCGTATGCGTAATTAAACACAAACCTTAAAGACAAATGAATGTGGGATTGTTAGCAGAAGGCACGCGAAAAATTCGCGCGCCAGTTATAACTTCAGTTTAAAACAAACTCAATGTTTTTTCAATCAGGACGATAAATACAACAATAGTAAACAGATATTTTAAAGTTTTTTCGCTGAGTTGACGGCTTAATCGTACACCAATCGGGCCGCCAATGATTGCCCCAATAATTAAAGGAACAGCAATAATTGGAATAATAAAACCGATATTCTGAATATGCTCTGGTTGATACAAGGGAGAGCCAAAGCTGTTTTGCAGGCTGATAAAAGTTGTGCTGATGAAAATAGTAGCGAGCGAAATTACCCTGGCTTTTAGTAAACTTTGATGCAAACGAAGATGCAAAACAGGATTGATAATAACCCCTCCACCCAAACCACTTACTGCCGAAATGAATCCCGCAAAACTTCCAATGAAAATACCGGCTTTTGCCTGGATTTTAATATTCAAATCTTTTTCCAGAACCGTTTTTTTTCCTTTGAAAAGCATTTGAAAAAGAAGAACCAGCATGATGACAACAACCAATCCTCCAAATACTTCTTTAGAAAACCACCGGCTATGCACGACAAATTGAGTAGCGAATATTGAAATAACAAGTGACGGAATGCCAACCAACAAACTTTCTTTTACATATTTTTTTAGCTCACCAAACTGTGATACAATGGAAATACCCGATGCAAAGGCAATACCTGCCAATGAGTTGGCGACAACAAAAGGTGTTGCGTATTCAGCCGGAATCCCAAGCCACAGCATGATTGATGGTAAAACCAAAATATAAAATATGCCACCTCCCAGGCCCAACATGCCGGCTATTACACCTCCAAAAATACCTGTACCTATTAATAGTGTATACTCCATATTTTGTTTTATCGAAACCTGGTCTGAGTAGGTTTTTGAAAGGAAACAAAAATAGGCAAACTATTGATGAGGGGGTTTTCCATCTTTTCAAGTAATGAAGGAATATATTATTCGTGCATTCGCGGCATTTATAATTAATGTGTGGTCCAAAGCAGTAATCACACACCACTGATTTTCGTAATTTCGCCGATTCAAAATTCGACTAAACAAATCATCAATGGAAAAATTCAACGACAAACTTTACGCGAGCAAAGACTTAGAAAAACACCTCAAATACCTGAAGCTGCTTTCAGATAAATTCCCGAATGTACAGTCGGCAAGTTCTGAAGTTATTAACCTTTCAGCAATATTAAACCTGCCAAAAGGTACTGAGCATTTTTTAACCGATATTCATGGCGAATACGAAACATTCAGCCATGTGCTGGCCAATGCTTCCGGGGTTGTTAAACGAAAGATTGATGAAGTTTTTGGGAAATCCTTACGGAAAAAAGAAAAGAATGCGCTGGCAACCCTGATCTATTATCCCAAAGAAAAACTGGGTTATATCCTGAAAAACGAAGATGACCCCCACGAATGGTTTGCCATTACCCTACAGCGGCTGGCACAGGTGGCACGGGCAGCGGCAGATAAATATACCCGCTCGAAAGTCAGAAAAGCCATGCCCAAAGATTTCGCTTATATTATTGATGAATTATTGAATGAAAGCGGTGAAGAAAAAGAAGAGTATTTCGAGGCTATTCTCCATACCATTATCAATATCGACCGGGCAGAGTCTTTCATTATAGCCATCTGTAAATTTATCCAGCGCTTGCTGATTGACAGATTACATATTATTGGTGACATTTTTGATCGCGGGCCTTATGCCGATAAAGTAATGGATCGTTTGATAGATTACCATTCGGTTGACATCCAATGGGGAAACCACGATATTATTTGGATGGGAGCCGCTTCCGGAAACCTGGCACTGATTGCCAATGTGATTCGCATTTCGCTTCGCTACAACAACCTCGACACACTTGAAGATGCTTATGGTATCAACATGCTTCCGCTGGCCGCCTTTGCCATGGAGCAGTATAAAGATGACCCTTGCGACCGCTTTCTCCCCAAAGCAGATATTGAAGGAAAAGAGCTGGACATGCTCAAACAAATGCATAAGGCCATTGGCATTATCCAGTTAAAACTGGAAGGGCAGGCTGTAAAACGCAACCCTCATTTTAATATGGACGACCGTTTGCAGTTGGATAAAATTGACTTCAAAAAAGGCGAGGTTTCCATTGACGGAGAAAAATATGAAATGCTGGACAAGAATTTCCCAACGATTGACGGCAATGATCCCTACAAGCTTTCAAAGGGCGAAAAAGATTTGATGGACAAATTAAGGGCCAGTTTCAGAAACAGCAAACGCTTGCAACAGCACATCGAGTTTTTGTACACCCATGGTAGTATGTACCTCGCCTATAATTCAAATTTGCTGTACCACGGTTGTATTCCGATGAATGAAAAAGGGGAATTTGAAAGCTTTGAAATTGAAGGCAAATCATACAAAGGAAAAGAATTGTGCGATCATTTTGAGCGCGTTGCCCGGAAAGGTTATTATCACCATTCGGCCACCGAAAACAATGACAACCTGCTTGATTACAGTTGGTATTTGTGGTGTGGCGCCCTTTCACCATTGTTTGGTAAGCAGCGCATGACGACTTTCGAAAGGTATTTTGTTGCTGATAAATCGACACATAAAGAAGAACGCAACCCCTATTATACACTGGCTTTTAATGAGGAGAAATATTGCAATCAGATTCTTGAAGAGTTTGGTCTTGAACCGAAAGATTCACATATTGTAAACGGCCATGTTCCGGTAAAAGTGAAAAAGGGGGAAAGTCCAATTAAAGCAAACGGAAAACTATTTGTGATTGATGGTGGTATGTCTATCCCTTATCAATCTGTAACCGGTGTTTCAGGCTATACTTTGATTTACAATTCATTCGGACTTGTACTTGTTGAACACAATGCTTTCGATTCAAAACAAGTAGCGATTGAAAAGGAAAAAGACATTATCTCGAACCGTATCTTCATCGAAAAAAATGCCAGCCGGAAAACAGTAAAAGATACCGATGTTGGTAAAGAAATAAGTTGCCAGATTGATGACCTGAAAATGTTGCTTGCCGCATTTAAAAAAGGAGTGATTAAGGAGAGGGCGTAGGGATTGAGAGAGATACCAGATATTAAAGTCCCGGAGGGACATTTATCATAAGCTGTATCATATTGGTGTATAGCTCTTTATATGGCCATTATATTTTATAGATGACAGTACAGCAGACAAATTTCTGAAACTTTGCAATTCATTGTCTCCCCATACGCTTCTAATTGTTAAATTAAATATCAGCTAAAATAATAAAAGTAAGTAAATTTACTCCTTAACTTGTTCTTATTACAGGGCAAACGCATCTAAATAAATAATCAATATAATTAATTGAATATCAGATATATAACTTGTTTTTACGGATATTAAATTGTATATTTGCCTGATAATCAATCAGGTATAATATGTTTAAT
>QMPA01000049.1 GCA_003650365.1 Bacteroidota bacterium | reverse complement strand
GACAAAGTGCGTTCAACAGGAAATGAAAGGATTATGCTTACCGAGCGCGGGAATATGTTTGGCTACAGTGATTTAGTGGTCGATTACAGGAATATCCCTGAAATGCAAAAAACGGGCGTTCCTGTAATCCTTGATATTACCCATTCCCTTCAACAACCAAACCAAAATTCCGGAGTAACAGGTGGAAAGCCGGAATTGATTGAGACAATTGCCAAAGCAGGCATTGCTGTTGGTGTTGATGGTATTTTTCTTGAGACCCATCCTGATCCTTCAGTTGCTAAATCTGACGGAGCAAATATGTTGAAGCTTGAATTTCTGGAAAATTTATTACAAAAACTGGTGATGATCAGAAAAGCTATTCCCTGATTATTTTTACCAAACTTCCCGTTTTAGGATCAAATTGAAGCCGTGTGCCGTTTAAGGGGGCTGATGCAATTACACCGTATTGACTAATTGCCAATTTTCTTTTATAATGTACTGCTCCATTTTCGGTTATTTCCACTAGGGTAGATTCAGGAATACGGTAATAAATATTGTCTTGCTTTTCCAATGGTTTCTCGGCAAGTTTACTAGTTGCTCCACTACTTATTAGCTTAAGTTCAATGGGGCTTCCATCAGATGCTTTATACAATACTTTTGACTTATTCTCATCTGATGGAACAAAATAAACAGTTTGATTTTCAATTGATTTAATCTCCTTTCCCAGAAATAACTCTAAATATCTTTTCTCCAATAAACTTAGCTGTTTATCCATATAATTCATGCTTCCACCATAATTCACCTCCTGGTAACCACTAATTAAATTAAAGCGGGCCTCACGGATTTTGGCAATCTGCATAGCAGCTTCATTGGCTTTTTCTTTCATGCTTTTGTCCACCCAGCTTGTTTTAAAAAGAAAGCGATCGATGCTGACTGTGTCGATGGTGATTTTCCTGATAATAGTATCCACTTTCTTCCTGCGATTGTATTCGGCGAAATAATCAAAACCGTCTTCCTGTTCAGAAACAATGATTGTTTGGTTTATTTCTGTCTGTGAGATTAATGCAGCCTGTCCCCCTTCGGCATCAAAGGCAGTTAAAATCCCTAATGGAGTTAGTGCGAACCCGGTAGGTTTGGCATCTTTTGGACGGTCAGCAGGAAATTGCACATAATAAATCTGTTCAGGGTCAGGTTCAACAAATTGATCCAATTCTACATGAAGCAACCGATAAGAAACACCAGTGGTTTCGATAAAATCGGAAGTTCCCAAATACTCTTGCGTATATGCGGACAAGGGCCCTTTTTGCTGTTGTACTTTTTCAATAAGCAAATCTATTTTTAATACTGTTTGTGGTAATGCATAATAAAATCCATCCTGGCTCGTATTCACATTTTGGTCGTGTACCTTTCTGACGATAAATTGGCCAAAAGCTTCTGATGTAAGAAGAGACATCAATAAAAATAATACACCTGAGTAATTGAAAAAGTTTTTCATGGATTTGGAGTTTCGTGGTCAAATTTACAAAAACCATTAAGAAATAGCATTTGAATTATTTGATTGAACAAATGCGAGAGAATAGATTTATTTGCCATCATGCCAAAAGAATTTCAGCCGGTATTTTTAATCCTCTGTACAAGGATTTAACCATTTTTAGCGTTAATCGTCTTTTTCCACTAAGCACTTCACTTACCCTACTTTGGCTTCCCAGGTATTTTGCCATATCAGTCTTTGACATGCCCATCTGTTCCATCCTAAACTTGATTGCATCAATTGGGTCAGGTGGTGCAATTGGATAATGTTTCATTTCATAAGATTCAGTTAAAGTGCAAAGTAAGTCTAATTCGTCTCCTTTCGGAGAATCTTTTTTTGCACCCCATAATTCCTCAATCCTTTTGATTGATTGATTATAATCCATCTCTGTTTTAATTGGTCTTATTTCCATGATTATATTGTTTTAGCATCAATTTTATCGTACTGTTTATTTGTTCCGATAAATCGGATAAAAATGACTTGAAATTCATAATCAATTGAAACAACAAGCCGGTATGAGTTGCCTCTAATATTAAACACCACTCTTCCATCACCAATAATACTCGCATTTATATATTGAAGTTTGATTTCATTGGCATTTTTCCAGTCAGCATTTTTTGCATCATGATACCACGAACGCAGAGAGGCTTCAGAATTGGCATATTCAGGTCTTTCCCAAAATTCTCTAAGGCTTCTAAATGCAAGTATTCTCATGAAGCAAAGATACAAAAAAAACGATCCTTCCCAATTTGGGAAGGATCGTTCTATTTGCAGATACTGTGAAAAGCCTTTATAATTTCTTGGAATAAGTACGCCCTACTTAATAAACAACAACTCCCGATACTTAGGCAAAGGCCAAAGTTCATCGTCAACAAGCAGTTCCAGTTTATCGACATGGTAGCGGATTTTATCAAAATAGACCAGTACATTTTCCTTATAGGCATTGGCCTGCTCGAATGTATCAGTCACACGGTTTGCTTTCTTTCTGGCTTCCAGCATCTGAATACTCATCTCCTTAATAGATGCAATGTGATCGGATATTTCCTTAATCGTATTCAGTTGGTTGCGTGATAATTTAACAAAGGATTTTGAATCCAGCACTTCTTTAAGTCCTCGGGCATTTTCAATCAACCTGTTCTGGTACTGAATGGCCGTGGGAAGAATGTGATTAATGGCCAGGTCGCCCATTACCCGCGACTCAATTTGTAATTTCTTAATATACTTTTCCAGTTTTATTTCAAAACGCGCCTTCAGTTCCGTCTCACTCATCACATTCATGCGCTTAAACAAATCAATGGTTTTCTTAGATATAAAAGCAAGCAAAGCTTCGGGGGTCTTGCGGTTGTTTGACAGGCCTCTCTTTTTTGCTTCGATAATCCATTCGTCACCATATGAATTCCCTTCAAATCGGATATCTTTCGATTCTTTAATATAGCGCTTAATAACATTGAAGATGGCATCGTCCTTTTTTATTCCTTCAGTAATCTGTTTATCAACATCCGCTTTAAATTGAATCAGTTGGTCGGCCATAATTGTGTTGAGCACAAACATGGGTTTGGCAGTGTTTGCAGTAGAACCCACTGCACGAAACTCAAACTTATTCCCTGTAAAGGCAAAGGGAGAAGTTCTGTTACGGTCGGTATTATCGAACAATATCTCAGGAATCTTGGGAATATTAATCTCTGTTTCTTTGTTATTATTGCTGTTGCTGAAGGACTTTTTGGACGGCATTTTTTCAATTTCATGCAAAGTGCGGGTAATTTGCTCCCCAATAAAAACAGAAATAATAGCAGGTGGTGCTTCATTGGCACCTAACCTCAGGTCGTTTCCTTCCGAAGCAACACTTGCCCTGATCAGTTCTTCGTTGTTATGAACTGCTTTCAGAATATTTACAAGAATAGCGATAAACCTGAAGTTGTCTTTCCTCGATTTTCCTGGCGATAACAAATTGATACCGGTATCGGTTGCCAACGACCAATTGTTGTGCTTTCCAGAACCATTTACGCCAGCATAAGGTTTTTCGTGCAGCAACACTTTAAAATGATGACGACGTGCTACTTTGTCCATCAAATGCATTAATAATTGATTGTGATCGACTGCGATATTGGCTTCTTCATAAACCGGGGCACACTCAAACTGGCCTGGGGCTACTTCATTATGTCTTGTTTTAAGTGGGATACCCAGCTTGTGGGATTCGATTTCTAGATCCTGCATAAAAGCAAGAGCCCGAATGTTGATGGTGCCAAAATAATGATCGGATAATTGTTGGTCTTTTGCTGACGAATGGCCGAATACTGTTTTCCCCGTTAGCATAAGATCGGGGCGGGCAGCATAAAGTGCCGAATCTACCAGAAAATATTCCTGTTCCCAACCAAGTGTAGGATAAACCTTTTTTACATCTTTTTCAAAATACCTGCAAACCTGGCTGGCAATATCATCCAGAGCTTTCATCGAGCGGAGCAAAGGTGTTTTGTAATCAAGTGATTCACCTGTATAAGAAATAAAAATGGTCGGAATACAAAGTGTGTGTTCGAGGATGAATGCTGGCGAAGTCGGGTCCCAGGCGGTATAACCCCTTGCTTCAAAAGTATTTCTAATGCCACCACTCGGAAAACTTGAGGCATCGGGTTCTTGCTGAATGAGGGCACTTCCCTGAAAATCTTCAAGTGCTTTTCCTCCATCTGCCGGATTGATAAATGCATCGTGCTTTTCGGCTGTTGAACCAGTAAGTGGATGGAACCAGTGGGTGTAGTGCGTTACGCCATTGTTCAAAGCCCAGGCTTTCATTGCTGTTGCAATCTGATCAACAATTTTGCGCTCAATCCGCTCCCCTTTATCAATGGATTTTTCGACCATATCAAAAGCTTCATCAGTAAGGTATTCGCGCATGACAGTCTTGTTAAATACCATCGATCCATAATAGTCTGATACTTTTCTTGATGGATATTTTACTTCGCCTATCGGACGACTAATGGTTTTTTCTAATGCAAGGAATCTGAAATTTGACATCTGTTATTGTTTAAATGCGTGAGTGATTAAATGCTTAATTGCGTAAATGATTGAATGCGTAGTGTATAAATGACTGAATGCCTAAATGTTTAAATGTTTGAAGGTTTTCTCTTTTTTCTAAAAATGAGCAATCCTATAAAAGTAAAAATCCCATTGATAATCAGTAATTCAAACCCAATTTGATAACCATTGAAAAGGGTTTCGGAATACCGGCTAAGAAAATAGGATAGTACCGGGGCCACTATTGCCACTATGGGTATCCAATTGTCGCGTACCTGAATTTTTGTTAGCAAACCAAATGCATATAAACCCAACAGTGGACCATAAGTGTAGCCTGCAAAAGTAAATAGCTGAGAAATAACAGCTTGGTTGTTAATTAATTCAAATAATACAATGACAAAAATAATAACTATCGCCATGCCAATGTGAACCTGTTGCCGCTTACTTTTTAACAAGTTTTCATTATTGGCGTACTTCTTATCAAGTTTTAAGATATCAATACTAAAAGATGTCGTTAGCGCAGTCAATGCACTATCAGCACTTGAATAGGCTGCTGAAATTAATCCAATAACAAATACAATTCCTGCAAAAATCCCCAAGTGGTTAAAAGCTATATCAGGAAAAAGATGATCGGTTGAAGCAGGTATTTCGATATTAGATTGGGCTGCATACAAATACAATACTGCGCCCAAGAACAAAAAAACCAGGTTGACCGGAACAAGAATCAAACTCAATGTCGTTGTATTTTTTTGTGCATCCTTCAGGTTTCGACAACTGAGGTTCTTTTGCATCATGTCCTGGTCAAGACCCGTCATCACAATAGTAATAAACATACCACTAAGCAGCAGTTTGAAAAAATTCTGTTTACTGTCAATATCAGTAACAACTATTTTTGAAAGATCGCTATCCCAAACAATTTCAACCATCGTTAAAAAACCGGTTTGCATATTTTGCAAAATCAGTACGATGCTAACAATTACGGCAAGAATCATAAAAGTAGTCTGGAGAGTATCTGTCCAAACAATGGTTTTTATCCCCCCTTTCATTGTATATAATTGAATAAGAACCATGAAAAGGACGACAGTCATCCAAAAAGGAATTCCAAAGTGATCGAATACGAAAAACTGTAGCACACTCACCACAAGAAACATGCGGAAAGAGGCACCAATAATACGAGAGATCAGGAAAAAAATAGCACCTGTGGTGTAGGCCCGTTTTCCAAAGCGCTGCTCCAAATAGGTGTATATTGAAGTCAGGTTGAGCTTATAATAAAGCGGCAAAAGAATTGTTGTAATAACTACATACCCAAGCACATAACCCAGAACAATAACAAAGTAGGTATAGCCTGTTGTTCCTACCCATCCCGGGATGGAAATAAAAGTAACACCCGAAAGCGATGCCCCAATCATCCCATAAGCCACCACAAACCAAGGCGACTTTTTATTTCCGATAAAAAAGCTTTGGTTATCGGCTTTGCGAGAAGTAAACCAAGAGACAACAAAGAGCAATAATGTGTAAACGATAAAGCTTGTAAAGATTAAGGTGGGGCTCATTGGCTGTGGTTCTGTAGTCTTTGGATTAACAGGCAAAAGTAAAAAAAGGGAGAATGGGCTTGTGTTTTTTGTAAAATATTTGACTGCTCTTTCAGTTTTCCTTAGTTTTGTAGTGAATTAATTCGGAAAAAATGACCAGCATAACTATAGAAAATAGCTCAATAAAACTGCCAAATAAGTTTCGTACAGAGAGAGATTTGTTTGAGTTTTTAATTACTTGCTTTGAAGATAAAACACTTTTAGTGAAAACTTCTGTTGAAGAGCTTAGTGTAGAAGAAAAGGAGGCCTGGTACCAACATAAACAAGACGGGTGAGATGACTTTGAGGATTTTAAGGGATGATTATTACAGAAAAAGCCATTGTAATTTCTTACTTAAAAAAAGCGCGGCCTGGTCTCAAAATACCTTAAGGCAAAGAATAATATTTTACAAGATAATTTTCGGGCTGTTGATTTGAAAAAGCGACGGCCACATACTGATAACATTTGGTATTTTCGTATTGATAAAAAATACAGGGCACTAGCCGAAAAGATTGATGATAAACTCTATGTTTTTTATATCTCTGACCATCAGAACTAGGTAGGTTAAGATTCAGCCACAAGTATCAGAAATTGAATAACTCAATCATTCACATTAAGCAGTTTTGCAAATTCAATCAGTGAGGAAAATCTTTCGTCATACAAATCAGTATCTATACTTTTTTGATTGGTATTGATGTAAATTGTTTTCATTCCGGCATTCCTGCCAAACTGTAAATCGGTGCGCATATCCCCCAGCATTAGGCTTTTTTCGAAATCAATATCGGGAAATTCGGCGAAAGCTTTTTGCGCCATAAATGTGGAAGGCTTCCTACAACTCAGTGGTTTTTCAGCCAGTTCGGGACAGTAATAAACAGCATCAATCCGACCACCAGAATTTTGAATTTCAGTAATCATTTTGCTGTGAACAGCTTCGAGGTCGTCCACGGTCATTAACCCTTTGCCTATTCCTTGTTGATTAGTAACTACAATTATCCTTTTGAATATTTTGTTGAAAATCGCAAATGCTTTAAGCACCCCTGGGAGGAATTCGAAAGCTTCCCATGTTTTTACATAATCATCAATTGGGCGATTATTAATTACCCCATCGCGATCGAGAAAGAGTGTCCAGTTTTTATCAATATTTTTCAAAAATTCCGTCATTATTTTTGCGGAAACAATGTTGTTTCTATAATCTCGCACAAAATATGCCCGATTAAAATATGGCTTTCCTGAATTCGACCGGTATTAAAAGAAGGTACTTTGATACAAATATCACAGGCATCGGCAAGTAACCCACCATTTTCGCCGGTAAATCCAAAAGTATGCATACCCAATTCGCTGGCTTGCTGGATAGCATTCACCACATTGGCCGAATTACCAGAGGTGCTAATCCCAATCAAAACATCCCCTGCCCTGCCTGCTCCTTTTACCATGCGACTATAAATAGCATCGTAGCTGTAATCGTTGGCAACGGCAGTTAAGTAGGAGCTATTAACATGAAGCGCTTCGGCAAATAGCGGATCGCGGTCATATTGGTATCTACCGGAAAGTTCGGCAGCAATGTGTTGGGCATCGGCAGCACTTCCTCCGTTTCCACACAGCAGCATTTTTCCTTGCTTACGGAAAGTGTTGATACAGATTTCGGCAATCTCCCTTATTTGCCCGGGAATCACCGCATCTTTCAGTATTTTCTCTTTCGTTTCAATCGATGATTGAATGATTTTTTCAATATTCATAATGCTATTCTTTTGTTTCTTCTAACATGCTTTCCCGATAAGATTTAAAAAGATTTGCCCTCGAAATAATACCTACATATTTACTGCCGTCAACTACAATCATATTGTAATTTCCTGATTTATAAAATTTATTTACAATTTCCTGAACATCGTTTTCAATTGTAACCTTCTCGTCTTCGTGTGTTTGATGCAGATAATCCGTTATCGGTATTTTATATTTCAGTCTATTGAACATGTCCTTTCGAACATCATCCAACAACACCATGCCTATAAATGTTCCTTCATCATCGATTACCGCAAAAAAATTACGGCTTGATTTCTTGATTGTCTTTACCAAATCACCAAGTGTACTGTTTATTGAAATTGTCCGTGCATCTTTCTCAAGCAAATTTTCTATTCTCATCTGCTTAATTACCGTCTGATCACGATAATGAAACATCTCCCCTTTCTCGGCCAACTGCTGTGTAAAAATAGAATGTTTATTGAAAGTACGAGCGATCAGGTAGGCAATGGAAGTAGAAAGCATCAATGGCACAATCAACTGATAACCACTCGACATTTCGGCCACGAGAAAAATAGCGGTTAGTGGTGCCAATAGTACACCACCTAAAACGGTAGCCATTCCTACCAGTACAAAATTATTTTCATGAAGGCCTAAACTACTAAATAACTCGTTCAGCCCTTTTGAGAGCGCAAAACCAGAGTAGCCTCCCATAACGGCAGCGGGTGCAAAAATTCCACCTACCCCACCAGCCTCAGTTGTTAGTGTAGTTGCGATTACCTTAAATACGACTAAGAATATGGTGAAAAGGATAAGTGTCCAAACAAAACCAGATTCCGATAAAAAAGTGTAATGCAGTAAATCTTCTGCATGTCCGCTTACAATTAACCTGATGCTGTCGTAACCCTCAGAAAATAAAGGGGGGAAAATATACAAAACCAACCCCAATAAACTTCCACCAACAAATAATCGCGCCCAAACTGATTTAATTTTTTTAAACAGACGTATAATGCTGAAATGCATATAGTGAAAGTAAACTGATACGAAGCCACCCACTACACCAAGAATAATAAAAAAGGGAAGATCGTTTATCTCAAATGGTTGGGCTACATTAAAGTGTACCAGATACTGTTCAGATGTCAGCAATTTTGCAGTAACAGCACCAGTAACAGAAGCAAATAACAAAGGTATAAAAGAAGCTGTTGTGAGGTCCAGCATAAGTACTTCAAAACTAAAAATTACAGCAGCAACAGGTGTCGTAAAAATAGAAGCCATCGCCCCGGCAGCCCCACAACCAATCAATAGTGTTTTATGTTTATAGCCCATTTTAAGAAACTGGCCAATAGACGACCCAATAGAAGCACCTGTCGAAATAATGGGTGATTCAAGTCCGACCGAACCACCAAAACCAGCAGTGAGCGAACCGCCGACTAATGACGAAAATATCTTGTGGTAACGCATACTTCCATCCAGTTTGGAAATAACGTACAATATTCTTGGCACACCATGACCCACATTGTCTTTTACGATATATCTTAAAAACAGAACAGTCAGTAATATTCCCAATAAAGGCAGAACCATGAACAATAAAACATCATCTGAATCGCCGTAATAACTAAGGAGTTTATCTTTAATTGAGATAACAATAAACTTAAGGAGAGCAGCAGCAATTCCGGCGGCAAAACCAATAATTACACTTAGGAACAAAACAAAACTTGTGTCAGGAATTTTTCTGGCACGCCAGCTGAGGAACTGTACAAAATACTTGTTCTTGCTCATTGTTTATGAGGATTGCTAATGCACAAAGCTAAAAAGAAAATGGCTTAATCTCTATACTTCATCAATTGCTTCAAGGAACTTATCCCAGGAAAACCTTTTCTTATCAGCTTTTACATTTTTGGCAAACTCACTTTCTTGATCTTTATCAAAATAGGTAAAGATAGCGTTGGCTATTTGCTCGGGGTCAGGTTCAACAACATAGCCATCCCGTTTGTCGGTAACAATTTCTGAAAGTCCACCAACATTGGTTGTAATAATTGGTCGCTCAAAATGGTAAGCTATTTGCGTTATGCCACTTTGGGTTGCATCTTTATAAGGTTGCACAACCAGGCTTGAAGCACAAAAATAATTCACTACTTCGGTATTGGGAACAAATTCATTCTGCATAATAACAAAATCTTTTATCCCCAATTCTTCAATCATTTGAAGATAGGGTTTCGAATCAACGTAAAACTCACCGACAACCATTAATTTCAAAGGAAAATTACGTAAACGCTTATCGGAAAAGGCTTGCAACAATAAATCAAGACCTTTGTAATCCCTTATAAAACCAAAGAACAGCAGGTATTTATTTTTATCGGAAAGTTTTAGGTTCTTTATCGCTTTTGTCTGAGGAATAAGTTTCCCAAAATTATCATAAAGCGGGTGGACGGTTAATCGTTTAGGTGATTTATCGTCAAAAGACTTGAGGTCGTTTAACACAGCCTTTGACATGGTAACAAAATGCTTTACTCTTTTTACAAAGTATTTTGAAAACAAACGGTCTCCGGGCTTGTGTTCATGTGGAATAATATTGTCGACAATAGCCACTACTTTGATGCCTTTTTTTCTAATAATATTGCAAATCGTACCTAAGCTCGGTCCCATATAAGGTATCCAGAATCTGACAACAACAAGGTCGGGTTTTAAATTGCTTATTTCTTTTCCCACTTTAAACCAGTTAAGCGGATTCATTGAATTGATCGTAACTTTTATATTCAATTCTTCCGGTTCAGGCTCTTTGGAATACTGTGTGGTACCGGGAAAAAGAAAAGAAGGATATTGCAAACTGAAAGAATAAATGATTACATCATCACCTTTATCCATATAGGCTTTGGCCAGGCGTTCGTTAAAAGTAGCAATACCACCACCCCGAAGCGGCCAGGCGGAACCAATGATAACTACTTTTCGTTTCTGAGACATGTGGACTTAATTGTTTCCCAAATCTTTACAGGCAATTGTTTCCTTGATATGGTATTTAGACTTTTCCGGAGAATTTCGGGAAATCATTTCGGCAACAAAACCAGAAAGAAAAAGCTGTACACCTACAATCATCGCCAAAAGGCCAAAGTAAAATAAGGGACGGTCAGCCATTCCTGTATAACTTACCGTAAAAAATTTGGTGTAAACAAGGTAAGAGGCAATAATAAAACCAGCAAAGAATGTAAGGGTGCCGAATGCGCCAAAAAAGTGCATGGGGCGTTGTGCAAAACGTGATACAAAATTGATAGTGAGCAAATCGAGGTAACCTTTAATAAAACGGTCAAGGCCAAATTTTGTTACCCCATATTTTCGTTTTTGGTGGGAGACTACTTTTTCGCCAATCCGGTTAAACCCTGCCCATTTGGCGATTACCGGTATGTACCGATGCATTTCGCCATAAACTTCAATATTTTTAACCACTTCATTGCGATAAGCTTTTAAGCCGCAATTCATGTCGTGGAGTTTTATGCCAAAGAATTTTCTGGTAGACCAATTGTAAAATTTGGATGGGATGTTTTTCATCAGCGTCGAATCGTGGCGCTTTTTTTTCCATCCCGAAACAATATCCAGCTTTTCTTCAACGATCATATTGTACAGTTCCGGTATTTCATCGGGACTGTCTTGTAAATCACTGTCCATGGTAATAACAACATCACCTTGAATTTGCTTAAAACCTTCATTTAAAGCAGCAGACTTTCCATAATTTCTACGAAACTGGATGGCTTTAATTTGTGGATGGGCTTTTGAAAGTTCCTCAATTACATGCCAGGAATTGTCGCTGGAACCATCGTCCACATAAACAATTTCAAAAGAAAAATGATTGGCTTGCATCACACGCACAATCCAATCATTTAATTCCCTTAAAGATTCTTCTTCGTTGTATAACGGAATAACTACCGAAATATCCATATTATTCTATTCTAAGCGGCAACAGAATTATTTTCACGCTTGGCAAAAATAGCAATAATGAGTGATAAAACAGTGCCAAAAACTATGTTAGCGAAGAAACCCCAAACGGTAATCATCACAGGTGATGTCATTCTTTCAGTCCACATTAATGCAGTCTCCAGTTGGTCGTCACTCATATTTGGATTACCCTCTAACATTGATTCTTCAGCTTTTAATAGGATTTCGTCTATCATGCCCGGATCAATATAAATGACATACACATAGGTGAAAATGGATGCAATGATGGTGGCAAAGAAAGTTGTCCAGAAGCCGATGCCAAAAGCTTTTCCGTAAGTAGCAAAACCGCCTAATTCTTTATCCCTGACACTAATCATCGCCCAAAACAAACCTGCTGCCATAATTACATAGGAAATCCATGTTAACCACGATTCCTGATCAATGTCAAGCAAAAACAATAAAAGACTGTAAACGATAAGGGCAAAGCCCAAATAAATGCCATAAGTCAACACAGGCATTATAACTGATTTTTGATTCTCTTCCATGGGCATAGTTTTTAATTTTATGTAAAAATAAAATATATTTCACAGGAACGGTAGGCTGGAAGTATTATTATTTATTTTTGCAGCGGGTAAGCCTTATACGACCAGCTCCCACCGAATTCCCCCAGGACTGGAAGGTAGCAAGGGTAGGTGGTTGTAGCGGTGCGATGTAAGTAGCTTACCCATTTTTTTGGATATATCCTTGTTGATTGATCAAACCATTAGAAGTTTTACATTTGCTGACCGTTGCAAACTTAATAATATGCTGTTAAAACTTTATAATGAAAATCCCGATCCCAAGGCGATTAAAAAAGTAGTGGACATTCTGAATACTGGTGGCGCAGCTATTTTTCCTACAGATACTATATACGGGATGGGATGCAGCCTGAAACAAATTAAGGCAGTTGACCGCATTGCAAGAATAAAAGGGATAAAAAGGGAGAAAGCAAACTTTTCTATAATTTTCAACAACCTGAGTATGTTGTCGGACTTTACCAAACCCATCGAAAACCATATTTTCAGGCTGATGCGGAAAAATCTACCCGGTCCTTTTACTTTTATTCTCAACGCCAACAACAATGTCCCTAAACTGTTTCAAAGCAAAAAGAAAACAATTGGTATTCGTATTCCTGATAACAACATTATCACAAGTATAGTTGAAGAATTGGGACATCCTGTACTTACTACTTCTATTCGTGATGAAGACGATTTAATTGAATACACCACTGACCCTGAACTTATTTACGAAAAGTACAATTCTATTGTTGAAATTATTATTGATGGTGGTTATGGTGATAATGAGGCTTCTACCGTTGTTGACTGCACATCTGGCGAGCCAATTATTCTACGACAAGGTAAAGGAATCTTACAAGAATAATTTTTTTCAGAAAAACGATTTGTATTTTCAAAAAAGTTTTACTTTTGCACACCCAAAACGATGATTCGTTAGCTCAGCTGGTAGAGCATCTGCCTTTTAAGCAGAGGGTCCCGAGTTCGAGCCTCGGACGAATCACAAACTGGAGATCAGAGCGAAAGCCGCCTTTCATCGGGTGGCTTTCTTTTTTGCCCGTAATTTTCCCAGAGTGTTTTATAATACGCGGCTTTATCTTCATTCCCTTTGGATTTCCATAGCAGGTGCAAATTGCCTATTATTTCTTTTGATGATTCATGTTTAAGTGCGTTTTCGTAGTTTTCGATTGCCCTATCTGGTTGCTCTTGGATTAAGTATAACGTGCCTAAATTTTTATACGAGAGGTAATAATCCGGTGAATTGGCTTCAATACACTTTGTAAAGTAACTTATAGCTTCCTTATAATTTTTTTCATTGTGAAATGCTATATTTCCCAGATTCATCAACGCATAATAGTTTTTTTTGTCTTCCTCTACTACCTTTTTAAATATGGTTTTGGCTTGCTCGAACTCATTTAATTCCAAAAGGCTCCTTGCCCATGAATTTAGAAAATCAGGGAATCTTTCATAGCCACCTAATTCATAATAACCGGCTTCACTTAACTCAAAGTACACTATAGCTTCGCTATATTTTTTAGCATTGTAAAAATTAACCGCGTCTTCATAATTTGGCATGAGATATTTAGTTGCATAGTAATCTCTAAGTCTGACAATTGTTGTGTCTTTGGGGAAATAATGAAAAGCAGAATCCATTAGCAAGGCAGCTTTCTTTTTGTCTCCTGCTTTAAAATTTAATTCTGCATTAAACTTCCAGGCTTTCTTTTCATCTTTTGTATTAATTAAAAAGTTATCGAATACAGAAATTGCTTTTGCATCCCGATTCATCGTTTCCAAAATATTGGCATAATTTTGTGAATAAACAAAATACAAAGGCTTGAGTTGATAAGCCTGCTGAATATAATATAACGTACTGTCTAATTGGTTTAGTTTAAAATGCGATTGAGAAAGATAAAACTCGTGTCTTGAATCAAACGGACTTGGGTTCTCGGAATAAAGAAGGGACAGCGCTTGCTCGTATTGTTCTTCTTGAATTAGCATATTTGCTATTAATGTATTCATTGGATCGCCTGTTACTGCAAGATTGGGGATTTGATAGTAATGATTAAGAAAATACTTTGCGGGAGTTTTTGTTTGACCACTTATTTTTTCATCCCTACCAATTCTTTGTAATTTAAGTGATTCGAAATTTAGCACTAAAACATATCCAGCAACAACTGTTGATAAGAGAATAAAGGTAGGCAAAACCCACAGCCATTTTTTATTCTGACCAACACGAAGTTTCATTGGTTCAGTCTTACTTCTCTCTTTTTCTTTGTTCGAGCGTGCATAAGAAAGTGCGATCCCCAAACCAACATAAAGGGCAAATAATGACTGTATTTGTGGCCGGTCGTGCGGAAAATTAAAAAATGCATCAAAGCTGTATGCCAATAAACCAAATGCGGATAGAAAATAATACTTTAGGTAGTCATTTGGCTCCTTGCGAATAACTGATCTTATAAAAGAATAAAAGATTAAAACAAAAATTGAAATAAAGAATAAACCACCTAAAAGTCCAGTCTCGGCACTTATTTCCAGAAAATCATTATGTACCACAATCATATAAGAAAATTTGGGCTTCATCTGGTTTTCTTTTTCCAGTATTACAATTTTCCAATTACCGTGCCCCACTCCCAATAAAGGGTTTTCTTTTATAAGGTCAACAGTCCATCCCCAGAACTTAAGACGTGCGTTTTTATCTTCGTTTACCGTTATGGTGGCCAGCCTGCCTGTAAAACTTTTATTATAACTGCTTTTCTCTTCAGGATAGAAATTACGCTGAACTGCTGAAAAGATAAGAAATGCAATAAGCAAGCTGGAAAAATACATAACTACAGTTGCTACATAACCTTTGTTTTTTGTTTGAAAAAACCTAATTGCCAGAAATATTCCATATATAACAGATAGGATTATTAGCCCGAGATAAAAGGCGCGTGTACTCATAAACAGCACGGCGATAGCAGTAAGAAAAATAGCGATTAAACCAATATATTTTAGCCTTCCTTTTTCAAATGTCAATAACCATAGTGCAAACGGAAACTTTACAAACAATGCTGCTGCCAGAATATTTTTGTTTGAATACCCAGCTTTGATCAGTTTTATAGATTCAATGTCCCCCTGAATATATTGGTAAGTTTCATAGAAAACCCTTAATGAATCAAAAACAAGTAAGCCTGTTAATCCAATAGCCAGGTATTTTATTATCCTTTTGTCCTTTAACAATATGATCGAGATGATCCAGGTTGCAGTAAATGTTGTAAATAATTTGGAAAACTGGACAACTGATTCTATCACATTTATTGACTTCGTAAAAGACAATAATGACAGGAGTATTAAGACTGAATAGGCCAGGCCAATTTTAGTTTTAAAAAAGGTATTAAAAGTAGATAGCGAATTATTATTGTATTCCCGATAAATAAAATAGCCCCAAACCATCAGGTTAAAAATTGCCAAAGCCAAAAATTTAGGGCCATTGGAATCAATGGCTCTTAGGTTGGGGGTTAATACGGTGATGAAGCCGTAAGTGAGTAAAATAAAAATGTTTACATAACTCACAGGTTTATCCAAAACATCTTTATTACCCACTCTCCTGTTTTTGAATTTATTATTGTTTTGTTTGTTTTTAACCATAGATCAGTATTTACAGATCGTCCATTGTCGCTTAAAAATTATTTTGCAAAAACAAAAATACTTTTTACTTTTTGATTTTTTCAAATTTATTTGCCTTGCTGATAGATTATTGATTATATATAAAAAGCCTGCTGGTGCTATTTTAACACATGCAGGCTTATTATATTATCAGGAAATACTAGTGGAATACATTAGATTTCCTTCTACTATCGGTAAAAGACACCGACTTTAGGCTGTCCTAATTTTTATCAAAACTTTTCTTTAAGTCGGTATCTAAAAACAATACATCTCATTGGTCAACAACAGAATCGTATATGTTATCTTACACTATGTGGATTCTGCGTAACACTCAGACTCTTTCTTGCTGAGTATATCCGGTTTTCATTTTTAAGAACAACGCGATAAAAGTAAATTCCATCAAGTGTTGCTCCTGTCCTAATAAACTCAACTATTTGTATACCTGCTTCTTGCTCCTTATCTACGAGCGTTGCAACAAGCTTACCCGTTACATCATAAACTTCCAATTTTACTTTACCACCTTCGGGTAGAATGTATTGAATAGTTGTTTTATCAATAAATGGATTTGGATAATTGGTCGTTATCAGTTCATCTCCAACAATAAGGAAATTATCAGTAGTAATACCTACTGCTTTCAAGTTAATATCCACAATTGGATTCGCTGTAGGATCAGCCAGTTCTGATACAGCATTTAATTTGAACAGTTCAGTATTCTCAGGGATTTCGGTTAAAACACGAACCCTGATCTCTACGATGGACGCATCGGCATAAAGTGCTATACCATCAGAGTCGTACCAGGCAATATTTAATAAACCTTTTTCTTCGTTTATAAAAACATCATCGTCTGCATAGTTGGTCCCCAATATTTCTATCAGGTCCTTCCGGTAATTAAAGCTCAAT
>QMPA01000048.1 GCA_003650365.1 Bacteroidota bacterium | reverse complement strand
GCAAACACTCATGAATGAACTGAATAAAATTTTTAGGAAACGATTCAGAAAAGGGGCGGACAGGCCAAGGGAATTTGTTGAAGACACTGTTGTACAACTTCCACCGAAAGAACAAATTGAATTCGATCCCTTGACGATGAAAACCCATGAAGCAGATTTACTGCGGATTCTATTGTCTTACGGTGAGCAAACTTTTTTAATGGAAATTGAAGAAGATGAATTGGAAAAGTATGAAGAAAAGGAAATGGAAGTTCGGGTTGCCGATTACTTAATTGATGATTTTAAGCACGAACAAATTCAATTTGAAAATGAGATGTATAATAAAATACTGAATGAATATATCAGTATTTGGGAAGAAGGTAAATTGCCTCCAAATAATCATTTCATCAATCACAACGACCCACAGATTGTCAATACAGTAATCGACCTTCTCAGCTCGGCTTACCAATTAAGTGATAACTGGGAAACCAATAAAATCTTTGTAAAAACCGAAGAAGACCAGTTAAAACTTGTGGTTATGTCAGCCTGGATGTCTTTTAAATCGCGGATGATTAACAAGCAACTCAAAGAAATTACAGAAGAACTTAAAAAAAGCGGGAACGAAGAAGCTGATATTTATCTTTTGCAGCAACAGTACTTTGAGCTCAAAAAAATTGCCAACCAGATTGACAAGGAATTGAAACGGACTTTTACTTATTAATCAAGAAACCTTATAAAAAAAAACAACCGGAAGCCAATCCTTGCGGTCTGACTTCCGGTTCACTCGCTTCGTTACCGTAGTGCGGAAACTTGTGGCAAGCTGCGTTATTGTGGCTGTTTACTTGGTTTCGCCCCGTGGGGCTTTCCCTTTCCTCAGGCATTTGTTCCGGCTTACTTTTTTGGTTCTCTGTTTCCTCCTTGCGGTCTCTACTTTCCCCTGTCAAGTCGTCCTTTCTTCCTGCCCTGCTTTCGTGCGACACTCATTCAGTTGCCCTTGCGGGTTGCTGTTTCAAGTTGGATTTGCTTCCGCTTGCGCTTTGGCTTCTCCCGTCTTGCCCCGGATTGCCCTTGCAGGTTCTCCGCCTTTGATTGGGTTTCGCTTCCCTCTGTTGCCAGTCTTCCACTTTGCCTTTTCAAGTGGTCGGGTCTGGTTTCGGTTTGCACTTCCGCCTTTCCTTTCCGGGCTGCATGATAACATGCCCTTTATCTTCACTTGCTAAAGCAAATGTACATCAATAAAATACTGCTATACAAAAATTTGATACTGCTACAAACACACAATATATCAACAAGCTTTATTAACAATTGTTAGTAAGGAAATGATTTTTTCTAAGCATCTCGAAAAGAGATAGATTAGGAAAAGATAAATTATAGTTTGCGCTTTTTTTCAAAGAAAGCCTGAAGCAATTGCGTAGATTCGTCAGCCAATAACGCATTTTTAATTTGGGTAGAAGGATGAAGTACTTTTGTTTTAAAGGTAGAAAAACCTCTTTTTTCGTCGGAAGCACCATAGATTATTTTCCCAATTTGTGTCCAGTAAGCAGCACCGGCACACATTAAACAAGGCTCGAGGGTAACGTAAAGTGTGCAGTCCTTCAGGTACTTTCCGCCAAGATAATTGGCTGCTGCTGTAAAGGCCTGCATCTCGGCATGGGCGGTAACATCATTCAGGGTTTCGGTCAGATTGTGTGCCCGTGCTACAATGGTTTTGTCACAAACTACAACCGCACCCACAGGAACTTCATCCCGTTCAAAAGCTTTGCGGGCTTCTTTCAAAGCTTCTTTCATGAAATATTCGTCGGAAGAAATTGTGAGAGTCATACTAATTGTCTTGGATTGCAGATTGTTTTTTGGTAAGAAGAACTCCAATGATTAGCACGAGAGCCGCAACAATGAAAGCCGGAATAAAAGATGATTTTGCAGAAAACTGTTCAGGCCTCAGAATGCCCCAGGTAAAAAGGGCCACATTTAAAATGAAGGCTGAAAGGATGCTTGCCAGGGCTGTTTTTCGAAAACGGCGGACATCTTTTCTAATCAATGCGAAAAAAGTAATGGGGGCAAAAAGGGCAATGGTGGAAATACCGACGACCATTAAATCAACAATATGTGGAAAAACAAGTGCCATGAAAAGGGCAATAATCCCAAAAACAATAGTTGTATATCTAATCATCCGATAAGCCTGCTTTTGACTGACCTCTTTTTTCTTTCCCCATCCGGCAAAATCCTTAACCGCCGAAATGGAAATAATATTCAAAAAACTATCGCCGGATGACATCAATGCGGACAGCAAACCAACGACAGCAAATCCGAGAATAACCGGTCCGTATGTTTGTCCGTAAAGTGAAAGGTCTTCCAGGTGGCGGGCAATAAATTTATAGGCAATATCGGCCGATTCGCTACTATCCAATTCCTGTTCAAGCACCAGCCGCATCGCCATGCCAACAAGTGGAAAAATAATATAAAAAGGGAGCATTCCCAGACCTGATAAAATACTAACCCTTTTGGCTACCTTCTCGCTTTTTGCAGCCAAAATACGTTGCCAAATATCCATGCGGACAATAACCGACCAGGAAAGAAATAGCGGGAGGGCAATTAAAAATTCAATACCGAGGGATGTACCGTTCAACATGCTTGCAGGCAATTCGTGCATCCTCTCAAACATTAGTGTGTCATTAAGAATGCCGGGAATAAAAATCAAGATAATCATCACTACGATGGCTGCAAACTGAATCATATCTGTAATGATAACGCCCGACAATCCTGCAATTGCTGTATAAAGAATAACAATGATTGCAGAAATAATTGCCGCCGCTGTATAATTCAATTCAAAGGAAAACTTGAGTAGGCTGGCCATGGCCACGAACTGCGCTGCCAATAAAAAGAAAAAGATGAAAATATTAACGCCACTCACCGTTGCCGAAAACACTTTGGCAAATTCGGGCTTGTCGGGAGAGGTGAATTTGTGATTTAAATAATGCGGAAAACTATAAATCTTGTGTTTTGCCCCATATGTTCTAATATTTCCAGCAAAGAAAGTCATGATACCAAAACCAATAACATAGGCTACGCCAATACCCACAGCTGCAAACCCTGATTCGTAACCCATGGCCATTAAACCAATGGATGTACCACCGCCAACAAAAGTGGCCAGTATAGTTAAAACCAAAGGAAGTGTTTTTGTTTTTCGGTTGTTCACCAGATATTGCTCCAGATCGGAAGTTTTAATGTGGCGCAATGAAAGTAGAACAATAAGAACAAGATAAATGACAATCCAGAATAAAAGCCAATTCATGGGTAAAGGGTTTTGGTAATTTTACAAAGATGGTAAAAATTCGACAAAGCAGTTTTTGTAGAATCTCTATTCTATAAATCACTTTTTCTTAAAGCGGACTTCAATGTACTCATTAATTTCTTTGAGCAGGTCAATTGACTGAGAAGCATTGCCTGAACGAACGTAGAATTTTTCTATCATTTGTCCCTGTTTGTTTTTGGTTTTCAGATACAAAGGATAGTTCGATGGAGCCACCTGGATTACACAAAGCGATTTTCCACTCAATATGGCAAACTGGATCAATAAGTAAGTGTTTGAAAAACGAATACTGTACTGGTTGTTAATTAGTTTTCGCAAATGCAATTCAAAATAATCGACATCTTTTTTCTTGAGACTATTAAAATCAGGTTCTAGTCCAATTACTTCAAGATCGTCGTTTACACCAATAAAAAGTGTGCCTCCTTTGGCATTGGCAAATGCCGCAATACTTTTCAGGATAACATCCTCAAGTACTTTATTGGGTTTTTCTTCACGATAATCCCAACGCAGGGATGATTTAAATTCGATATATTCTGTTTCTCCTTTAGCAATTAAGGATTTTAATAGTTCATCGCTTAGTGGTAACAATTCCTGTTTATTGCCTCGCACTTTAATTCTTATTCGAGAAATTACAAAAAAGATGATGGCCAACAAAAAGAAAAAATAGGTCGCATTCAAAAATATCTGGTCAACACGGTTGGCGGTTTTAAAAATATCGTCTTCGGCCACAGTAATGGCAAATCCCTCAACTCCATTTTGCGGCACAATGCTGTCAATTTTTGTCCAGAAAACTTTATCCCATTTTTCAAAAGAGTAAACTCGTGTTTTATTCGTTTGTTCCGTATTCCAGTTTTTGATTAGTTTGTTCACTTCCGTTTTCAAAACCCCATAAACAGCAATCATGGATGTATCTGTGGTTTTAATAGGTGTGACAGTTTGATTGTCTGTCGTGATTACTGTTACCAAGGGATTACTGAATTGTAGAACTGTTGAGAATCTGCTCCCCAATTCATTGGTTTTGTACATAAAAGCAGCAACTACCGGATTCTTGTCTTTCGTATTCAATTGAAAAATACTAAACAGTAAATCGCGTTTGTCTGGGACCTGACTTCTTGCAGCTTTCCACAGCACCTGATTTTCATCCTTTAATGTTTGACGAATGGAAAATAGGTTTTCTTTGTCCATGAAAAAATTGTAGGTATCTGTCCATTCACTCACTACTTCCAGTTTGTTGTTTAATCGCTGCCAGTCAATTAAACTGTCTGGTTTATTTTTACTGAAAGTAGTTACCCAGGTTTTGTTGTCGCGAAAAAATACATAATTTACCCCATCACTAAACAGCACAATACCTTTTAGGTAGTCATCGCTTAAAATGAGTTGTGCAGCGTAGTTATTCAGGCTATCACTCGTCAGGTTTTGTAGCTTGAGTTGGTTTGAATTTGCTTTAAACTTTTTTATTGAGCTTTCAGACGTGTTGATGAATGTTTTAAGATCTACTTTAAATGATCGTGAAGCTTTACCAATCACTTCGTCAGCATAGGTTGGTTGATTACTTATCAGGAAAAAAGTCAAAAGGCCAATGCCTCCGAGGATAGTGAAGATTATTGAAATCCAAAAAAATGTCTTTTTACGCATATCAGTTTCTAAAATCGAAATCAAAAGTAGTTAATCTGTTAAAAAATCAATATTCCTTTTCAAGCCTTTAAATCCAGTTCTTTCAATAGCCGTGCTTTTAAAAAGCTGCTTGAATTTTGGTTTGTCAAGTAACTCCCAATCTATTTTGCGCATTTGCATTAAATCTTCGGATAGCCCAAACAAGGGCTCGTTATGTGGTTTTGAAAAACGATTCCACGGACAAACATCCTGGCAAATATCGCAGCCAAAAATCCAATTGTTGAATTTTCCTTTCAGGTCTTCAGGCAATGTGTTGCCACGATATTCAATTGTTAAATACGAAATACATTTTCGGGCATCGACTTCAAAAGCTTCGAGTGCTCCAGTGGGGCAGGCATCAATACATTCGGTACAGGAACCGCAATAATTTGCCGGACTGCTTTCTTCGTAATCCAATTCCAGATCGAGAATAATATGACCGATAAAAAAGAAAGACCCTTCTTTTTTGTTTATCAATAATGTATTCTTTCCAATAAAACCTAGACCGCTTTTTTGTGCCCAAGTCCGGTCAAGTACCGGAGCTGAATCGACGAAAATCCTAGCTTTTCGTTTCCCGGTTTTCATTTCAATTTTTTCTAACAGCTGGTCTAATTTGGCCTTAATAATATAATGGTAATCTTTTCCGTAAGCATATTTTGAAATCTGAAAGTTATCCGATGTTTCCAATCTTTCTTCGGGATAATAATTGTACAAAACCGTAATCACAGATTTTGCTTTTTCCACCAACAAAACAGGATTATAGCGCTTTTCACGATTCCTTTCCAGATAAGCCATTTCGCCATGCTTTCCGTCAGCCAACCATTTTTCCATTTTCTGTTCGGCTTTTTCGAGACGGCCGGCTTTTGAAATACCACAAGCTGAAAATCCCAGATGATTGGCTTCAGATTTAATGAACTCAGAAAGTTGATTGAAAGGTGAACTCATAAGGGTATCAAAACAATCTTTTCTGATCCGGGGTTTTTATTTTTCCGAGATGTTCGTATGCTAATTCAGTAGCTTCACGGCCACGAGGTGTTCGCATAAGATAGCCTTCCTGTATAAGAAATGGTTCGTAAACTTCTTCGATGGTGCCGGCTTCTTCTGCTACGGCTGTTGCGATTGTCGTCAGTCCGACTGGCCCACCCCTGAACTTATCGATGATAGTATTTAAAATCCTATTGTCCATTTCATCCAAACCGAATTTGTCCACATTTAATGCTTCCAGCGCATGCTGCGAAATGGCCATGTCTATAGTTCCATTGCCTTTTATTTGGGCAAAATCACGAACACGTCGCAACAGCAGATTGGCGATTCGTGGTGTTCCACGACTACGTCTCGCAATCTCAATGGCTGCTTCTGCAGAAATTTCAACCCTTAAAATAGATGCCGAGCGCTCGACAATTCCAGCCAAAGTTTCCGTATTGTAATAGCTTAGACGCGAATTAATACCAAATCGGGATCGCAAAGGTGCAGTGAGTAAACCGGATCGTGTGGTGGCCCCCACCAGAGTGAAAGGATTCAAAACAATTTGAACAGAACGTGCATTGGGTCCGGTTTCAATCATAATGTCAATCTTAAAATCTTCCATAGCCGAGTAAAGATATTCTTCTACTACAGCACTCAGACGGTGGATTTCATCGATAAACAATACATCGTTTTCTTCCAGATTTGTTAACAAGCCGGCCAGATCGCCCGGTTTATCAAGCACCGGACCTGAAGTTGTAATAATATTTACTTCCAGTTCGTTGGAAATAATATACGATAAGGTTGTTTTTCCCAGCCCCGGAGGACCATGTAATAAAACATGGTCGAGTGCATCGCCACGCTGCTTAGCGGCTTCAACAAATATTTCCAGGTTTTCAACAACTTTGGGTTGACCGGCAAAACTGTTAAAACGACCCGGTCTCAAGACATTTTCAATCTCCAATTCGGCTTTGTTCAATTCAGTTCCGCTGGCATCCAGGTTTTCGTTCATTTGATTTTGTTAAGAAAAACAAAAGTAAGCATATTTAGAAACGATATTAATTTATCTTGAAAGCGTCCCGATTTCAAGAAAAAGTATTAAATTAGCTACAAAATCAGGAGGCAGTTTTATGTTTACCTGTTACTGGCAGGTAATCAGCGCCTTGCAAACGACACTGCTATGAAAACTATTCTTGTTGCCATCGATTTTTCGAAAAATGCTACGCATGCACTTCAGTATGCATTACTTTTTGCCAATAAACTTGAAGCCAACATTCATTTAATTTGGGTGGACAATACAATATCTGATGAAAGCGTTACTGATACAATAGAAGGTGAACTCAGGCGAGAGAAAAAGGCCTATATGAACAAAATCATTGAAGAATATCAACCTTCGCTTACACACGGGAAAATAGAAGGAATATTCAAAAAGGGTCGGATTTATCAAGAAGTAACCAAAGCAGCATATGAAATAAAAGCTGAAATGATTTTTGCCGGAACCCATGGCGTTTCCGGGTTTGAGCAGTATTGGATCGGAAGCAATGCGTATCGAATTATGACACAAGCACCTTGTCCGGTGGTGACCATCCGCAGTGATTTTCAATTTGGAGACACATTAAAAAAGATTCTGCTCCCGCTTGACAGTTCGCTCGAAACCAAACAAAAGTTGCCTTTTGCCTGTGATTTGGCTACAAGTTTTGGAGCTGTAATTCACTTACTCGAAGTATACAATACGCCCATTAAGGTTATTAGAAAGCGTATTGATCAATTTGGACAAGAAGCGAAAAAATACTTAGTAGAAAAAAAGGTAGACTTTGTACTTGATAAAATTGAAGCTGATAATGTTGCGGCTTCAATATTAGATTACAGTAGTTCAAAAAATATTGATTTAATCATGATGATGACCGACCAGGGAACTACTACTGCTAACAAGTATTTAGGGCCATATGCCCAACAATTAATTAACAATTCGAAAGCTCCGGTACTTAGTTTACGGGCAAAAGAATACCATTAACATTAAAATACGACTAAGAAAACAATGAAAAAAATAATCATTTTTACTTTGCTTCTTTTTTTTACTGCTGTTTCTTTTGCGCAAAATACCAATCAGGAAAATATGCGTATTGATGGCTTGTTACAATTGCATATTGCTTATAACACTGCATTTCCTGTAATACCAGGATACCGCATTCAATTGTTCATGGAATCGGGAAATACAGCACTTGTAAAGGCTGAAACAATCACTGAAAAATTTAATAAAAAATATGATAAAATACCTGCTTACATTACGTTTGGAGAGCCCTATTACAGGGTCAGAATAGGTGATTTCAGAACCCGTTTGGAGGCTATTAAATTTTTGAACAGCATTCAAAGATCCTATCCGCAGGCATGGGTAGTTAAAGATAAGATTAATTTTATTGAGTTGTAATCATACCAAAAAACCTACGAACATGAGTAAAACAATTATTGTGGGCATCGATTTTTCTGATTGTAGTATTAATGCCCTTGAGCATGCGATTAGTATCGCACAGAAAGCAAAAGCTGGAATAACAATGGTATGGGTGAATCACCTTGATTATTCAAAAGAGATTTTTTCGGTTGAACCTAAGGAGCTTACAAATGAAGTTAAGCAAAAATTTGACAATATATTAAAAAAGTTTACAGTCCGACTTCATGGATTTCCTTTGACTTACAAAATGCGAAAAGGTAAAGTTTATAAGGAGATTTGTGCAGTAGCTGATGAGTTGGATGCTTTCTTAACAGTTATTGGTACACATGGCTCTACAGGTTTTGAAGAGTTCTGGATTGGCAGCAATGCAAACAGAATGGTTTCAAGTAGTAAAAACCCTATTATTACTATCCGTGGAGGTATTGATATTGGGAGAGACCTTTCCAAAATAGTTATGCCTTTTGACAGTACAAAAAGTACACGCCAAAAACTTCCGTTTACAGCACTCTTGGCTAAATATTTTGATTCGGAAGTACATATTATTGGCTTATTTACTTCAAATCTTGACGACCTTCGTTACCGTATCCGTAATTATGTTGCGCAAGCCGAAGACTATTTTAAAGAGAATGATATAAAATTTAAAACAGAATTTCTGGAAGTGGACAATATTACTGACGCAACACTGGAGTATGCCAAAAATATTGACGCAAATCTGATTTCTGTAATGACTGAGCAGGAAATAAGGACATCAAATTTGTGGTTGGGACCGTTTGCCGCGCAAATGGTAAATCATTCGCCTATACCGGTTTTAAGTGTTCATGCTGATAAATACAAATTTTATAATGGATAAGTAAAGGGAATTTTATAAACAAAAAAGCCGCTATTATTAGCGGCTTTTTTTATTAACTTTTTATAATATCATTATTTGCATTCAAGAATTGATATTCAAGCAAGTGATAAGTTTTTACGGCACGTATTTTTATCCACCTTCTGTATTTTAAAAACCAATTTACCTGAATTGAAAGAAATCCCTTTGTTAGGTAGGCTGCAATGTAAGGGTGTATGGCGAGTGTAAGTTTGGTTTCATTTTGTTCCTGGATCAAATAATTCAGGTTATTCTCGATGTCGTCAATCAACATATAGCTCGATTTTATCTCTCCACTTCCTTTGCAAACAGGACATTGTTCTAAAATCGGAACATCCATTTCAGGCCTTACTCTTTGGCGGGTAATTTGTACAAGGCCAAACTTAGTTGGAGGCAAGATGGTGTGTTTTGCTCTGTCCTTTGCCATTTCATCCTTCAACTTTTGAAAAAGTGCCCGGCGATTCTTGGCTTCACGCATGTCGATAAAATCGATCACAATAATACCACCCATATCCCTTAATCGTAGTTGCCGCGCAACTTCAACAGCCGACTCAAGGTTTACAATTAGTGCATTTTCTTCCTGCGATTTTTCTTTATTTACCCGATGGCCACTGTTAATATCAATCACATGCAAAGCCTCGGTGTGCTCAATAATCAGATATACACCACTTTTAATGGTCACGTTTTTACCAAAGGAACTTCTTAGTTGTTTTTCAATTCCAAAATACTCAAATATATGGGAACGTCCACGGTAACGCTTAACAATGTCTTTTTTATCGGGAGCTATTTTTTCAAGCAGTGTTTTTGCCTCTTCAAAAAGTATTGGATCGTTAACGTAAACACTATTAAACGAATCATTTAAATTGTCGCGTAAAATTGCAGAAGTCCTGTCCAGTTCGCTTAAAACCTTTTTTGGAGCTGTAAGATGTGGCAATTTCTTAATAATGCTTTCCCATTTTTGCACAAGATTACTCAGGTCAGCATCAAGTTCGGCTACTTTTTTATGCTCTGCAACCGTACGAATAATTACACCGTAATTATTTGGTTTAATACTTAGGATCAAACGTTTAAGTCTTGTTCTTTCCTCTTTATCCTTAATTTTTTGCGAAATGGAAATTTTACTAGAAAAAGGAAGTAACACTAAAAATCTTCCGGGAAAAGAAATCTCAGTTGAAACCCTGGGGCCTTTGGTTGAGATCGGTTCTTTGGCAATTTGTACTAAAATCTGTTGTCCAGAAGTAAGTACCTGCGTAATTTTCCCAGATTTTTCTATGTCTTTTTCTTGCCTTAGTTTTTCATGGGAGGTAAGGTGCGCCTTATCAAGAATTCCTAATTTTGTGTACTTAAGGAAAGTTTTAATTTGAGGCCCTAAATCCAAATAATGCAAAAAAGCATCCTTTTCGTGGCCTACATCAACAAAAGCAGCATTTAGCCCGGGCATGATTTTCTTAACCTTACCCAAAAAGACATCACCTACGACAAAATTGTTGTTGGTTTTTTCTTTGTTTAATTCAACAAGATTTTTGTCCTCGAGCAGCGCAATACTAACCTCCGATGAATTTGAATCGATGATTAATTCTCTGTTCACAATATGTTATTTTTAATCAAAACTATTGAAACGGAATGCTTCCATAGTTTGGAAAATCTAAAAGAAAAGGACAAACAAAAGACTTTAAGAGGGGGAGTAGTAAAAAATTAGATAACACAGCTGTTGATTATCAGCTGTATTATCTTTTTGCAGTAAGAATATATTATTTCTTCTTATGCCTGTTCTTTCTCAAACGCTTTTTGCGCTTGTGTGTTGACATCTTGTGCCTTTTCCTCTTTTTACCGTTTGGCATAATATCCAGTATTAAATGTTAGTACGTAATTACTTGCTTTTTACTTCGTTTACAAAAGTCTTAGCAGGTTTAAAAGCAGGAATATTGTGTGCAGGAATAATAATTGTGGTATTTTTTGAAATATTACGACCGGTTTTTTCTGCCCGTCTTTTAATAATGAAACTACCAAATCCTCTTAAATAAACATTCTCTCCACCAATCATTGTATCTTTTACGGTCTCCATAAATGATTCAACAACTGCCTGTACCGCTACTTTCTCAATGCCTGTCTTATTGGCAATTTCTGTTACAATTTCTGCCTTTGTCATGTCTTTATTCTTTTAAATAATTAATAATTAGATTTTTAATTTGGGTGGCAAAACTAAAACATTTTCACAAATAACAAGTCTATTGTTCTTTTTTTTTATTCTAAATACTTCTTTTTAAGTATTTTCGACCCGAAATGAATAATTTTGGATTGAAAATTGTCAGTTGGTATAAAAAACACAAGCGTGACCTGCCGTGGCGTAACACTTCGGATCCGTATAAAATCTGGTTATCTGAGATCATTTTGCAACAAACCCGTGTTGATCAGGGAATGGATTATTACTTAAAATTTGTTGATCGTTATCCCGATGTTTTTTCGCTCGCAGCTGCCACACAAGATGAAATTTACAAAATGTGGCAGGGGCTTGGATATTACAACAGGGCCGATAATCTGATGACTGCTGCCAAAACTATTGTCAATGACTTTAATGGTATTTTTCCTGAAAAACCTGAAGACCTGATGCGTATTAAAGGTATTGGTCCTTATACAGCAGCAGCAATCGCATCCATTGCTTTTTCTTTTCCGCAGCCGGTTATTGATGGAAATGTTTACAGGGTCTTGTCACGGATATTTGGGATTGCAACTCCGATAAATACCAGTAAGGGTAACAAGGAATTTGAAATACTTGCCGCATCACTTCTTCAAAAAAAGGATCCGGGAACTTTTAACCAGGCAGTAATGGAATTTGGGGCTTTGTATTGTAAGCCCAGGAAACCCGATTGTTTGCATTGCGTTTTTTTTACCGATTGTGTGGCAGCCCGATTGGATAAAGTAGAAATGTATCCGGTAAAGAAAGGTAAAGTAAAAGTTAAAAACCGGTTTTTCTACTATTTCTTTGTAGAAGGTGTATCAGAAAATAAAACGGTCTATTATCTTAATAGAAGACATAAAAAAGACATTTGGAAAAATCTTTATGATTTTCCAATGATTGAATATGAAAAGCAGAAAAACCCGCTGGAAATTCTTGGGAACCCTGCTTTTAAATCATTACTTGGACAACAGATATTTCGTATCAAATCTATTTCAAACGAATACCAGCACCAACTCACACATCAGAAAATACACGCTATTTTTATCCACTTAATTGTTGATAAAAACTCTCAACAACTTTCAGAAAAATCTATACTTTTGGTTGATGAAAATGAGTTAATTAATTATCCGGTCCCGCGATTACTTGAACGCTATTTGCAGGATCAAAAAATTTTAAAGTAAAGAACCATGGCAGGATTAAACAGAGTAATGTTAATAGGACGAATTGGAAAAGACCCCGAAACTTTCACTTTTGAAGATGGTACAAAAAAAATAGGTTTTTCGCTGGCAACAACCGAATCTTATCGTGACAAATCATCGGGCGAGTGGAAAGATATTACCGATTGGCACAATATTGTTGCTTACCGCTTTCTGGCTGAGCGCAATGTTGCAAAGGGCGATTTGATTTATGTAGAAGGAAAAATCAAGACAAGGAAATATACCGATAAGGATGGCAACAACCGTTACGTCACCGAAATTGTTGCCGAGCGCTTCAATATGTTGTCTAAATACCAGCCGTCAGAAGGGAATTACCAGGGTGGTGGTCAAAGTACCACGACTGCAGAAACTTCTTCCTCACCGGTGAAGCCGGAAGCCCCGGCGGCCACTCCAGAGCCGGAAGACGATCTTCCGTTTTAATAGCCAGTAAATTGATATTGTAATATTGTTTTTCTTATTAATTTTGCCGCTCAATTATTATTAATAGAATATTTCCATTTTGGAAAACGCTGATTCAGATCATTACCTTTACATTCTAAGCCTTTTGGGTAATGTCTTTTTATTAGATGTGCCAATTGGTGTTATCCCCGGTTTGCTCGTGCTTGTTCTGCTTATTGTTTCATCGGGTTTCATTTCAGGATCTGAAACGGCTTTCTTCTCATTAAGTCCTTCTGATTTAGATATTTTACAGAATAGCAATGAAAGTGTGGATAAAATACTGAACACTTTCAGAAATAAGCCCAAAGAGTTGTTGGCTACTATCCTTATTGCCAATAATCTTATCAATGTAGGTATCGTAATTCTTTCTACTTATCTCTCTTCACTTTTATTCGATTTTGGAGAAAACCGTATACTCGCTTTTATTGTCGAAGTGGCAGCCATCACTTCTGTTATTTTAGTGTTTGGTGAAATTATTCCGAAAATAATAGCCAACAAACAAGCATTGATGATTTCCAGGCTCATGGCAAAACCACTTAAAGTAATAATGTTTCTTTTCAAACCTTTGAGTATTATACTTGTCAGATCCACATCACTTATTGATAAAAATATTGGTAATAGAGGCCCTCAGGTTTCGATGAGTGAAATATCGGATGCTATTGAAATTACAACTGATAAAAATGCTCCCGAAGAAGAAAAAATGATTCTGAAAGGTATTGCAACATTCGGAGAGAAGGAAGCCAGCGAAGTCATGCAATCAAGGGTTAATGTTACCGCTCTTGATGTCAGTCAATCTTTTTCTAAAGTAATGGAAACGGTTGCGGAATCGGGCTTCTCGCGGATTCCTGTTTATGAAGAAAATATTGATAAAGTACAAGGTGTTTTGTACATCAAAGACCTGCTTCCCATCGATATGGAACAAAGAGATTTTAACTGGAGTGCGATGATCAGGCCTGCTTTTTTTGTTCCCGAAAACAAAAGGCTAAGCGATTTGCTACAAGAATTCAGGGATAAAAAAGTACATCTTGCTATTGTTGTTGACGAATATGGAGGAACCTCCGGGATAATAACTTTGGAAGATATTATTGAAGAAATAGTAGGCGAAATAAGTGATGAGTTTGACAAGGAGAATCAACAGTTCAAATACGAAAAACTTTCAGAAATAAGTTACCGTTTTGAAGCAAAAACACCTTTAAACGATTTGTGTAAAATCCTACATCTGGATGATTATTATTTTGATGAAGTGAAAGGCGAATCCGATTCATTGGGTGGTCTGTTATTGGAACTGAAGGGCATGATCCCGGAAAAAGGTTCAAAAATCACTTTTAAACAGTTTGAATTTAATGTTACAAGTGTAGATATGCGCAAAATTAATGAAGTGGAGGTGAAAATAAATGAAATTGAAGAACCTAAAAATTAATTTCATTTTCGTTTTAATTATAACTATTGGTTTACTGACTGCTTGCGATGAGCCCTATACACCAAAGCCCAGGGGTTATTTCAGAATTGATTTGCCCGAGAAACAATACATACTATTTGACAGTGTTTTTCCGTATAGTTTTGAGTACCCGGCATATGCAATCATAAGTCCGGATTTGCTTTCACCCAATGAAAAGTACTGGATTAATATTGATTTCAAACCTTTTAAGGCTACACTTTATTTAAGTTATAAAAAAATTGACGGTGATTTAATCACTTATTTAGAAGATGCACACACTTTGGTTACCAAGCATATTCCCAAGGCTGATGCGATTTATGACAGCCTGATTGTCGATCGTCAACGCAATGTTTTTGGACTTACCTACGAAATTGAAGGAAGTGGTGCGGCCTCTCCTTATCAGTTTTTTCTTACCGACAGTACTACTCATTTTTTACGGGGATCACTTTATTTTAATACCGCCCCTAACAACGATTCGCTTCAACCAGTAATTGAGTTCATTCAACAAGATATTGAACACCTTATAGCAACATTAAAATGGAAAAATAATCCTGCAGACAACCCTGCACGATAAATTATTGTCTTTAACCAAAATTAAACAGATAACGATGAGAAAAGAGTTTTTTACACTTGTAGTTAGTATGCTGATTTTTCTTGGAGCTTCGGCACAGGAAAACTATTCTAAAGTAAGGATTTTCCTAGATGGGAAAAATATTCAGCAATTGGCTGCAACCGGTATTGCCATCGAAGAAGGAACTTTTAAAAAAGGTGTTTTTTTAGAGACCGACCTTTCTGCTACTGAAATTAATAATATTGATGAAGCAGGTTTCAAATACGAAATTCGTATTGCCGATGTTTCAAAATATTATGCCGAAAGGGCTGCATCTGATAAAGCACAATTAATTCGTGATGTAAATGA
This sequence comes from Bacteroidota bacterium, assembly GCA_003650365.1. Taxonomy (GTDB): domain Bacteria; phylum Bacteroidota; class Bacteroidia; order Bacteroidales; family F082; genus B6-G9. The sequence continues at coordinate 1,519 of QMPA01000048.1, read as the reverse complement.
CGAATGGCCAACACCCGAAAACTGGGAATATGGTTCCATGGGTGGTTTTTATTCATTAGATGAAGTGATGGCAGAACTGGATTCGATGGTTGCACTTTATCCTGATTTAATCACCCAGCGACAAGCAATATCAACAGATACTTTGACCCATGATGGAAGAATGCTGTACTGGGTACGTATTTCCGATAATCCAAATACCGACGAAAGCGAACCCGAAGTTTTATACACTGGTGTTCACCATGCGCGCGAACCAATGAGTGTTCAGCAAATGATGTGGTATATGTGGCATCTGTTGGAAAAATATGATTCTGATCCTGAAATTCAACAATTGGTTGATGCCACCGAAATGTATTTTGTACCGCTTATTAATCCTGACGGTTACGAGCATAATTATATTACCGATCCAAATGGTGGTGGTATGTGGCGCAAGAATAGGCGCGACAATGGTGACGGATCGATGGGTGTTGATCCCAACCGGAATTATGGCTACAAATGGGGATATGACAACAGTGGTTCTTCACCTTATCCTTCTGACGAAACCTATCGCGGTCCTGCTGCTTTTTCAGAGCCGGAAATAAAAAACATCCGTGATTTTTGTAATGCGCATGAATTTAAGATTGCACTGAACTACCATTCATACAGTAACTTGCTTTTATATGTTTGGGGATGGACGGAAACACCTTCGCCTGATGACACTCTACTTTACGATTATGCAAAATTGATGACAAAGGAAAATGGATACACTTATGGTGCCGGGAGTTCTACAATTTATCCCACCAATGGTGGATCGGACGATTGGATGTACGGTGAACAAGAAACCAAAGATTTAATACTGTCATACACCCCGGAAGTTGGAGGTGGAGGTGATGGTTTTTGGCCATCGGTAAGCCGGATTGTTCCATTGTGTCAGGATCAAATGTGGCAGAATATTCATGCTGCTAAATTGGTTGGAAAATATGCAACAGTTACTGACAAAGCCCCAATGGTTTTGGGAGATGAAAGTGGATATCTGACATTTGAGATTAAGAGATTGGGAATGACAACAGCAGAGACCTTTACGGTTTCAATTACACCTCTAGATGATAATATTGCCGAAATTGGTGAAGCAGTTTCATTTGAGAATATGGAATTGTTACAGGTGGAAATGGATTCAATCAGTTATGTGCTCAATCCGGACATTGAAAATGGGACAACTTTTAGATACCTCCTTTCCGTTGACAATGGTGATTTTGTGATTTCCGATACCATCGAAAAAGTTTTTGGTACAGAGGTCATGATTTTTTTGGATGAAGCCGAAGACCTGACGAATTGGTCAACCAACGAATGGGATCTTGTAGGCACGATTTTCCATTCTCCTGAATATTCTTTTACTGATTCGCCTTTCACAAACTACCAAGACGATCAAACAAATCCAATCACATTGGACACCGTTATTGACTTGACAGATGCAACCATGGCATTCCTTCGGTTTTGGGCCAGATGGGAAATTGAGGCAGGATGGGACTACCTACAAGTTGAT
>QMPA01000047.1 GCA_003650365.1 Bacteroidota bacterium | reverse complement strand
TCACGAGTCCAGTTGTAACGCATCGAGTTTTGGCTCATTTCCAAACCTGAAACAGCAACACCACCGGCATTAGCAGCTTTACCTAATCCATAAAGAATTTTTGCTTCTTGATAAACACCAATAGCTTCAGGAATAGAAGGCATGTTGGCACCTTCGCTAACTACGAAACAACCATTGGCTATTAATGTTTTGGCTTCATCTTCGTTCACTTCATTCTGAGTTGCACAAGGCATGGCCACATCACATTTAACACCCCATGGACGTTGTCCGGGGAAGAACTCGGCACCAAACTTCTCAGCATATTCTGAGATACGTCCGCGCTTCACATTTTTTAGCTCCATTACGAAAGCCAATTTATCGGCATCAATACCATTGGCATCGTAAATGTATCCCGATGAATCGGAAAGGGTAACCACTTTTGCACCAAATTCAGTTGCTTTTTCACAAGCATACTGTGCAACGTTTCCAGAACCGGAAATAGTACAAACTTTACCTTTCATACTGTCGCCACGTGTTTTGAGCATTTCTTCTGCAAAATATACAGTACCGTAACCTGTTGCTTCAGGACGAATTAATGAGCCACCCCATTCCATTCCTTTTCCTGTAAGAACGCCTGTAAATTCGTTGCGCAATCTTTTGTATTGTCCAAAAAGGAAACCAATCTCGCGTCCACCAACACCAATATCACCGGCAGGAACGTCAGTGTTTGGTCCAATATGACGGAATAATTCGCTCATGAAACTTTGTGTAAAACGCATCACTTCGTTGTCTGATTTTCCTTTAGGATCGAAATCAGAACCACCTTTACCACCACCCATTGGCAATGTAGTCAGCGAGTTTTTGAATACCTGCTCAAAAGCAAGAAATTTCAAAACACCAAGGTTTACAGTCGGGTGAAAACGAAGACCACCTTTGTATGGTCCAATAGCACTGTTCATTTCGATACGGAAACCACGGTTTACCTGTACTTCTCCTTTGTCGTCCAACCATGGAACACGGAACATCAATACCCTTTCAGGTTCAACCATACGGTCTAACATTTTTGCTTCGCTGTATTGTGGATTTTCCTCAATAAAAGGGATAACAGATTCTACTACTTCGTGAACTGCCTGGTGGAATTCAACTTCGCTGGGGTTTTTGGCAATAACTTTAGCCATAAAGTCATTTACCTTTTGATCTAATACATTTGACATTTTCTTAGAGATTTTAAATTAAACTTCGTGTTAAAACTGAGTTCAATATTACAGAAAATGAAACTGCAAATTGACTTCCAAAAGCCAAATTGAGGGAAATACGTATCATTTTAAGGGTTTCACGTAGAGAAGTGGAATATCAAATTGCAAGTGTGATTGGTGCTTTTACCCCTCTGCCCTTCGGGCATCTCCCCCAAGGGGAAAAATGGGGTTGCCCTATAATGGTGGGGCTTTGAATTTTGTATTTTAGGTTTTGAATTTTGCTATTATCACTCACCCCTATCGGGTTCGAAAACCGTTACTGTTACATCATCAATAATTACTTTGCCCCTTCCCTTATTCCAAAAATATATTTTTAGCACATCTTCTTTTGTGCGAACTTCCGGTGTCAGGTAATCGAAACTGAGCTTATTCCATTTTCCAATTTGAAGTGTTTTATTTTTGAGCAGAGGAAGGATGTTCTCCCCCTTATATTTATAAATTTTTCCCTTATGCATAAACTGCATGACAAGGGTAAAGTCCTTCTGTTCCAATTCGCTTTGCGGAAACACATAAAACACAACCCGAATCCATGCATGGTCGTAGCCTGTCAATGTTTCAAAATCTTTTTCAAATAAATTAAAGTACAAAATGCTGTTGTCAAATTGGAAAGAGCTTTGTCCGCTGTGCGAAAAATCATTCTGTAAATACTTTTGAAATTTTTGCGGTCCTTTTTCAAAATCAAAAGCAGTAAGTAAACGGCTTTTATAGCCCGACTCATCTTTCAGTCTTTCATCTCCTTCCAACCACCTATCCACCAACAAGAGTTTATGATCTTCAGTTGAAACTTCCGTTTTTCCAAAAATTTGTTTGTAAAAAGCGAGAGTCATCCTATCGCCACTCAGAATTTGATTTCTCATTTGCCAGGTTTGAAATAAATTCAATACGACAAAAAACAGCGCTAAAGCTGCAAACAGGTATTTGAAAACCAGCCTTGATTTTAATACTCGCTGAACAAAAAAACCAAGGGGGATGGCCATCACAGCATAGGATTGTACCAATGCCCTTTGACTAAAACAATTGGCATACCACCAGCAAGACCAACTGGAAACCAAATACAAATTCAGAATAAAAAAAAGAAAGAGGGGAAAGAAAACTTTCCGTTTTTCCTTAAGTACAAAGTAAAATCCACCTATTGCAAAAATCATCACAGGTGTATAAATGAACCAGCCTTTCCTGAAACTGAACAACGTTTGAATTGTATGGGGTGCGAAAAAATCAAAGCCTTCACCTGCATTGCTGTAGCTGTAATAGAAAAACTGACCGCTGAAAATCTTCCAGTAAACAAGTTGCAACGACCCCAGTAGCACAAAAATTAGTGTAAACAATAATAACTGCAACTTAAACTGCTTTAACAAAAGAAGCTTTTCTCTAAAGCTCTTCCAATTGTAAACTCCCCACAAAAAAGGAATGAGTATTACAATTATTTCCGTTGGGCGTGCCAGCACCAATATCCCGCTAAAAATGGCCAAAAGAATAATGTGTTTGCGCTTGTAATTTTCGTGCCATCTGATTGTAAACCATAAAACCAGGACGTACAGTGTAAACAAATAATTGTGTGCAAGCTCGGCATTAAAAATACTTTGATCAAAATAATTAGTTCCAAAAAATAACAACAACAAAGTGAAGGCTACAACACTATCTCCAAAGAACTTTAACAAAACTTTTCGTAAAACGAAAATTCCAATCAGTGTGTAAACTGTACTGCCAACAATTATTCCCAACTGATAAGGTAACGAAAATCCATCAGCCGGATAATTGGATAACAAAGCAGAAAAATGGGAAAGAAGGAAAAATGGGGAATACAAGATGGCCATGCCCATGCTATATTTCATAATCCAGTTACCAGATGGCCCAACAGAAGCCTGGTAAAAACTAACCGAAGGATCATATGTATCCATCAACTGATGTAATTGCGCAATATTACTCAGTCCAAGATCGTGGTAAATAAATGTAAAAGGCAGATACAAATAGTAACCAAATACATCAAAATTAATGGGATTGCTGTATGGGAAAAAGAAACGAAAAAACAGGACAGTCAGCGCAATAAACCCAAGCACCAGCAATGAATTTCTGTTAATTTTTGTAGATTTTATAACATGCATAAATTAACAAGAGCGCTTCCGCATATTTAACGTGAAAATAGATTGTATTTCAATATGCTATAAATAGCACGCATGCCGTCTTTCCAGCCAATTTTTTTACCGTCTTCGTAAGTACGGCCGTAGTAAGAAATACCAACTTCATATATTCTTATGTTTTTAACCCGTGAAATTTTTGCTGTAACTTCCGGTTCAAAACCAAAACGTTTCTCTTTCAAATCCAAACTTTTAATAATATTGGACCTAAACAATTTATAGCAGGTTTCCATATCTGACAGGTTCAGATTAGTAAACATATTGGAAAGTGCCGTCAGAAATTTATTGCCGATAGAATGCCAGAAAAATAAAATCCTGTGGGGGTTGCCACCCATAAATCGCGAACCGTAAACCACATCAGCAAAACCATCCACTACCGGCTTTAAAAGTCTGTTATACTCTTCCGGATCATACTCAAGATCTGCATCCTGAATAATAAGATAATCACCTTTGGCTTCCTGAATACCCCGATGCAAAGCCGCACCTTTTCCCATATTTTTTGGCTGCTCGAAAAATTGGATATTTTCCTTGGGATGTGCTTTAATGTATTCGTTTACAACTTCCGCTGTTTGGTCAGAAGAGAAATCATTCACAATAATCAACTCCCTGGAAAATCCACTAATAAGCTTAACTGCCAGTACTTTATCAAGAATAAGATGGATGGTTGGGGCTTCGTTATAAGCCGGAATAATGATGGAAAGTTTCAATGGCATGTGTAATTTATTTGTCAGCAAAGATAAAAAACAGCGGCTAACTTTTAATAGACCATCCGGTTTCAATAAGTTGTACCTTATTCATCGTTTCTTTAAAATCAGGATAATCGTGCGCAATCAGTTGAATATCGGCTCTTGCCAACAATTTTTCCGATTCAGCTTTATGCGGCTTCCCACTATTATCAGAAACCATCAAAAATAATCCGGGTTCAACAATATTGCGCAGACTGTTTGATTCGCAGACAATAATGGTGTCCGCTGTAATTTTCTGCAACAACGCCTCAAAAGCTTCGTTAATAAACTCGTCTTGCACCCTGATAAAAAAAGAATGTTTCGCACCACTTCCCAGCATCCGTTGGCTGTCTTTGTTACCGATTTTCTTTTCTTTCAGGATAGAATAGTTTTGCTTAAGACTATGCTCGTGAAAACCATGAAAAGCTTCATCCCCCGGTTTCATATTGGAAATTTTTAGACCAATTATTTCATTGGTTTTTGCAAAATGCTCAATAATCATTGAAGCCAATGTTGTTTTTCCGATCTTTCTTCCAGTTCCGCCAATTAATAGTAGCGAAGGCATTTTCATCATATCACTATACTTTTTTCAATAGTGTAAATGTACAGCATTTTGAGACTGAGTCTAAATAAGAAAATTATTGTTATATTTTTAACAATGGCAATATTTAAGTAGTAAATTTGCTCCAATTCTTAATAAAAAAGTTATGGATAAATTATTCAGAAAAGACGCATTTAATTACCACGCATTGGGACGCCCCGGAAAAATTGAAGTAGTACCAACCAAACCTTATTCGACACAGCGCGACCTTTCGTTGGCGTACACCCCGGGTGTTGCCGATCCCTGCCTTGCCATCGAAAAAAACAAGGAGGATGCTTACAAATACACCGCAAAAGGAAACCTTGTTGCCGTTATTTCAAACGGAACAGCAGTATTGGGTTTGGGCGATATTGGTCCCGAAGCCGGAAAACCAGTAATGGAGGGCAAAGGATTGCTGTTCAAAATATTTGCTGACATTGATGTATTTGACATTGAGGTTGACGAAAAAGATATTGATAAATTCATCCAAACCGTAAAAGCCATTGCGCCCACTTTTGGAGGGATTAACCTGGAAGACATCAAAGCCCCAGAATGTTTTGAAATTGAAAGACGTTTAAAAGAAGAGCTCGATATTCCTATTATGCACGACGACCAACATGGTACAGCCATTATTACTTCAGCCGGTTTGTTGAACGCACTTGAAATCAATGATAAAAAGATTGAAGACATAAAAATAGTTGTGAATGGTGCCGGAGCTGCATCTGTTTCCTGTACCCGTTTGTATATCGCACTTGGTGCAAAACCAGAAAATATCATCATGCTCGACAGCCGTGGTGTTTTGCACAAAGACAGAACCGATTTAAACGAAACTAAAAAAGAATTTGCGACCGACAAACCAGTACATACATTGGCAGAAGCGGTAAAAGGATCCGATGTGTTCCTTGGCCTGTCAGTTGGCGGGGTTATGAAAAAAGACATGCTGCTTTCAATGGCCGATCGGCCCATTGTTTTTGCATTGGCAAACCCTACTCCAGAAATTGGATATGAAGAAGCCATGGAAACCCGCAGCGATCTGTTGATGGCAACCGGACGCTCCGATTACCCAAACCAGATTAACAATGTGCTTGGATTCCCTTTTATATTCAGGGGAGCTATGGATGTGCGAGCAACAACCATTAACGAAGAAATGAAACTGGCGGCATCAAAAGCTTTGGCTCAACTTGCAAAAGAACCAGTACCCGAAGAAGTAAACATCGCCTTCAAAGTACAAAACCTGAAATTTGGCCGCGAATATATTATCCCGAAACCAACCGATCCGCGCCTTATTGAAAGAGTGGCACCGGCGGTGGCAAAAGCGGCAATAGAAACAGGAGTTGCAAAAAAACCAATTAAAAATTGGAAAGCATATATTGAAGAATTGCAAAAAAGACTTGGCCTCTCCAACAAGCTTAAAATGCAAATGAAAGCAGCCTGTAAACGCAACCCAAAACGGGTGGTACTGGCTGATGCACAAAACTACAATATACTTAAAGCAGCCGAAATTGTCCATAATGAAAAACTGGCCATCCCGATATTGTTAGGCGATAAAGAGGTGATTGAAAAAATTATCAGTGAAAATGAGTTGGAACTGAAAGGTGTTGAAATTATCGATAACAAATGCAAAGAAGAAAAGTCGAGACGCCAAAAATTTGCAAAAATCCTTCACGAGAAGCAACAACGCAATGGAATGAACCCGACCTCTGCACTGGATGCCATGTTGCACCGCAACTACTTTGGCCCCATGTTGGTAGAAACCGGTTTTGCTGATGCTGTTTTGTCTGGTTTAACCAGGAGTTATCCTGACTCCATCAGGCCTTCCTTACAAATTATTGGAAAAAGGGACAACACCCGAATTGTAAGCGGCATGTATATTTTTAATGGAAAACAAGGCCCTTTCTTTCTGAGCGACTGCACTGTAAACCAAGAACCCTGCGAAAGAGACCTTGTTGATATTGCACTTCAAACTGCCGAAGAAGTAAGAAGGTTTAAAATTGAGCCGCGCATTGCGATGCTTTCCTACTCAAATTTTGGCTCAGTAAGAGGAAATGCTACTGACTGCCAGCGAAATGCTACAGCCATATTGCACAAGGAACATCCCGACCTTATTGTCGATGGAGAAATGCAAGCCAATATTGCACTCAATCCGGAATTGGCGAAAGAGTCATTCCCATTCTCTAAACTGAACGGGAAAATGGCAAATACCCTCATATTCCCAAACCTGGCATCTGCTAATATTGCCCAAAAACTTTTGCAGGAGGTTACTGATATTGAAGTTATCGGACCTATTTTGAACGGAATGAAAAAACCGGTTCATATTTTGGCAATGGGCAGTGGGGTAAACGAAATCGTTAATATGGTTATGGTTGCGGTGATGGATGCGCAAAGGTAGTTTTTCAAGTGGTCAGACGACTAATGATACAGAGCAAAAAAGTCGTCCGACCACTATATAAATTTGCGAACCCCTGTTTCTAATCCGAAGATTCAGGTATTATTAAGCAATGCATTTTTATTTCTTTTTTCATACAAGCTATTTTTAGCGTAATTTGCAATCTGAATTCTGCTATTAATAAATTTCTGTATGGATTTTTTTAAAAACAAATTGAGCCAAGGGCAAAAGTTTCTGTTGCTAATCATTGCGATAATCGCCTTCGTAATAGCATTTACGCCTCAATACCTTGTTACCGCCATCCGCCATGGCGAACCCAATATTGACGATTATAAAATATTTTACAACCGAACTATTGAAGCCGGGGAATACCATCCCTGGCAAATTGCCGAAGATTACAATCAATTCGAAATGTCGTCTAAAACACGGAGCATTATCGAACAATATAAACCCGTTGCTTTTCTTGTTATCCAAGATGAAAAAATCAAATATGAAGAATATTGGGATGGTTACGATGAACATTCCCTTTCCAATTCGTTCAGTGCCGGAAAAAGTATTGTCGGCTTACTGATTGGTATTGCTTTGGATGAAGGGAAAATCAAAAGCCTCGATCAGCCAGTCGGTGATTTTCTCCCTGTCTTTCAAAAAGGAAGAAATGCCGAACTCACCATCCGCGACCTGCTTACAATGAGCTCGGGACTAAATTGGGATGAAGCCTACAGCAGCCCCTTTTCGATGACAACTGTAGCCTATTACGGAGAAGACTTGCCGGGACTGATTAACTCCCTTGAAGTTGTTGAAACCCCTGGAAAAGAATTTGACTACCTCAGTGGAAATACCGAAGTGCTGGCCATGATTATAGAAGCAGCAACCGGAAAACGAATGGCAGATTATGCTTCTGAAAAAATATGGAAACATATTGGTGCGCGCTACGATGCACTTTGGTGTCTCGATAGTGAAGATGGCATGGAAAAAGCCTATTGTTGTTTCAATAGCAATGCCCGCGATTTTGCACGCTTTGGCCAATTGGTTTTGAATAAGGGAAAATGGAATGACAATCAGATTATTTCTGAAGAATATTTAAAAGAAGCCACTTCCCCGGCCAGCTATTTAGTAAACAAGGGAGACAAAAAACCGATTAGTTTTTATGGTTTTCAGTGGTGGATTATTCATTATAAAGGGCACACCATCCCTTATATGCGTGGTATTTTGGGTCAATATGTTTTTGCCATCCCCGAAAAAAATGCAGTAGTCGTGCGCTTGGGGCACGAACGCAGCAAAGAATACATTGGTCATCATACCAAAGATGTAAACCAATACCTGGATGCAGCATTTGAAATGTTGAATTAATTTAGACAATTTTTAAATTAACTCCTTACATCATTTCTATATATTGAAGCGAATTAGATATTAAATTATTGCTAATTTTGCCAGAATGAAATCAAAGAAAAAACCTAAAATAAAATCATTAAGAATGGAAAAAATTACCGTAATCGGCGCTGGTAATGTAGGCGCTACAGTAGCTAATGTTATTGCACAAAAAGATCTGGCAGCAGAAGTTGTTTTATTAGATATTAAAGAAGGCATAGCCGAAGGCAAAGCCCTTGATATCTGGCAGACTTCATCAATCAACCACTTTAATACACGTGTAACAGGTGTAACAAACGATTACCTGAAAACCAAAGGATCAGGAATAATTGTGATTACCTCTGGCCTTCCTCGGAAACCAGGCATGTCACGCGACGACCTGATTAAAATCAATGCCGGGATTGTAAAAGAGGTTACTGAAAAGGCAGTTAAATACTCGCCCGATGCAATCATTATTGTAGTAAGCAATCCGCTTGACGTAATGACTTATACCGCTTACAAAGCCTCGAACAAACCTTCCAACAAGGTATTCGGCATGGCCGGAACACTGGATACAGGCCGTTACCGCGCCTTTTTGGCCAATGCCCTCGATGTGTCCCCAACTGATATTCATGCCCTGCTACTTGGCGGACATGGTGACACCATGGTTCCATTGCCACGCTACACTTCGATAAATGGGATTCCTGTTACCCAACTTTTAGGAAAAGATGAACTGGACAAAATTGTTGACAGAACGAAAAAGGGAGGTGGCGAACTGGTTAACCTGATGGGCACTTCAGCCTGGTATGCACCAGGTGCCGCAGCCGCTCAACTTGTCGAAGCTATTGTTGATGACCAGAAAAAAATTGTTCCACTTTGTGCCTGCCTGAAAGGTGAATACGGACAGAAAGATGTTTACCTCGGTGTTCCGGTAAAACTGGGAAAAAATGGTATCGAAGAAATCATTCAGATAGAATTGAACAAAGACGAACAAAAACTGATGGATACTTCAGCCGATTCAGTAAGAAGCGTAATGAAAGTATTGGACGATATGAAGTTGTTCAAGTAGAAATAGCCTAATTCATTAATGGTTGCGATTCTTGTTTAGGCTTAGGCGCTCCTCCGGGAGCGTCTTTTTTTTGTGCCCTGTTTTTTAGTTATCTTTACAGTTGAAATTTATTGACCGAATGATATTTGAGAATTCCGTTGAAAAAACAATGTTCAATAAACAAAACTGTACCCATGTTAAAATACAGTTCGTGAGTTTAGAAATTAAAACATTGCGATTTGTTTTTTTATTTGTTATTTGCTTTTTTGCTATTTTGGATTTTCTCAATGGTTACCATTACATCAATACTAACCGATAAGTCATTTCATAAAAATTAAATCCAATGAAAAAATTAGTAGTTCTCTCAGGTGCCGGAATGAGTGCCGAAAGTGGTGTAAGTACCTTTCGCGACAGCAACGGTTTATGGCAAAATCACCGTATTGAGGAAGTGGCCTCGCCCATTGCCTGGCAAAACAATCCTGGAATGGTACTCGAATTTTACAACCAGCGTCGCAAACAACTTTTTGAAGTCGAACCCAATGCCGGACATCTTGCATTGGTAAAACTCGAAGAAAAATACGATGTGCAAATCGTCACCCAAAATGTGGACGACCTCCACGAAAGGGCTGGCTCAACAAATGTTTTACACCTACATGGTGAACTAAAAAAAGTAAGAAGCACCATTGATTCCAGTCTTGTTTACACCCTTGACCACTGGGAATTAAAGTGGGGCGATAAATGCGAAAAAGGTTCTCAATTGCGTCCACATATTGTCTGGTTCGGAGAAGGCGTACCGCTGATTGGAATAGCAACCGAGATTATTTCAGAAGCAGATTTTGTACTGGTAATTGGCACTTCGATGGTGGTTTATCCGGCTGCCGGACTAATCGGCTATGCCCCTGAATCTTCCCTAAAGTATTATATCGATCCAAAAGCATTTCCCGTTTCAGGGATTTCAAATCTTACAGTAATCAAAGAAAAAGCCGGAGATGGTGTTCCCCGACTGGTGGATGAATTATTAGTGGATGTTTAAACAACCTTCCAGCGTCCAAAGGACCTGGAAGCGTTGGTGTCATTATTTAAGGATGCTACCAGGTTCCCCGAATACTGGCAGGTCTTTTACTCATACAAATCTACTTCTTCACTTTATCAACCGGTAGTGTTTTAAAAAGCTGGTTGATGTTGTCTCTCACCTCAACCTCTGTAGCTTCTTCATGATCAATCCTTCCTGTAGCAACACCTTGCCAAACAATTACCTTTTTAGAATCATCCAACAAATCAACCACAACAGTTCCAACATGATAATCATGTGTAACAGCAGTATAAGGATACATACTTGGACTACCATAACCCACAACACCTACTCCTGCCCCTCCCGATCCTACTCCAACACCAATGGCAACAGCTCCGTATCCATTGTATCCGGCATAATGGTCACTATATGCTGAATAGCTTGTTTTTTCCTCGACAACAGCAAATACAGAAACCTGCAAATCAGCATTTTTTTCCTGATAAATATATCCGCGGGCTTCTAACTGTTCTTTAATAGATGTTAGCATATACTTTTTTGTTTTCTTACTCATAATTTTATCGTTATGCGGATCCCAACTCAACAACCCAAATGTTTTGTATGTACTAAAATCAACATCATGGTCATATTCGGCAGCAAACTTCCATGAATTACAAGATGAGAAAAAAATAAAAATCAAGGGGAAAATAAAAACTAACTTTTTCATATACTGATTTTTTTATAATTGATAATACGTTTACTTTTTATTTAGAATCTGGAAACCTATCCATTACTTTTGCAACTTTTTTTGGCAGATTACGGTCGCGTGCATCCATATCTTGTTCAACTTCATCTGTTCCTATTCCCTGCCAGATTAATTTTTTATCGGCAGCACTAAAAACATCAATAATCAGGCTTCCTTCATTATAATTTCTTCGTGAAACATTTGTCGTGGAATATCCCATTCCGTAACCGTAACCATAGCCAGCGTATCCCCAGCCACCACCGTAGCCAGCCCAACCTCCATAATGATCGGTGTATGCTGTATAACTAACCTTACCTTCGAGTGTTATAAAAATGGAAACTACCATTTCGCCACCATCTTTCACATATTTATACCCGTTGCTTTCCATGCTGCTTCGTATGGCATTCAGGATTGTCTGCCTGTCATAATCGTTGAGTTGAAAACCATTCTTATAATCCCAAGGATAAAAACTAAAAGTTTTAAACTTAGTAAAATCAACTGATTTGTCGTAATCATAAAGAACTTCCAACGAACTACAGGAAGACAACATCAAAGCAATAATAAAAATCGGGAACAGCTTCTTCATAGTAATATTTTTTTGCGAAAATACACTTAATTCATTTATATGTTTGAATAATTGATTGAGGGTTAAAGAATCTTAAACATGAGCTAGCTTACTAAACGATATCCTTTTTGAAGTACCTTTGCAACTTAATTTTTTGACCCATGATATTTAATAAAGTAAGTAAGTCCGGATTGGCAATTCTATTTTTATTATTGATTGTAATTACTTCAATAAGTTCCTGTAAAAAAGAAGATGAAGAGGCGAAGCAGGCTGCAATTGACCACGCCCTAATTGAGCAATACGTTGCAGACAATCAGTTGGACGGAAAATTTACCTTAAGTGGCTTGTATTATGTTATTGAAGAAGCCGGAAATGGAGAATTCCCCTACCCTAACGCCATTGTTAAGGTAACTTACAAAGGGTATCTTCTTGATGGTTCTGTGTTCGACGAAGGCCACATTTCAGCATCTCCCCTCACTAATTTTATTCCAGGATGGGTAGAAGGCATACAATTAATTGACGAAGGTGGCCGAATCAAACTTATCATACCTTCAAATCTTGCGTATGGGCCCCAATCGTCAGAAGATATTCCGCAATACTCTGTTTTGATTTTTGACGTCACACTACACGCTTTTGAGAAATAGTTCTCTCGCATTATTTCTCAGAACCCAATCTTCTCAATTTAACTTATTTTCGTATCTTGTGGCATTCTTCTTAAAAGATCAACGCAATGTCACCCGAACACACTTATCTCCTCGAAAGAGCAAAGCATTATTGTGCTTATACCGAGCGCAGTATCTTTGATATAAAAAAGAAATTGCAACTGTGGAAAGCTTCCGATAAAACAATTGAGGAAATTATTCCTGCTTTGGAAGAACAGGATTACATCAACGAAGAGCGCTATGCTGTTTCCTTTGCTTATGGAAAGATGAGGAACAACAAATGGGGGCGTGCTAAAATTTTCCATGCACTTTCTCAAAAAAATATCCCTGAAATCTACATCCAAATGGGCTTAAATGAGTTGGACGAAGAAGAATACCTGAATACCTTAAAATCCGTAGTTGCCTCAAAAAAAGCAACAGGAAAAGATGAGTTCACACGTCAGAATAAACTAGTGAAATATGCCGTTCAAAAAGGCTTTCAGGCTGATTTGGCCTGGAAGGTGATTAAAGGAGAATTGTAAATTTAGCTTTCAAAATACAAAATCCATCTTAAAAAAATGAAAATGAAAAAACTCTACCTAAGCCTTTTCATCTTAGCATTTTCAATGTGGACCTTTGCTCAGGACTGGAATAACGTGACAAAAATTGTTGCGCACGATACAGCTTATGAAGCACAGTTTGGAAGTGCTGTTGCCATTGATAGTAATTATGCAATTGTTGGTGCTTGGTTCGAAGATACTGATGAAAATGGAGAATACACACTGTCTTCTGCCGGTGCTGCTTATTTATTCGAGAGAAATGAAAACGACCAATGGGTACAGGTTCAGAAAATTGTTGCTTCCGACAGGCAGACTATTGCTTGTTTTGGCGTATCTGTTTCTATTTGTGGAAATTATGCAATAGTTGGTGCTGATCAATCGACTCAGATGGACGCAGAGGGAGGAGCTGTATATCGGTCAGGATCGGCTTACATTTTTAAAAGGGAAGAAACTACTGGAATTTGGGTAGAGCAGAGAAAAATATTGGCTGCTGACAGAACAGCTTATACAAATTTTGGGTTTTCTGTTTCTATTCACGATGATTTTGCTCTTGTGGGCGCATTTTATGATGATGAGGATACAATTGAAGGGAATGCCATTCCAGAGGCCGGTTCAGCATATGTATTTGAGAAAAGCGGGAATAATGAATGGAATCAGGTGAAGAAGTTAGTGGCACCCGATCGGGATGCTGGTGCTATGTTTGGTGTTGCGGTGTCAATTCACTATGGTAATGTATTGGTAGGAGCATGGCAAGACAGCAAGGATGTCAATGGTGAAAATGATGTCTATGATGCCGGCTCTGCATATTTCTATCATAAAAATGAAAGTGGTTACTGGCAATTTCAGCAGAAAGTAGTGGCCTCAGACAGGACTACATGGGATAATTTTGGCGCTTACTTAAGTATTTTTGAGAACACTGCAATTGTTGGCGCTTATAATAAGGAGTTAGATGGGAATGACACTTTACATTCAGCTGGTTCGGCCTATATATTTGAAAAAATCGTAGACGGGAATTGGGAAGAAGTACAAATACTTGTTGCTTCAGATAGAGCTGAGGGAGATATGTTTGGATCAGCAATATCTATTAATAATAATCTTGCCTTGGTTGGAGCTTTTGCAAGCAATATAATTATTGAGGAAGATACTATAATCGATGCTGGTGCTGCTTATCTATTTGAAAGAAATGGAAACGGAAACTGGAATCAAACAAAAAAGTTTGTTTCAATTGATGGAGACTATCGCGGTGAGTTTGGGAATGCCGTTGCTGTAAATGCTGATCACTTGATAATAGGAGCTTGGAGAGAAGATGAGTTTTCGGATGATGGGAAATTTTTCCTTGAGGCCGGTTCAGTTTATATCTATAAAAAAGGACCAAGCGGTTTTGAAGAAACGAGCCCTGACTTTTTCATAAAAGCTTATCCAAATCCAACACATGAAGATATAACGATAGACCTGGGAAAAATTTATACTGAATTGCAGCTCACTATCAGAAATATTCATGGACAATTAATACTCACTAAACAGATGAAAGCAGTTCAATATTGCAACATTAAATTGAGTGGTAATCCCGGTCTGTATTTTGCTGAAATACGAACCTCTAATGAAAAACCCAAAATACTGAAAGTCCTTAAAGAATAGATTACTTCCTCTCTACAAGACTGTCATACTGCCATCACGGTCTTGAGCCGCTGCGAAATTATTCTATTACTACTTCCGTTGCGTCACCGCATCGCTGCTAGAAAATAATAACCCCCTCCACCGCTGCAAGAATACCGTCCTTGCGAGAGCCAACAAAAAAACTAAATTTGCCCTCCTTAAACTTTAAAACCAAAAAACCATGTTCACCACCGAACAATCCAAAGATTTGTCTAAGAGGCTTGCAGCCTTGAGGGGGTATCTTTGACATCGATCGCAAAAAAATGGAAATCGAGGAGCAAGAAGAAAAAACCCACAACCCCGATTTCTGGAACGATCCAAAAAAAGCAGAGACGCTTCTAAAACAAATCAAAGAGCAAAAGCGCTGGACGCAGGATTTTGCCAATGCCGAAGAAGCATTTGCCGACCTTGAAGTCCTTCAGGAATTTTACGAACTGGAAGAAGCCAGTGAGCAGGAACTGGATGAGCAGTTTGAATTGACAAAAACGCGCATCGAAGATCTTGAGTTTTTACAAATGCTTTCGAGTCCGCAGGACAAACTGAATGCTATCCTAAAAATAGCTCCCGGTGCCGGCGGTACAGAAAGTCAGGATTGGGCAGAAATGCTCATGCGGATGTACATTCGCTACGGCGAAAAGAATAAATTCAAAGTCCGGCAATTGGAAATACAGGAAGCCGAACCTGCAGGAATCAAATCCGTCTCCCTCGAATTTGAAGGCGAATTTGCTTTTGGCTACCTCAAAGGTGAAAACGGGGTACATCGTTTGGTACGCCTGTCCCCTTTCGATTCGGCCAATCGGAGACACACTTCTTTTGCTTCAGTTTATGTTTATCCGGTAGTGGATGATTCCATCGAAATCAAAATAAATCCATCTGACATCAGTTGGGACACCTTTCGTTCCAGCGGCCCAGGTGGGCAAAATGTAAACAAAGTAGAAACTGCAGTCCGCCTTCGCCACGAACCCTCAGGATTGGTAATCGAATGCCAGGAAACACGCTCTCAAGGACAAAACCGTGAGAAAGCGTTGCAAATGCTCCGGTCTCAATTATACGAAATTGAATTGCGGAAACAGCAAGAAGCACAGGATAAGATTGAAGGAAGCAAGAAGAAAATAGAATGGGGCTCTCAAATCCGATCATACGTAATGCACCCCTACAAAATGGTAAAAGACAACCGCACAAACTTTGAAACTTCAGACGTGCAGGGTATGATGGATGGAAATATTGATGGGTTTATAAAAGCTTTTTTAATGGAGTTTGGGGGTACATAGAAAGTCCTTGGCAAAAAAGCAGAGACGATTAAAATATCACAGCGTCGTTGCGCCGTCGCGAGAAAAACAATATCAATAGCCATTTAAATTCTCACTGCACATTTGCGAGAAAAACAACATCAATAACCCTATCAATAACGCTGCGTCGCCGCGCCGTAGCGGGCCCAAAAACTTATAAACCAAACAAACGCGAATCAAAACCAAAGTCCTCCACTTTCTTAATTCTAATTTGAGCAAAATCTTTGTGGTTGGGATTAAACAAAAAGTTAAAATCCCCCGGCACAACCGCTGAAGGCACTTTCATTACGGTAGCCTTATTTTGCCTGATAAAATCATCCCCAATCTCCTGGGTGCTTCCCGAATGCGGAATTGACTTCCAGTCTACTGGTAATTTACTTTTTGGCAAAATTCGTGTTTTAACGGAATCAGGAATCTCAATGGTAATGATTTTATAATCGGCTGGCAATAAACCCAAGGGCATATGAACAGCAACCTCGGTGGTACAAAGCGCCCTTGAATCACTTGTATAAATCATCGGGACTCCCTTGCTATTCCACCGTCCACCAGACTTTTCTGCGCACTTTCCCGAAAGTGTCAAACTGAATTTAGCCTTTGCCAATCGGTAAACAATCATGCCAAAACCCCGTATTCGATATTACTCAATTCATCTTTTATCAAACCTATACCAAACGAAGTATCGAGTAATTCTTTGGGTTTGATGCCCCCCAATGCCACGTTTTTAATATTTAACCAGCTATCAAACTTTTGTTTTTCACCAAATACACTTACACCATATTTATAGAGCATCGTAATTTCAACAATTTTCTCGGAAGAAACAGTACCAAAAATACCGCCATCCTTTTTGTACCGCTGCATCGACCTTTCAGAAAGATGAAGGAAACCTGACCAATCACGTGATGTAAACGGGCCTAATTTTGACAACTGTTCGAAGAAAGTGTATTTAATACCTTTTTTAATAGCGTAAATTAACGAATAAGCATCTTTGTCATCAAGGATGTTGTAGGCTATGGCAGGCTCTTCAAGTATAAATTTCTTTGACATGATTCCAATATTTTCCACAAAT